>NZ_JAXCHE010000004.1:0-391810 GCF_037027505.1 Bacillus sp. 204(2023) | reverse complement strand
TACCCACGTGTTACTCACCCGTCCGCCGCTAACATCAGGGAGCAAGCTCCCATCTGTCCGCTCGACTTGCATGTATTAGGCACGCCGCCAGCGTTCGTCCTGAGCCAGGATCAAACTCTCCGATAAAGTAGTTTGACTGACTACGCACATCGCTGTGCGATTTTTAAAAACTGAATTAACAGGTACGTTTTGTCTTGTTTAGTTTTCAAAGAACTTTGTGTGCTTCTCTCGAAGCGACTACTTAATAGTAACATTTTTAGTTAACTAGGTCAATACTTTTTTAAAAAAGTTTTTACTAGTCATAATGGTCATGCTTGTGTCTTTAAAAAGACAACAGAAATGATTATACCATAGTTTTTATGACTGTAAAGGGTTATGACACACAAAAAAGCGCAGCTATTTCAGCTGCGCTTTTTCTCACACTTCTTCTTGTTCTTCTTCATTCTCATCTTCTTCGTTTTTCTCTACTAAAGCTACTGTAGCAACATGCTCTTCTTCTGCCATTCTGATGAGACGCACACCTTGAGTGACACGTCCGGTGATGGAGATATCATTGATGTCCATTCTGATGAGTACGCCGCTAGCTGTAATAATCATTAGATCCTCTTCACCTTTAGTAGCTTTCACTGCTACTAGTTGGCCGTTGTTTTCGGTGATTTTCGCTGTTTTGAGTCCTTTTCCGCCCCGGCTTTGGGTTCTGTACTCTTCAGCCGGAGTTCGTTTTCCGTACCCTTTTTCAGTTACGATAAGGACGTGTGATTCTTCCTCTAAGATCTCCATGCCGACAACAACGTCGTCATCCGTCAGGGTGATGCCTTTTACGCCCGCCGCAGTTCTTCCCATCTCCCGGACATCTGTTTCAGGGAAACGGATCAGTAAACCGTTTTTCGTTCCAATGATGATTTGTTTTGTGCCGTCAGTCAGACGTACACCCATCAGTTCATCATCTTCACGAAGACTCAGAGCAATTAGACCATTGTTTCGGATATTAGCGAATTGAGATAGCGATGTTCGTTTTGAAACCCCATGCTTTGTAGTGAAGAAAAGGTAAAGCTCCGCATTGAATTCCGTGACTGGAATAATCGCGTTGATCCACTCACCCTTCTCTACCTCCAGCAGGTTAATAATCGGGATTCCTTTTGCCGTTCTGCCGTATTCAGGGATTTCATACCCTTTTGCACGATACACTTTCCCCTTGTTCGAGAAGAAGAGAATCGTGTCATGAGTTGACGTAGAGATCAAATGTTCAACGAAATCATCTTCGTTTGTTCCCATACCTTGTACACCTTTTCCGCCTCGTTTTTGACTGCGGTAAGTTGATGCAGGAAGACGTTTGACGTATCCGTTGTGCGTCAGAGTAACTACGATATTTTCTCTCTCGATGAGATCTTCATCTTCAATTGTCTCCAGTCCAGAAGTGACGATCTCAGTACGTCTTTCATCGTTAAAACGCTCTTTGATTTCCGTGAGTTCTTCACGAATGATCTCAAGCACTTTATATTCATTTGCCAAGATGTCTTTTAGCTCTGCAATTAATTTAACAAGAGATTGGTATTCTTCTTCGATCTTTTCACGTTCCAGTCCCGTTAAACGCTGGAGCCTCATATCAAGGATCGCTTGTGCTTGCTTCTCTGTCAGTGAGAATTGTTCAATTAAACCTGTTCTCGCAATTTCAGCCGTTTGAGAATTACGGATAAGGGAGATAACTGCATCGAGATGATCCAGTGCAACTCTCAATCCTTCCAAGATATGAGCTCTCGCTTCTGCTTTACGCAATTCATAAGCAGTACGGCGTCTAATGACAACTTTTTGATGGTCAAGGTAATGCTCCAGGCATTGCTTAAGAGTTAAAACTTTCGGCTGGCCATCAACAAGTGCAAGCAGGTTGATGCCAAAAGATGTTTGTAGAGCAGTTTGTTTGTACAGATTGTTTAAGATGACATTTGCATTGGCATCGCGTCTGATTTCAATGACAATTCTCATACCTGTACGATCTGACTCATCACGCAGATCTGTGATACCCTCTATCTTTTTGTCCCTTACGAGATCAGCAATTTTCTCAATTAATTTCGCCTTATTTACTTGGTAAGGTAACTCTGTAACGATAATTCTTTCTTTACCCGAAGATGTTTGTTCGATCTCAGCTTTTGCCCGGATCGTGATAGAGCCTCGGCCTGATTCGTATGCTTTCCGGATACCGCTGCGTCCCAAGATTTGACCCGCGGTCGGGAAATCAGGCCCTGGAATGACTTCCATAAGCTCTGGAATGGTAATGTCCGGATTCTCACTGACAGCAAGTACACCGTCAATGATTTCTCCCAGCTGGTGCGGAGGAATGTTTGTTGCCATACCTACCGCAATGCCGGCAGCACCGTTCACGAGCAGATTCGGGAACCTTGAAGGCATAACGACAGGTTCTCTTTCTGATCCGTCATAGTTATCCTGGTAATCGATTGTGTCTTTTGTGATGTCGCGAAGAATCTCCATTGAGATTTTAGACATTCTTGCTTCTGTATAACGCATGGCCGCCGCTGAGTCTCCGTCAACAGAACCGAAGTTTCCGTGACCGTCAACGAGCATATAACGGTAGTTGAAATCCTGAGCCATTCTGACCATGGATTCATATACCGCTGAATCACCGTGCGGGTGGTATTTCCCGATAACTTCTCCAACGATACGCGCGGATTTTTTATAAGGCTTGTCACTTGTCATGCCTAAATCATTCATTGCATACAAAATCCGTCTATGAACCGGTTTTAAACCGTCTCGAACATCCGGAAGAGCACGGGACACGATAACGCTCATTGCATAATCCAAGAAGGACGTACGCATTTCCTGACTGATATTTATTTCACGAACTTGTGGTGTGTTTTGTTCACTCATTAAAAAACCTCCCTGAAGTATCACATGAAATATGTGGGAGTAGATTGTCCATTATGACCTTCAATACGATTTCACTATTCTCCATTATATCAATAAACTTATGATTATACACATTAAATTGCTAGAATATATAGGTATTGCAGGCATTGCTGCATCTGATCTTGTTCAGAAAAAAGCCTTATTTCTTATTGGAAATAAGGCTTTTTATGATTAGATGTCAAGATTTTTAACGTATCTCGCATTCGCTTCTATGAAGTTTCGGCGCGGTTCTACCTTGTCGCCCATAAGCATTTCAAAAGTCTCGTCCGCATCCATTGCATCTTCAAGAGTTACCTGAAGAAGTGTTCTGGAGCTAGGATCCATGGTTGTCTCCCATAGCTGGGTGGCATTCATTTCACCAAGACCTTTGTAACGCTGCAGTCCAGGCTTAGGCGTTTGAGGAAGAGTTTTTAACAGCTCTTCAAGCTCCTTGTCATTGTACGCATATTCAACGCGTTTCCCCTGTTGAACCTTGTAGAGCGGCGGCTGTGCAATGTACACGTAGCCATTTTCGATAATTTGGCGCATATATCTGTAAAAGAACGTTAACAGCAGTGTTCTGATGTGCGCGCCGTCAACATCGGCATCTGTCATAATGACAACTTTGTGGTAACGGGCTTTCTCAAGGTTGAAATCTTCCCCAATACCTGTGCCGAGCGCTGTGATCATAGAGCGAACTTCGTTGTTAGAAAGGATTTTATCCAGTCTGGCCTTTTCAACGTTTAGGATTTTACCTCTAAGCGGCAAAATGGCTTGGAAATGTCTGTCGCGTCCTTGTTTAGCAGATCCCCCGGCAGAGTCACCCTCTACGATATATAACTCGGAGATGCTCGGATCTTTTGAAGAGCAGTCCGCTAACTTACCAGGCAGGTTTGAAATTTCCAAAGCACTCTTACGGCGTGTTAGTTCACGCGCTTTTTTCGCAGCCATCCTTGCTCTTGCCGCCATTAAGCCTTTATCGACAATTTTTTTGGCCGCATCTGGATTTTCCAGCATAAATGTTTCCATCGCCGTAGAAAATAACGTATCGGTGATCGTCCGTGCTTCTGAGTTGCCCAGCTTTGTTTTCGTTTGGCCCTCAAACTGCGGATCAGGGTGTTTGATTGAAATAATCGCTGTCAGCCCTTCCCTTACGTCATCTCCGCTTAGGTTTGGATCATTTTCTTTAATAAGCCCTTTTTTTCTGGCGTAATCGTTGATAACACGAGTCAGGCCCGTTTTGAAGCCAGCTTCATGGGTACCGCCTTCGTACGTGTTAATGTTGTTTGTAAACGAGTAAATGTTGCTTGTGTAGCTGTCATTGTATTGCAAAGCCACTTCAACCGTAATGCCGTCCTTTTCGCCTTCAATGTAAATCGGCTCTTCATGGACAACCTCTTTAGAGCGGTTTAAATACTCTACATAACTTTTAATTCCGCCTTCGTAATGGTATTCATTTTTGCGCTCTTGTCCTTCACGTTTATCTTCAATCGTGATGTTTACGCCCTTTGTTAAAAAGGCTAATTCACGCACGCGGTTGGCAAGCAGATCGTAATCATACTCGGTTGTTTCTGAGAAAATTTCAGGGTCCGGGACAAAATGTGTCGTCGTTCCTGTATGAGCCGTTTCGCCAATGATTTCAAGGTCTGTAACCGGAACTCCGCGTTTATAGGTTTGGCGGTGAATTTTACCGTCACGGTGAACCGTCACATCAAGCTCTGTTGATAGTGCGTTTACGACCGACGCACCTACACCGTGTAATCCTCCGGATACTTTATAACCGCTTCCGTCAAATTTTCCTCCGGCATGAAGCACCGTCATAATGACTTCTACCGCAGGACGGCCCATTTTTTCATGAATACCGACTGGAATACCGCGGCCATTATCTACAACCGTGATACTGTTGTCTTTTTCAATTTGGATATTGATATCCGTACAATAACCGGCGAGGGCTTCGTCAATACTATTGTCGACAATTTCCCATACCAGGTGGTGAAGGCCTTTGCTGTTTGTCGAACCGATATACATCCCCGGTCTTTTACGAACAGCTTCCAATCCTTCTAGTACCTGTATCTGATTTTCATCATAACTGTTTTGCTGCTGTTCCATAGCCACGTCATTCACCTACACTTTTCTAAACGATATATTCGTGATAAAAAATTTCTAAGAATCTATTTCAAACATAAATTGCGCACGTTTTTTTAATGTGCTGGAAGATAAGGGAGAGTAATATATATTCTGGACCGTGACTACGATAGATTTGGGCGTGCCGTTTACGGGAGGCACCACCTTGTGTTTCTGTTTTTTCAGAAATTCTTCAACAATAGGCGACATGTTGGCTTTAAAGTCAAAAATGCCGACAATATCTCGTGTTGAAACCACAAAGTCATCACCTAAATGAATATACAATTGCTCACCTCATTTCTTCACTTCACTAACGCACCATTTTGCACACGGAACATTCCTGCTTGACGTAAGGTTTCGTGATCAATGCCATCAACGCTTGTCGTTGTGACAAACGTTTGTACACGGCCTTGGATCGTATGAAGCAAGTGTGACTGCCGATAATCATCCAGTTCACTCAGTACATCATCCAATAGTAAAATGGGATATTCTCCGATTTCTTCATGGATCAGGTCAATCTCCGCCAGCTTAAGGGACAACGCCGTCGTTCGCTGCTGTCCTTGAGAACCATACGTCTGCACATCGCGTCCGTTCACATAGAAAAGAACATCATCGCGATGAGGCCCTGACAGCGTCACACCACGCTCAATTTCTTTTTCTCTTAATTTAGAAAAGGCTTCTTGATAGCTATCTCCTATTTTCGACAAATCTAGGGGATCTGATACATCAAGAGCTGTATGGTATTTCAGGGTCAGTTCTTCAAGCCCTCTTGAGATGCCTGCATGGATGGGCTGCGCCCATTTCTCGAGCTGTGCTGTAAACTGCAGGCGTTTTACGACGACTTTTGCTGCAACTTCTACAAGCTGATCGGTCAGAACATCGAGCATCGTCCGGTCAGTTTGTTTTCTTGTTTGCAGCTGTTTCAAAAAATGATTCCGCTGGGAAAGGATTTTCTGGTAAAGAGAAAGATCATGAAGGTAGACGGGAGAAACCTGTCCGATTTCCATGTCAAGAAACCGCCTTCTCACTTGAGGGCTTCCCTTTACAAGATTTAAATCTTCCGGCGCGAACATAATGGTGTTGAGGGCCCCGACATACTGGCTGAGCTTTTGCTGTTCAATATGATTGACCTTGCCCTTTTTACCCTTTTTGGAGATGACGAGCTGCATCGGGATCGCCCCGTTTTGCTTCATCACTCTTCCCTCTATTTTAGCATAGTCTTTGTCCCATCGTATAAGTTCTTTGTCATTTGATGTCCGGTGCGATTTCGCCATAGACAAGACATAGATCGCCTCCATGAGGTTTGTCTTCCCCTGGGCGTTTTCTCCGATGATCACATTTACTTTATTTTCAAATTGAAGTTCAGCATGGTCGTAGTTGCGGTAAGATGTCAGTTCTAAGTTCTGGATATACAATCAGTGTCACCCGCTTTAATTGACGACTTGAAATGAACCAAATCCTTCAATCTCTACCACATCTCCAACATACAGCTTTCTGCCCCGGCGGTTGTCCGGCTCATCGTTCACAAGCACTTCATGCTCGCTTAAAAACCACTTCGCCATACCGCCAGACTGAATCACATCGGCTAATTTTAAGAATTGTCCGAGTGTAATCATCTCTGTATCAATTGAAATCGGATTTGCCATTATATCGACCTCTTTCAAATATCACTAATATCTAATTGTACTAAAAAAAAACGAATTAGGGAAAGGGAAAACTTGTCGGAGCAGATACCGAATAGAAAAGCTGCCGACAGGTCGGCAGCAGTGTATCGGATTAATAGGTTCTGACAGGGAGGATAAGCTGTACAATCGTTTCATCATTCGGCGTGCGAATTAAGAAAGGTCTCATTGCACCTGTAAAGCTTACGCGTATTTCTGCTCCTTCAAGCACCTTTAGTGCATCCAGCATATATTTTGGACTAAAAGAGATATTTAATTCCTCACCTTCAATTTGATCCGCAGCAATTGCTTCCACAACTTTACCGATTTCCGGCGAGTTGGAAGAAATTTCAATGGATTCAGCCGGTTTTGCAGACAGTTTTACAACGTTGTTGCGTCCCTCTCTGGCTAAAAGAGATGCACGATCAATGGCCTGAAGGAATTCTTTTGTGTTCACAATGATTTCTGTTTTGCTGTCTTGCGGAATCAGGCTGGTTGTGTCTGGATAATTCCCGTCCAGAAGCCGTGAGAAGAATAAGACGTTTTTCGCTTTAAACAGAACTTGGGTTTCTGTGATGACGATATCTACAAGTTCCTGGTTGTCATCTAAAATCTTGCTGAGTTCAGTTAAACTTTTTCCCGGAATCACGACGTTATAAGATCTGTCTTCTGGAATATCAAGTTTCGCCTTTCTTAATGCGAGACGGTGGCTATCCGTCGCAGTGCATAATAATTCACTTTGCTCCACTTTCCAGTTTACACCTGTCAAGATAGGGCGTGTTTCTGAGGTGGACACTGCAAATACTGTTTGTCTGATTAGATTTTTTAACAAATCAGTTGGGATCTGAATCGCATGATGCTCTTCAATCTGCGGCAAGTGCGGATACTCATCAGCATCCAGTCCGTTTAGATTAAATTCAGCTTTACCAGAACGGATAATCGTCAAATATTGATTTTGGACTTCGATTTCTACAGTTGCCATCGGCAATTTTTTTACAATATCACTAAAAAAGCGAGCCTGTAAAACGATGCTTCCGGGCTGTTCAATAGTGACGATTTCTTTATCTCCTTCTTCTTTAGGAATGAAGGATTCAATAGAAATATCTGAGTCACTCCCTGTAAAGGATACTCCATCATCTGATGCAACAATTTTAATACCAGTCAGAATGGGAATCGTGGTTCTGGATGAAACTGCTTTTAATACATCTTGGACACTTTCAACAAGACGATCTTTTTGAATCGTGAATTTCATTTTTATCCTCCTAACGGATAATGTATTAATATATATATATTTATAAAAAAAATAGTAGAAGTAATAGTAGGGCCTGTGGATTTGTGGATAAGTTGTGAAAAAGACAGGAAACACAGCCTATCCACATGTGGACAGACTGTGTATGACTTCCGAAAAGTTATTCACACTTTCCCCGATTGATCCCCGGTCCTGCTATTTAAGCTGTTCTTTAATTTCTTTTACATGCTGCTGAAGCTGTTCATCATCTGCCAGCAGTTTTGAAATTTTTTCATGCGCATGAATAACGGTCGTATGATCACGTCCTCCAAACTCTTCACCGATTTTAGGAAGAGAGGAATCAGTCATTTCCCTTGATAAGTACATGGCGATTTGACGCGGAAAAGCTACTGACTTTGTCCGTTTTTTTGCTTTGAAATCCTCGAGTTTAATATTAAATTGCTGGCCTACTACCCTCTGAATTTCTTTTATCGTAATGACTTTCGGTTTTGAGGAAGGAATAATATCTTTCAACGCCTCAGCGGCCAGATCAGCATTAATATCTTTATTAATTAAAGATGAATAAGCGACAACTCTGATTAATGCTCCTTCGAGTTCCCGAATATTGCTGTCGATTTGATTCGCGATGTAAAGCATAACCTCGTTCGGAATATCGAGGCCTTCTGCTTTGGCTTTTTTTCTTAAAATTGCAATTCTCGTTTCTAGATCAGGCGGTGTGATATCTGTAATAAGGCCCCATTCAAAACGTGAGCGCAATCTGTCCTCAAGTGTCGGAATTTCCTTTGGCGGTCGGTCACTTGAAATGACGATTTGTTTGCTTTCTTCGTGCAATGTGTTAAATGTATGGAAAAATTCTTCCTGGGTTTGTTCTTTCCCCGCTAAAAATTGAATATCATCTATCAAAAGCACATCAACATTTCGATAGCGATTGCGGAAGTCGACGGCTTTATTATCTCGGATAGAGTTGATGAATTCGTTTGTGAATTTCTCAGAAGACAGATAAACCACTTTGGCAGAAGGATTATGATCTATTACATAATGGCCGATCGCATGCATTAAGTGCGTTTTCCCTAAGCCGACGCCCCCATAGATAAATAAAGGGTTGTAAGCTTTCGCGGGTGCTTCCGCTACTGCGAGGGAAGCAGCGTGTGCAAATCGGTTTCCAGATCCGATGACAAAAGTATCAAAAGTATATTTTGGATTGAGCATATTTTGAGGAAAATCAGATGTATCTTCTTTGACCGCTTTTTTGACTTGCGGTTTCGGCATAAAGTCCTCAACATCTTGATTTTGAGGAATGACAAACTTAATGCTCAATTCTTCCCCGGTTAATTCATATATAGTATCTGCAATCAGATGCAAGTATCTGGACTCCAGCCAGTCTCTGGCAAATTCATTGGGAGCCGTGATTGTTAATGTATCGCCTTGCAGTGAGTGGGCTTTGGTTGACTTCATCCAAGTCTCAAAACTCGGTTTGCTCAACTTTTTTTCGATTTGAGCAAGGGCTTGGTTCCACAGATCTAATATATTTTCCATCTTCCGGCACGTCCCTCCTTTTCTTAGAAAATGGTGCCTTTCTCTGTTATATAACACAAAAAAAGAGCAAATGGCGCTTACCATTCGTACACATTAAATGTTGAAAACATATAATATAGTAGATAAATAGCTTTTCGACAAATTTCACAACTTGTGGACAACCTTCTACACAAGCTGTGTGAAATCAATCCACAACTTATCCACACTTTGTGGATAAAGAGGAAAGGTAGGATTAGTAATCAAGAGTTAAAACACAAATATAATACCAAAATAAACGAGAGCTTGCAATGGTTGTCACAATCTTATCCACAAAGCGGACAACCTGTTGAAAAAACCTTGTCCACAGGGGTTGGCAATGTGAAAATGTTGTCGATAACCTCTGTGGATACTAAAAAAAGCCGAAAAAGATATCCACATGCGTGATTTTAGGGGCAAATTGTTTGGATTTGTCTTTTTTCCGTAAAATTAAGGAATCTAAAAAATAAGGTTTCGAAAGTTGAAAAGGTATGGTATCCTATTATGGTTGCAAGAAATAAAAGCACTAGTGAAGTTGACAATGAATAGGTAACGCAAATATAATAAGTAAGACTGTCTTTAACAGCTATTCCTCGAGGGAGGTGTCATAAATGAAAAGAACATTCCAACCGAATAACCGTAAACGCAGCAAAGTTCATGGCTTCAGAAGCCGTATGAGTTCAAAAAACGGTCGTCTAGTTTTAGCACGCCGTCGCCGCAAAGGCAGAAAAGTATTATCAGCTTAGGCCACTGAATAATGTCAGTGGTCTTTTTTCACGTTATGGGAAAAGATAGATGTGATGTGTAATGAACCGGGGCATGCTTCCTGGTTCAGATGCATCTCATGTTCATAATAAATTTTAAAAGTTTCTGCCAGCCAGTATCGGAGTGAGTCATTTGAAGAAGCGAAATCGTTTAAAGAAAAATGAAGATTTTCAAAAAGTGTTTAAACATGGGACATCAGTTGCAAACCGCCAGTTTGTCTTATATACGCTTGATCAGCCTGAAAATGATGAACTGCGTGTCGGGCTTTCCGTCAGCAAAAAAATTGGCAATGCTGTGATGCGAAATCGGATCAAACGTTTGATTCGGCAGGCCTTTCTTGAAGAGAAAGAGAGACTGAAGGAAAAGGATTACATCATTATTGCCAGAAAACCGGCGAGCCAGCTGACATATGAGGAAACGAAAAAAAGTCTGCAGCATCTATTCAGAAAGTCTTCATTATATAAGAAATCTTCGTCAAAGTAGGCATCACCACTGCTTTCTTACAACTTTTAAAAGCGCTTCCTTTCTGGTTGATCAGAAAAAGACACCATTTAAAACTGAAAGATGCTAAAATACATACAAGTATGCTTTGCAATAAAAGAGTGTAAAGATTAATTATAGGAGGAAATGTTGTTGAAAAGGAGAATAGGGTTGCTATTAAGTATGGTTGGCGTATTCATGCTTTTGGCTGGATGCTCGAGTGTGAAAGAGCCGATCACTGAAGATAGTCCGCATTTCTGGGACAAGTACGTAGTATATCCATTGTCTGAGCTCATTACGTATGTAGCGAAATTGACGGGAGATAACTACGGGCTTTCAATTATTCTAGTTACCATTTTAATTCGTTTATTAATTTTACCGCTGATGATTAAGCAGCTGAGAAGTTCGAAAGCGATGCAGGCTTTACAGCCGGAAATGCAAAAGCTTAAAGAAAAATACAGCTCAAAGGATCAAAAAACGCAGCAAAAGCTTCAGCAGGAAACAATGGCGTTATTCCAAAAGCATGGTGTCAATCCATTGGCGGGATGTTTCCCGATTTTGATCCAGATGCCGATTTTAATTGGATTCTATCATGCGATCATGAGAACCCAGGCGATTTCAGAGCATAGCTTCTTATGGTTTGACTTAGGAGAAAAAGATCCTTACTATATTCTTCCTATCGTTGCCGGTGTCGCTACATTTGTTCAGCAAAAACTGATGATGGCGGGCAATGCGCAGCAAAATCCGCAAATGGCGATGATGCTTTGGATTATGCCAATTATGATTATCGTATTTGCGATCAACTTCCCGGCGGCTCTTTCTCTTTATTGGGTAGTCGGTAACTTGTTTATGATTGCGCAAACTTTCCTCATTAAAGGACCTGATATTAAAAAAAATCCTGAGCCGCAAAAAGCCGGAGGAAAGAAAAAGTGAGGAATGTGACTGCTGCAGGGCGAAATGTCGATGAAGCAGTACAGTCCGGATTGCAAGAGTTGGGATTAACGAAGGATAAGGTAGAAATTACTGTTATTGAAGAGGGAAACAAAGGGTTTCTCGGTATTTTCGGTAAAAAGCCTGCGATCGTAAAGCTGGTTGAAAAGATTGATCCGATTCAGCAAGCGAAGTTATATCTTCAAACGATTGCCGAAGCCATTGCCGGGAAGTCTGATGTGACTGTTCAAGAAAGTAAAAAGACAGTGAGATATCATATAACAGGTGAAAAGGCAGCATTGTTGATTGGGAAAAGAGGACAAACCTTAAACGCCCTTGAAACTTTGACACAGCTTGCCCTTAACCGTTATCCAGGCCAATATAAAAATGTGACGGTGGATGCAGAAAACTATCGTTTGAAAAGAAAAGAAACACTGAGCCAGCTGGCCATCAAGCTTGCTGACCAGGTTTTGAAAACGAAAAAATCCATCCAGCTTGAGCCCATGCCGTCCAGCGAAAGAAAAATTATTCACGATACTCTTTCTGGATATGCAAACCACCAGATCAAAACATATTCAATGGGTGAAGGCGAAAATCGTCATCTCGTTATTTCCCATAAAAGATAGCATAAAACCGAAGTCCGATAAAAATCGGATTTCGGTTTTTTTGTATCCGAAAAATCTACTTTTCCTAGTAATATCAAGGTTTTGCCGTTTAAGTTTTTTCTTTTTAGGTGTATCCTGTTGATAAAAAGGAAGTTCAGGAAATAAAATTAATTGTTATTCACATGTGGATAAGTTAAAGTAATAAGGGACGAATTTCTATTTCTGTGGATAACAAATCTTCCACTTCGAACCAAACTATGTTATCTTTTAGTTTTGGCATAATAAAAATTTTTTATATAGATGAAGTATAAGTAAAGAGAGGTGAACAACATGGATACAATTGCGGCAATTTCTACACCGATGGGAGAAGGCGCGATTGCGATTGTACGGTTGAGCGGACCAGAAGCCATTCAAATCGCAGATAGAATTTATAAGGGACCGAAGGGGAAAACACTCAGCTCGGTCGAATCACATACGATTCATTATGGTCATATCGTAGACAGACCTTCGGATCGTGTCGTTGAGGAAGTAATGGTATCAGTGTTAAAAGCGCCGAGAACTTTTACACGAGAAGATGTCATCGAGATTAACTGTCACGGGGGAATTGTGACTGTGAACCAAGTGCTTCAGCTTGCATTGAGAGAGGGAGCGAGACTGGCAGAGCCTGGTGAATTTACGAAACGTGCGTTTTTAAACGGCCGAATCGATCTTTCACAGGCGGAAGCGGTTATGGACTTAATCAGAGCGAAAACGGACCGGGCAATGAACGTTGCTATGAATCAAATGGAAGGGCGTCTTTCTGCTTTGGTGCGCCGTTTGCGCAGTGAGATTTTAGAAACACTGGCCCATGTTGAGGTGAATATCGATTATCCGGAGTATGATGATGTAGAGGAAATGACGCATCAGATTTTAGTCGAAAAGGCAACCGCCGTGAAAAAGGAAATTGAGGCGCTGCTGAGGACTTCTGAGCAAGGAAAAATCTTACGTGAAGGTCTTTCTACCGTCATTATCGGCCGGCCGAACGTAGGAAAATCATCTCTTCTGAACAGCCTCGTTCATGAGGCAAAAGCCATTGTAACCGATATTCCCGGAACGACGCGGGATGTGATTGAGGAATACGTGAATGTAAGGGGCGTCCCGCTTCGTCTGGTTGATACAGCAGGTATTCGTGAAACAGAGGATATTGTTGAGCGAATCGGTGTTGAACGTTCTCGCCAGGTTCTAAAGGAAGCGGACCTGATTTTACTTGTGCTTAATTATAGTGAAGAGCTTTCTGAAGAAGACGTGAAGCTTTTTGAAGCCGTTGAGGGCATGGATGTTATCGTGATTTTGAATAAGACTGACCTTGAGGCGAAGATTGACACTGAACGTGTCCGTGAGCTTGCCAATGGACGTCCAGTTGTTACCACATCTCTTCTAAAAGAGGAAGGCATCAATGATCTGGAAGAAGCGATTCAATCATTGTTCTACACGGGTGCCATTGAAAGCGGTGATCTGACTTATGTCAGCAAC
This sequence comes from Bacillus sp. 204(2023), assembly GCF_037027505.1. Lineage (NCBI taxonomy): Bacteria > Bacillati > Bacillota > Bacilli > Caryophanales > Bacillaceae > Bacillus > Bacillus sp. 204(2023). Next base: position 378,032 of record NZ_JAXCHE010000004.1, on the reverse strand, counting down.
ACACGTCACATCTCTATTTTACAGCAAGCAAAACGCGCCATTGAAGATGCGCTTAGCGGCATCGAACAGGATGTCCCGATCGACATGGTGCAAATTGACCTTACAAGATGCTGGGAGCTTTTAGGGGAAATCATTGGAGATTCTGTCCACGAAAGCTTAATTGATCAGCTCTTTTCTCAATTCTGTTTAGGAAAATAATTAAAGGAGGAACTAGAATCATGGGGTATGAAGCAGGCCAATACGATGTGATTGTGATTGGCGCCGGGCATGCCGGTGTTGAGGCTGCCCTCGCATCTGCACGCCAAGGCGCCAAAACGCTTGTCTTGACCATCAACCTAGATATGGTTGCATTTATGCCATGTAATCCGTCTGTCGGCGGTCCCGCAAAAGGGATTGTCGTCCGCGAAATTGACGCGCTCGGCGGAGAAATGGGAAGAAACATCGATAAAACACATATTCAAATGAGAATGCTGAATACAGGAAAAGGTCCTGCGGTTCGTGCATTGCGTGCGCAAGCAGACAAATTCCAATATCAGCACGAAATGAAAAATACGCTTGAAAAAGAACAAAACTTAACATTGCTGCAAGGAATTGTGGAGCGGCTGATCGTTGAAGACGGCGAATGCCGAGGCGTTATTACACAAACAGGCGCACATTATCGTGCGAAAGCAGTTGTCATGACGACAGGGACATATTTAAGAGGACGTATCATTCTTGGCGATCTGTCTTACTCAAGCGGCCCGAATAACCAGCAGCCTTCTATTAAGCTTTCTGAGCATTTGGAGGAACTTGGTTTTGACCTTGTTCGTTTTAAAACAGGTACGCCGCCTCGCGTTAAAAGCGATACGATTGATTACAGTAAAACGGAAATTCAGCCTGGTGACGATGTGCCTCGCGCTTTCTCATATGAAACAGTGGAATATATCACAGATCAGCTCCCTTGCTGGCTGACATATACAAGCCCTGAGACACATGAGATTATTGACAGCAACCTGCACCGTTCACCGATGTATTCCGGTATGATCAAAGGTACAGGCCCAAGATACTGCCCATCCATTGAAGATAAAGTTGTACGATTTAATGATAAACCGCGTCACCAGATCTTCCTTGAGCCGGAAGGCAGAAATACACAGGAAGTCTATGTCCAAGGTTTATCTACAAGTCTTCCAGAAGACGTACAGCAAAGAATGCTTGCAACGATTCCTGGACTTGAAAACGTGCAAATGATGAGAGCCGGCTATGCGATCGAGTATGATGCAATCGTACCGACACAGCTCTGGCCGACACTTGAAACAAAAAAAATCACAAACCTTTACACTGCAGGCCAAATTAACGGAACTTCCGGTTATGAAGAAGCTGCGGGACAAGGGATTATGGCGGGAATCAATGCAGGACGAAAAGCGCTTGGAAAAGAAGAAGTGATTTTAAGCCGTTCTGACGCCTATATTGGTGTTCTGATTGATGACCTTGTGACAAAAGGTACCAATGAGCCATATCGTCTTTTGACATCACGTGCGGAATACAGATTGCTGCTTCGCCATGACAATGCTGATTTGCGTCTGACAGAAATCGGACACCGCATTGGATTGATTTCTGATGAGCGTTATGCGGCTTTTGAGAAGAAAAAAGCGGCGATCGAGGCGGAGAAAAAACGTCTTCATTCTGTAATTATCAAGCCGTCTCCGGAAAATCAAGAATATATCCGTTCTCTTGGCGGAAGCGAATTGAAAGATGGAGTTCGCGGCACAGACTTGATGAAGCGTCCTGAAATGAACTATGAAACAGTCACAAAACTGGCGCCGCCAGAAGTGCCGGTTCCTCAAGACGTGGCAGAACAAGTAGAAATCCAAGTGAAATATGAAGGATATATTGAAAAATCTCTTCAGCAAGTGGAAAAACTGAAGAAGATGGAAAATAAAAAAATTCCAGATCGAATTGATTATGACGCAATTAAGGGGATTGCGACCGAGGCGCGTCAAAAACTGAAAAATGTACGGCCTTTGTCTGTTGCCCAAGCTTCCCGCATTTCCGGTGTAAACCCGGCGGACATTTCAATTCTATTGGTGTATTTAGAGCAGGGACGCATTGCGAAGATAGCCGAATAGAAAGGATGACGGCATGAATATTGAAGAATTCACTTCTGGTTTGGCGGAAAAAGGGATCTCCCTTTCTCCCCGTCAGCTGGAGCAATTTGAGCTGTATTACGACATGCTGGTTGAATGGAACGAAAAAATCAATCTGACTTCAATAACAGAGAAAAAAGAAGTTTATTTAAAGCATTTTTATGATTCCATTACAGCTGCTTTTTATGTCGACTTCAATCAGGTGAACACGATTTGTGATGTCGGAGCGGGAGCGGGTTTTCCAAGTCTGCCGATAAAAATATGCTTTCCGCACCTCAATGTCACAATCGTGGATTCACTGAATAAACGGATCACGTTTTTAGAAAAGTTATCTGAGGCTTTGCAATTGGAGAATACAACATTCTGCCATGACAGAGCTGAAACGTTCGGGCAACGGAAAGACGTGCGTGAAAGCTATGATATTGTGACAGCGCGAGCAGTTGCGAGATTATCTGTTTTGAGTGAGCTTTGCTTGCCTCTGGTGAAGAAAAACGGTTTATTTGTTGCTTTAAAAGCCGCATCAGCTGAAGAAGAACTGAATGCAGGCAAAAAAGCAATCACGACGCTTGGAGGAGAACTTGAGAATATCCATTCTTTTAAGCTGCCTATTGAAGAAAGCGATCGTAATATTATGGTGATACGCAAAATAAAAAATACACCTAAGAAGTATCCAAGAAAACCGGGAACTCCTAATAAATCGCCAATTGAAGGGTAATTTAGACAGCCTGATATGACAATACCATCATATTTTCATCAAAATTGATGGATGTACAGCAGGAAAAACCATGAGAAAATAGAATTATAAAAATGGCAGTTTTTAAAGGTGGTGTAGGTACATGAAGCATTCATTCTCTCGTTTCTTCGGGCTTGGTGAGAAGGAACAGGAGCCGGAGATTGCTGAACATGATACAAACAAAGAAGAGATTCTGGAAATACCGGTAAATGCTATCGTTCCCAACCGTTTTCAGCCACGCACCATTTTCTCAGATGAAAAAATCAAAGAGTTAGCAATGACCATTCATACACACGGCATTATTCAGCCGATTGTTGTTAGGCATACAGAAGAAGAAGGCCAATACGAACTCATTGCAGGTGAAAGACGCTGGAGAGCGGTGCAATCGCTTGAGTGGGAAAAGATTCCGGCAATTATTAAGGATTTTTCCGACACGGAAACCGCTTCTGTGGCGTTAATCGAAAACTTGCAGCGGGAAGAACTGTCTTCTATTGAGGAAGCGCATGCTTATGCTAGGCTGCTTGAGCTGCATGATTTAACACAGGAGGCACTCGCACAGCGCTTAGGAAAAGGGCAGTCTACAATCGCGAATAAGCTTCGGTTATTAAAGCTGCCTCAGCCAGTCCAAGAGGCGATTATGGAGAAGAAAATCACCGAGCGCCATGCCAGAGCACTGATTCCGCTGAAACAGCCTGAGCTCCAAGTCACACTGCTCACAGAGATTATTGAGAAAAGTTTAAATGTAAAGCAGACGGAAGACCGCGTGGTGAAAATGCTGGAGCAAGGCAAGAGAAAGCCAAAGCCGAGACGCAAAGCATTCAGCAGAGATACAAGAATTGCGATGAACACGATTCGCCAGTCACTATCAATGGTGGAAGACAGCGGTGTAAAATTGAATACGGAAGAAGAAGAATTTGAAGAATATATTCAATTAACGATTCGCATACCAAAATAGAAGCTCTCCTGAAAAGCAGGAGAGCTTTTTATATTTTCAATAAAAGGTAATCACTTACTTTTAGTGAAAATTATTATATTAGAATTCTTTTCTTTGAGTTTGTGGATAAACTCTTCAGATTTTTGCGGTGAAATTACTGTATGTCCCCATCCCCCCTGATAATATATTGTGATGGCATGGCGAGAGCCGATCAGACGAAAACCGGACCATAGTTTCTTTTTTGGAACGACTTTATCGATTTTTTCATAAGGAATTTGATGTTTGATCAATCCGGCTTTAATGATTAGGTGGTGTTCCTTCAATACATATTTTAGGTCAATAAAGCTCCAAATGATGAGTCCATTTAAAAGAGTCAGCAGAATAAAAATGATCCAGCCGGAAACTCTCATAGTTCCCAGCACAAAAGGAACAATGGCATCTGCTTGTATCAGTAATATGAGAAACACAATCATCAGCGTAACGGGTACATCTCTCTTCGTTTGATAAACCATTTTCTCACCATCCTGTTTCTACGTTCTGTACTGTGACTTCTTCTTTTTTTCTTTAAGAAATTCCTTTTTTAAGTCAAAAAAACATAGAAATTGCAGAATTTATAAGAGAAAGCATAAAGCGTGCTTGAATTTTCAATTATTTCCCTTCTGATTCGGAACAAAATGATGAAAAAAATGAAACGCTTTAATCTTTTTTTGATAGAATAGAAGCAAGATAGTACATGTTCATGTGAAAGTAGGTGACATCGTGGGAAAAATCATAGCAATTACGAACCAAAAAGGCGGGGTCGGCAAAACAACGACGTCTGTCAACCTTGGGGCATGTTTGGCTTACATAGGGAAAAGGGTTCTGCTGGTAGATATTGATCCGCAGGGAAATGCGACAAGCGGATTAGGGATTGAAAAAGCCGATGTAGAGCAGTGTGTGTACGATATTTTAGTAGATGATGCAGATGTAATAGATATTATTAAAGCAACGACAGTAGAGAACTTGGATGTGATTCCTGCGACGATTCAGCTTGCAGGGGCTGAGATCGAGCTGGTTCCTACAATATCAAGAGAAGTGAGATTGAAAAGAGCGCTTGAAGCAGTAAAGCAAAATTATGATTATATTATCATTGATTGTCCGCCGTCATTGGGCTTGCTGACGATTAATGCCCTTACTGCCTCGGATTCCGTTGTGATTCCTGTACAGTGCGAATATTATGCCTTGGAGGGTCTCAGCCAGTTATTAAATACAGTACGTCTTGTGCAAAAGCATTTGAATACTGATTTAATGATTGAAGGTGTATTGCTGACAATGCTTGATGCCCGGACAAACCTTGGCATTCAAGTGATTGAAGAGGTTAAAAAGTATTTTAGGGATAAAGTATATAAGACAGTTATTCCGCGTAATGTCCGTCTGAGTGAGGCACCGAGTCACGGAAAACCCATCATTTTATACGATCCGCGGTCAAGAGGTGCGGAAGTATATTTAGATTTAGCAAAGGAAGTGGCTGCGAATGGCTAAAGGCCTTGGAAAAGGGATTAATGCGTTATTTAATCAGGTCGATTTGTCTGAAGAGACAGTTGAAGAAATTAAAATTGCCGATTTACGCCCTAATCCTTATCAGCCAAGAAAACACTTTGATGACGAGGCATTAGCTGAACTAAAAGAATCTGTGCTGCAGCATGGCATTCTTCAGCCGCTTATCGTCAGAAAATCTTTAAAAGGCTATGATATTGTTGCGGGTGAACGGCGTTTTCGAGCGGCAAAGCTGGCAGGTTTAGATACAGTTCCGGCCATTGTCCGTGAATTATCAGAGGCGTTAATGAGGGAAATTGCTTTATTAGAAAACCTTCAGCGTGAAGATTTATCTCCGCTTGAAGAGGCTCAGGCATATGATTCCTTGTTGAAACACTTAGATCTCACACAAGAGCAGCTTGCCAAACGTCTTGGGAAAAGCAGACCGCATATTGCGAATCATTTAAGACTGCTGACACTGCCAGAAAATATTCAGCAGCTTATTGCCGAAGGTACGCTTTCTATGGGACATGGACGCACGCTTCTTGGCTTAAAAAACAAAAATAAGCTTGAACCGCTGGTACAAAAAGTGATTGCGGAGCAGCTCAATGTTCGCCAGCTTGAGCAGCTGATTCAGCAGTTGAATCAGAATGTTCCACGTGAAACAAAGAAAAAAGAACCTGTGAAAGATGCGGTTCTAAAAGAACGAGAATCCTATCTCCAAAATTATTTTGGAACAACAGTTAATATTAAAAGACAGAAGAAAAAAGGCAAAATCGAAATTGAATTTTTCTCTAATGAAGACCTTGACCGGATTTTAGAGCTTTTGTCTGAACGAGAATCGTAAATGAAGAAACCATCTTTCAAACGAAGATGGTTTTTGTTTTATATGCGCCCAGTGAGCCTTTGCAGCGGGTTAATGCGTTCTTGCCTCCACTCTGTCCGATCTGTTAAACTCAAACCTTCCGCTAGAACATTTGCCATATTCATGACCAAGTTGAGTCTAGTGTTTTGCAATACAAAATATTCCATGAAACCGCTCACATTCACGATTCCGTTAATATGAAGATCTCCCACTTCAGGAAGGTCTTTTTGTACACCGGCTCCGGGCTTTAATGGCCCGTCCCCGATTTGAAATGAACCCACACTCTTAACGCGGCCTAAGCATGCATCCACTGCTATAACAAATGGGTTTTTATGTAATTTATGAATGTCATTGATTTTATCCTTCATGTTCACAGCATGGACGGGGTCAGATAAGGTTCCGTAGACATGGAATCTGGTGAGCTGCATCTGTTTGAGTTTCATTCCTACGAGCGGGCCTAATGAGTCACCGGTTGAACGGTCTGTTCCGATACAAACCACGACAATTGGTTTGCCGGCAGCTTTACGTAAGGATGAAGAAAGGATGGTTTGGATTTGTTTTGCCGCTGCAGCATCTGTATGTGAAACATATTGCTTTACTCGTTCCTGAGAGGAAAAAAGCCCGCCTTTTCGATTCATGGGTTTCACTTCCTTGTTATAGTAGGTAACAGAATTGCTATGGTGTGTGTAGTTATGTAAGGTTGTTTACAGTATATCCAGCAGTATGATTTTTTATGCTTTGCGTATGGCACCGGAGATTTTAAAAAAGTAGAGGGCATGATATGTATGGTTAGTGGGCGATTACAAGTATTGTCCCCCATTGCCTCGATCATGATCAAGCAATGGTCTGCTTATGAAACACTTGAATAGATAGGAATGGTTAGAAAAAAGTGAAGAGTGAAGTTCACTTCTTCATTCCGCGGACAAACAAATAAATATCACTTTTTAGACTGCCATATTAGCAGTCTTTTTTATGTGTATTTCGTATGATAATTTCAACTTGTGTTCAAATGTCTATGAAAATATGGCATGTTTGCTTTCCTTTATTTATATAGTAACAATAACGGGAACAAGCTGAACTTTGTCTATGAGGTGATAGTGTTGTGGAGAGCCGGAATGAAGTGGATGCTGCTCATATTAGGGAGCCTGATCGGGGCCGGATATGCGAGCGGTCAGGAGATATGGCAGTTTTTTGGGGCGGAAAGCGGACTTGCTATTGTGCTGTTTACAATTATGTTCATTTTCTCGTCTTATATTGTGATGAAAATTAGTTTTAAAGTTCAATCCACTCATTTTCTGCCGGTTCTGGAGCATTTAATGGGGCCATGGCTGGCGAAAATTTATGATGTCCTCATCATTTTTTATTTGTTTTCGACGACTATGGTGATGATTGCCGGAGGCGGTGTGACCCTGCAAATGTACAAGCTTCCTTTCTGGTGGGGAATCGCGCTGATTTGCATCGTGACAGTGTGTTTGTTTTTGTGGGATGTGAAAGGAATATTATCTATAAATAGTATTTTGATTCCTGTGTTAGTAGCGGGGCTTTTATATGCGCTGATCTCCTTTCAGAGCACACATCACCATACGTGGACGATTGATTTGTCCCAGCAGTATAACTGGCCTGCGAGCATTACGTTTACCTCTTTAAACATCCTTTCAGTTGTTGCGATTTTATCCTCTGTTGGGAAAGAGATGAAAGGGCTCGGCGAAGCAAAAATTGCAAGTGTGGCAAGCGGGCTTATTTTTGGCGTGATCTCATTTGTTTATAATGAAACGTTGGTGGAGCTGGCGGGCTCCCTTTCTCAGTTTGAAATACCGCTGTTTGCCGTTCTGGAGGGTGCGCCTTATTTCCTTTTTTTATGTATGACGGCGGTGCTGTGCCTGGCGATTTACACGACGACGGTAGCTGGTTTGCTGGGGCTGTCCAGCCGGCTGATGGCGTTTATTCACATGCCGAGATGGATGATTGTGTTGATTTTGTTAGTGTTAATGGTACCTTTTACTTCTTTCGGATTTTCTGATTTGATCGCGTTCTTGTATCCGATATATGGGATGCTCAATTTGTATTTGTTAGTTTGTCTGCTCTTATATCCTATTTTGAGTAAATGGAAATAAGAGGATGGAATTCTTTTCGGGTATCTTGATTGCTCTTATGATCAGTTTTTTTGTACAATAGATACAGCAGTTTAGGAAAAGAGGTGAAGGGTCTTGGCGGATAAAGACTTTGGCCTGAATGATATCGTAGAAATGAAAAAACCGCATCCATGCGGAGCGAACAGCTGGAAAATTATACGCATGGGAATGGATATTCGAATTAAGTGTGAGGGATGCTCTCACAGTGTTATGATTCCGAGAAGAGAATTTGAAAGAAAACTAAAAAAAGTACTAGTCAAGCATGAGGAGCCTACTTCATAAATAGGCCGACACTCATGCTTTTTCATATAGAAGGTAAGGAGAAGACGGCGATGAGCAAAGTGCATCAGTCGGCATGTCCGCTGAATTGTTGGGACAGCTGCGGCTTTTTGGTGACTGTTGATGATGGAAAGGTAACAAAAGTGGACGGAGATCCCAACCATCCGATTACGGAAGGCAAAATCTGCGGCCGCGGCAGAATGCTTGAGACAAAAACAAATTCGCCTGATCGGCTTCGCTATCCGATGAAAAAACAAAATGGCGAGTTTGTGCGGATTTCTTGGGAGCAGGCACTTGATGAAATTGCCGACAAACTTCGGGCAATCAAGGAAACGTCTGAGACGACTGCTGTTTTGCACAGCCATGATTATGCGAATAACGGTCTGTTAAAAGCGCTTGATCAGCGTTTTTTTAATGGATATGGCGGCGTGACTGAAATCGTCGGAAGCATATGCTGGGGCTCCGGAATCGAGGCGCAAAGCTGGGATTTTGGCCGTTCGTACGGGCACGGCCCGCTTGATATTTACAACAGCAAGCATGTTGTTGTGTGGGGAAGAAATGTATCCAGAACAAATATGCACTTATATCATCACTTGCAGCAGGTGAAAAAGAAGGGCGTCACGATTACGGTAATTGATCCGATATTCAATCCGACTGCTAAGCTTGCCGACCGCTATATCTCTGTAAAGCCTGGAATGGACGGCTGGCTTGCGGCAGCCGTTTTGAAGGTTCTGATTGAGACGGGAAGAACGGATGAAACGTTTATTTCTGAGCATTCTGTCGGTTTTGACGATGTGAAAGAGCTTTTGAAGACCGTTTCTCTGGAAGAGTTTATTGTGAAAACAGAAACTTCTATGGAGGAGCTGGAGTATTTGGCCGGTTTGTATGCTGATGGTCCGGTGTCTACTTTTATGGGGCTTGGCATGCAGCGATATAAAAACGGCGGGGGAACGATTCGTTGGATTGATGCACTTGTTGCGGCAGGCGGAAATGTCGGAATTAAGGGCGGCGGCGCGAATTTCGGAAATGTCCAGATTGGTGAGAGCTTTGCAAAAACAAAGCTGACGCTGCCGGAATTAAAAACAACATCCCGTTCTTTTTCAATGATGACACAGGCTGAAGAAGTGTTGACCGCTGCTGATCCTGCGATTGAGATGATTATTGTGACGTGCGGAAATCCGCTGACTCAGGTGCCGAATACAAATAAGGTGAGACAAGCTTTTGAAAAGGTTCCAATGACGGTCGCGATTGATTCCATTATGACGGATACCGCAAAGCTGTGTGATTATGTTTTGCCGACTGCCACTGTTTTTGAAGAAGAAGATATCTACTATTCCAGTATGTATCATCATTATGTTCAGTACGGGAAGAAGCTTGTGGAGCCGCAGGGTGAAGCGAAGTCGGACAGCTGGATCTGGTCAGAGCTTGCAAAACGTCTTGGGTTTGGCGAGCTGTTTGAATACAGCACTCAAGAATTTTTAGAGATGGGGCTTTCTTCATTGGAAGCAGAGGATGTGACACTTGAGCGTTTAAAAGAAAAAGGCCACCTCCCTCTTCCAGTAAAATCGGTGCCGTGGGATGATTATCAGTTTTTGACGCCGAGTGGAAAATTTGAATTTACTTCGTCGCTAGCTGAGCAAAAAGGATTTAGCGGCTCGCTTCAATTAAATGTGCCCGAAGAATCTGTTTTCCATAATGAGGAGTTAGCTGGAAAGTATCCTTATACGCTCTTATCCATTCATCCGCAGCGTTCCAATCATTCACAGCATGTGCCGTTTATTGAAAAGCTTCAGCACGTTCAGGTCGATATTTCTCCAGATATAGCGGCTGGGCAGGATCTTCAGGATGGAGACGAAGTTGTCATCTTTAATGACCGCGGAAGCTTGAAGGGCAAGGTGAAAGTGATGAAGCAGGCTCATGCGAAGACGATTAATATAGATGAAGGCATGTGGGCGGCTTTTGGAGGGTCAGTCAATGCACTGACAAATGATACAAATTCTGATAATGGAATGGGAAGTACGCTTTTTGACTGTTTAGTAGGCTTGAAAAAAGCATAATCAAAGGGATTGGCAGGCTGAAAATGCTTTTTTGTCAGCTTGTCTTTTCCAGTGAACCTCCTTATAATTGCTCTAGGTTCAAAATACGCTCATACAATGACGGTTTTATATAGAGGAGATGAAAGAATGGCTTTAACAGCTGGAATTGTTGGTTTGCCGAACGTCGGAAAATCAACACTATTTAACGCAATTACACAGGCCGGTGCCGAATCAGCCAACTACCCGTTCTGTACAATTGATCCGAACGTGGGAATTGTAGAGGTGCCGGATGATCGTCTGCAAAAGCTGACTGAGCTGGTCAACCCGAAGAAGACTGTGCCGACTGCTTTTGAATTCACTGATATTGCAGGGATTGTAAAGGGCGCATCTAAAGGAGAAGGACTCGGCAACAAGTTCCTATCTCATATTCGCCAAGTTGACGCGATTTGCCACGTTGTCCGTGCTTTTTCCGATGACAACATTACACACGTTTCCGGAAAGGTTGATCCGATTGATGACATTGAAACGATCAACCTTGAGCTGATCCTCGCTGATATGGAAACGGTTGAAAAGCGGATTACACGCGTCAGCAAGCTTGCGAAGCAAAAAGATAAAGACGCTGTATTTGAGTTTGAGATTTTATCTAAACTGAAAGAAGCGTTCGAGAGTGAAAAGCCTGCTCGATCTGTAGAATTCACTGAAGAGCAGCAAAAGCTTGTGAAGCAGCTCCATTTACTGACTTCGAAGCCTATTTTGTACGTGGCCAACGTAAGTGAAGATGAAGTTGCTGATCCATCTGGCAATGAAAATGTAGCGAAGATTCGCGAGTACGCTGCCGGCGAAAACGCAGAAGTTATCGTTGTGTGTGCAAAAATCGAATCTGAAATCGCTGAGCTTGAAGGCGAAGAAAAGCAAATGTTCTTGGAAGAGCTGGGCATTCAAGAATCAGGTCTTGATCAGCTGATCAAAGCGTCTTACTCTCTTCTCGGCCTCGCAACATATTTCACAGCCGGAGAACAGGAAGTCAGAGCTTGGACATTCAAAAAAGGCATGAAAGCCCCTGAGTGTGCAGGAATTATTCATAGTGACTTTGAGCGGGGCTTCATTCGTGCTGAGACAGTTGCTTATGAGGATCTTCTTGCGGGCGGCGGCATGGCAGGAGCTAAAGAGGCAGGAAAAGTCCGCCTTGAAGGAAAAGAGTATGTGGTTAAAGACGGAGATGTTATTCATTTCCGATTTAATGTATAGGATGCAGTTGTAAAGGGACAAGAGCTTTGGTATAATATAAAATTGTGAGTAATAGAATTATTGCTCCTTGCCCATTATGGGCCGCTTAGTCCAAAAGGAGGTGCAAACAGATGAGAAAGTACGAAGTTATGTACATTATCCGCCCAAACATTGACGAAGAGTCTAAAAAAGCAGTTATCGAGCGTTTCAACAACGTTCTGACTTCTAACGGTGCGGAGATCACTGGAACAAAGGATTGGGGTAAACGTCGTCTTGCTTACGAAATCAATGATTTCCGCGACGGTTTCTACCAAATCTTAAACGTTCAAGCTGACGCTGCGGCAGTTCAAGAATTTGACCGTCTAGCTAAGATCAGTGACGATATCATTCGCCACATTGTTGTTAAAGAAGAAGAATAAACAATTTTGAAATATATAATGGTAAAAGGTGGTCTTTCTTATGCTTAACCGAGTTGTATTAGTCGGAAGACTGACAAAAGACCCAGAGCTTCGTTATACGCCAAACGGTGCGGCTGTTGCTACGTTTACTCTTGCTGTGAATCGTACATTTACGAACCAGTCCGGAGAACGTGAGGCCGATTTCATTAATTGTGTCACTTGGAGAAGACAAGCCGAAAACGTTGCAAACTTCTTGAAAAAAGGAAGCCTTGCAGGCGTAGATGGCCGTTTACAAACAAGAAACTATGAAAACCAGCAAGGACAGCGTGTCTTCGTGACAGAGGTCCAAGCTGAAAGTGTTCAATTTCTTGAGCCGAAAAACGGCGGCGGTTCTGGTTCAGGTGGATACAACGAAGGAAACAGCGGCGGAGGCCAGTACTTTGGCGGAGGCCAAAATGATAATCCATTTGGGGGAAATCAAAACAACCAGAGACGCAATCAGGGGAACAGCTTTAATGATGACCCATTTGCCAACGACGGCAAACCGATTGACATCTCGGATGATGATCTTCCATTCTAATGTGATTATCGCCTAAAATGAAAAAGAAAGGAGGGAAATGACAATGGCAGGAGGACGCAGAGGCGGTCGTGCGAAACGCCGTAAAGTGTGTTATTTCACTTCTAACGGTATCACGCACATCGACTACAAAGATGTAGATCTTCTTAAAAAGTTTGTTTCTGAGCGCGGTAAAATTTTACCACGTCGTGTAACTGGAACAAACGCTAAATACCAACGTAAATTGACTGCAGCGATCAAACGCGCACGTCAAATGGCTTTACTTCCATACGTAAGCGGTGAGTAAGCTGATACGTAAAGAGCAAGGACCTTCGGGTTCTTGCTCTTTTTTATAGGGGGGAGGATGAAACATGAAGTTGATTTCATGGAATGTAAACGGCCTGCGGGCTGTGATGAGAAAAATGGATTTCCTCTCTTATTTGAAAGAAGAGGATGCAGATATTATATGTCTTCAGGAAACGAAGATACAGGACGGCCAGGTTGATCTCCAGCCTGAAGGCTATCATGTGTACTGGAATTATGCAGTGAAAAAAGGATATTCCGGCACAGCTGTTTTTTCTAAGCAAGAACCGCTGCAGGTCATCTACGGTATCGGAGTAGAAGAGCATGACCAAGAAGGCAGAGTGATTACGCTGGAATTTGAAAACGTGTTTGTGATGACTGTTTACACGCCCAATTCCAGAAGGGGATTAGAGCGGATTGATTACCGCATGCAATGGGAAGAGGCTTTACTGTCTTATATTCTTGAATTGGATCAGAAAAAACCAGTGATTTTATGCGGTGATTTGAATGTAGCCCATCAGGAGATTGATTTGAAAAATCCAAAGGCGAACCGGAATAACGCTGGATTTTCAGATCAAGAAAGAGAGGCATTCACTCGTTTCTTAGAAGCTGGCTTTGTTGACTCTTTCCGTCATGTTTATCCTGATCTTGAAGGCGCTTATTCTTGGTGGTTGTATCGTGCCGGTGCCCGGGACAGAAATATTGGATGGCGCATTGATTATTTTGTTGTTTCTGAAAGCCTTAAGGAACAGATTGAAGATGCCAGCATATCAGCGGAGGTCATGGGTTCCGACCATTGTCCTGTTGAACTTATCATCAATATATGATGAGATAGCAGTAAGGATTTTACACTTACTGCTTTTTTTTTATATGAAAAGGAGAAAGAGATGGCAAATATAAAAGAGATCGCAAGACTGGCAAATGTATCTGTTTCGACTGTCTCGCGTGTATTGAATCATCATCCGTATGTATCTGAAGAAAAGAGAAAGCTTGTTCATCAAGTCATGAAGGAATTGGATTATACACCAAATCGAACCGCAATCGATCTCATTCGCGGGAAAACCCATACAGTCGGTGTGATTCTGCCTTATAGCGATCATCCCTGCTTTGATAAAATCGTTAACGGAATCACCAAAGCGGCTTTTCAGCATGAGTATGCAACGACCCTTCTCCCCACCAATTATAACCCCGATATTGAAATCAAATATTTAGAGCTGTTAAGAACGAAGAAAATAGACGGTCTCATCATTACTTCCCGCGCCAATCATTGGGACAGCATTTTAGCTTATCAGGAATATGGGCCGGTCATCGCTTGTGAGGATACCGGAGACATTGATGTTCCTTGTGCTTTTAATGACAGAAAAGCTGCTTATGCAGAGAGCTTTCGCTATTTAAAGAGCCGCGGGCATGAGAATATTGCTTTTACGTGTGTCAGAGAAGCTTATAGGAGCCCGAGCACGGCTGATAAAGCTGCGGCCTATAAAGCTGTCTGCGGAAGGTTGGAAGACCGCCATATGCTGTCCGGATGCAACGATATGAATGATGGTGAGCTGGCAGCTGAACATTTTTATATGAGCGGGCGGGTTCCGACTGCTATTTATGCAAATAGTGATGAAGTGGCAGCTGGAATTCATCTCTTTGCCAAAAAGAATAATTGGGATGTTGAAATCATAGGCGAGGGAAATACTTCTATCAGCCGTGTTCTTGGTTTTCCGTCGCTTGATTTGAATCTTGAGCAGCTCGGCATCGCAGCATTTTCTCTATTTTTGCAGGATGAACCCGCTGATATCAAAATTCAGCATAAATTTAAGAAAAAAGCTTGAACTGAAATGCATTTCATACCTTATAACTTCATTGAAGGCGAAGGAGGAGGAAGAAATGCAGATTGAACATACAGCGGTCTGGGTCAATGATTTAGAGCGAATGAAGTCTTTTTATGAATCGTATTTTAATGGCGAAGCGAATGATTTGTATCATAATGAGAAAAAAGATTTTAAGTCTTATTTTATTACGTTTGATTCCGGAGCAAGGCTGGAAATTATGAAAAAAGGGAATGTGACCGATCCGCCCTCACAAACAATGACAGGCTGGGCACATATAGCCTTTTCCGTTGGGAGCCGGGAGAAAGTTGACGAACTGACTGATCGATTGAAGGCGGATGGTTTCGCAGTAGTAAACGGCCCGAGGACAACAGGAGACGGCTACTATGAAAGTGTGATTGAGGATGATGAAGGAAATTTGATCGAGATTACAATCTGACATGGAGTGACTTACATGCTGAGGACAGAAAAAGAAAAAATGGCAGCCGGAGAATTATACAATTCGGAAGATCAACAACTATTACTAGAACGCAAGCATGCGAGACAGCTGATTAGACAATATAACGAAACACCGGAAGATGATGCAGTGCGGACGGAGCTTTTGAAGGAGCTGCTCGGTTCGGTTGGGGATCAAGTCACGATTTTGCCGACATTCCGCTGTGATTATGGCTATCACATTCATATCGGAGATCATACATTTGTTAATTTTGACTGTGTCATTTTAGATGTGTGTGAGGTGCGTATCGGCCGTCATTGTTTGATTGCGCCAGGTGTACATATCTACACGGCCAGTCATCCTCTTGATCCGATCGAAAGGAAATCCGGGAAGGAGTTCGGTAAGCCTGTGACAATTGGAGATCAAGTTTGGATTGGAGGCCGGGCGGTGATTAACCCGGGAGTGACAATCGGTGATAACGCAGTGATTGCGTCTGGATCTGTTGTCACTAAGGATGTACCCGCTAATACTGTTGTAGGCGGAAACCCCGCAAGGACTTTGAAGCAATTGTAATGAGATCAGTGCGGCAGATCCGCACTGACTTTTTTAAATCTGTTTTGCATTCGTATTAGGACCGAAGAAGATTAACAGCAAGGAGCACGCGAGCCAGCAGCCCCCAATAAATAAGAAGACGCTGATATAGCCGAGCTGAACGGCAATAAATCCGACAAGCAATGAGCCAAAAATGTTTGAAAAACGGCCAAGACCATAGGCTAAACCGCTGCCAGACGAGCGGTATTCAGTCGGATAAGGTTCAGATGTATAGGCGTATAAGTTCGAGGTAAAGACCCGTTCTGTGATATTCACGATAAAACCAAATACAATGATCATGATGGGAATAAAAGTCATACCATATAAGAGCCCGGCGATGGCCGTCAGAAACGCACTCGCAGCTAAAATCCATTTTCTTTGAAATCTTTCGGAAATCATGGAGCCGAGCAGTGCGCCAAGTGGAGCGCCGACGGAATGCAATACGTTATACCATAATGTATTTTCCATGGTGACGCCATTGCTTTTTAGCAGGCTTGGAACCCATGAAGCAAATCCGTAAAACCCAAACGTTTCAAAAATCCATACAGCAGATAATACGATGGTGATTTTGAGGTTTCTGCCTTTCAATAAGCCTGCGTAACCTGCATGCTGCTTAACAGTTTCGCTTACTTTAGGCTGGGATGCTGCCGGAAGCGGGCCTTTCTCCTTTTCAACCTGTTCTTCAATTCGGGTGAGGATCGCATCGGCTTTCGCATATTCCCCGCGATTTTCGTGCCAGCGAGGTGACTCTTCCAGACGGCGGATGAAGAAAAAATAAATAAGGCCGACGGCACCCCATACAAATACTAGCCTCCATCCCCATGAACCAAGAGGAATGACAAAGGCAGACACAATGTTGGTGATCGGGACCCCAATCAATCCAATCATGGCACAAAAAGAAATATATTTTCCACGTACACTTGAAGGGAAAAATTCCGCCAAATAGCTATTCGTAATGACCATGGCGGCTGCAACGCCAAATCCGGTGAGAAAACGGAATGTCATTAAAGATGGAATGTCCCATGCCGCAGCATTGCATAGCGATGCGATTGAGAAAACAAAGACAAATAGATTTAAGGCTTTTTTGCGGCCGATTCGATCGGACAGCCGTCCGCCCAGTGAAGCGCCTAAAAACATGCCTAAAAACGAAGCAGCCGTTACGTTAGCAATAGTTGAAAGCGGGATGCCCCAATGCTCGATCAGCGCCGGCGCTACATTGCTGAGGGTAAATAAATCTGCGAGATCAAAGAAATAAACAATGCCGAGAGCGGTTAACACTTGGAAATGAACGCGTGAAATCGGAAGGCGGTCTAAACGATTCGCTGCGTTTGAGAAAGGATGTGTATTCTTTTGTTTGAAGATCGTATTCATAAAAAACCCCCTTTTTAGTAGTAAGAAAAGACTGAAAATTCCCCTCTTGGGACTATTATAAGTATCTTGGTTCATTGGCAACAGAGTTCAAATCACTAGATGGAAGAACTAAATTCACACTTTATATTTTAATTTTGCTTAAAAGATTTCCAAAACAGTAGATTCATAGACCAATTTATGCAAATATATAGTAATATTCTCATTGAAAGGAAGAGACATAGAAGGAATGAATTCATTTATCCGTCCTATAGAAGGAAACAATACGTTGTGGAGATATTTTTTCGCTTTTTTGGTGATGGTAGGGCTATATGTATTCGGGAATATAGCTTACCTTTTCGCTATACTGTTCACGGTTATTGTGAATCCCAATATCACGTTTGATTTGGATGAAGCTGTGCTGAGTGATCCCCTCGTAGATCTTTATTTGTCCCATGTGATTTATTTATTCGCCATTCCGGGAGTTTGGCTGGCTGTACGCTTTATTTTGAAGCGGCCTTTCCGAACTGTGATTACACCAAATTCAAAGATGAATTGGCGGAGAATTTCCTTTGGTTTTATTGCTTATTTCTTGCTGATGATCGCCGTACAATTGATTGATTTTGTGATTCATCCAGACAATTATTCAATGCAAGCCTTTGATACATCACGATTTATCTGGCTGCTAGCGGCTGCCCTCATTTTGGTTCCGATTCAGACATCAGCTGAGGAACTGTTTTTCAGGGGATTTTTGCTTCAAGCTTTCGGGAGATTGACGAAAAATCCTCTATTTTTGACACTGATTGTTGGAGGATTGTTTGGCGTATTGCATTTTGCGAATCCAGAAATGAACAACGGCGCTGTCTGGGCAGGAATTGAGTATTTAACATTTGGGTTTGTGTGGACCTATTACACGATTAAAACAGGAAGCATCGAAATATCACTTGGCGCCCATGCCGCGAATAATATGTTTTTGTGTATGTTTATTACAGAAAAAAACAGTGTGTATGGAGGAATTCCTTCTCTCTTTACGGTTACGCGGGGGAACCCGATGTGGGAGGCTTTCTTTACGATAGCGGTCAATCTTGTGTTTGCGGGGATCGCTTTATGGTACCATAAGAAATCAAAAAGTAAGCAGCAAGGGTCTTAATCCCTGCTGCTTATTAATGTGTGGATCGCTTCTTCAATATTTGTTGTCGGCTGTTGGCAGGCGAAGTTTTCACAAATATAAACGGTTGTTTTGCCGTCTATGATGCGGTAGTCTGCCGCGAATGGCGCAATGTCTTTGCATTGATCAGGATGCTCTGCTACCAGAATGGAGTCGTTAGGCTTAAAGGCTTTTTGAAGCTCCGCTATAATTTGTTTTCTGGCTGGATCGTCTGCGCTGCCAAAAATCACGATTTCTTTTTTAGGCATCAGATGCCTTAACACACTTTGCATAAAGAAAGCATGGCCGCTCGGATACGCTTCTATGTCTGGCTTGAACACGGAAAACATCGTTTCCGCTTTTTCGATCAGTGATAAGTCGCCTGTGACTTGTCCAAGACGCAGCAGCTGAACTGCTGCCACACTGTTTCCGGAAGGCACGGCGCCGTCGTACACTTCTTTTTCCCGTACGATTAAGGCTTCTGCATCGTGTCCGGTGAAGTAGAATCCGCCATGCTCCTCATCCCAAAATAAGCCGATCATATCGTCTGTCAGTTTCTTCGCTTTTTGTAAATAAGATAGATCAAACGAAGCTTCATAGAGATCCAGATAAGCCCATAGGAGAAAAGCGTAATCGTCGATAAAGCCTTTGTTTTTCACTTCGCCATCACGATATCGGACCATCACACGGCCGTCGATGATTAATTTGTTTTCAATAAATGTGATGGCGTCTTTCGCTAGAATGAGATATTTCGGCTCCTGGTATACCTTTGCCGCTTTCGCTAGACCCGCGATCATCAGCGCGTTCCATGAGGTCAGCACTTTATCATCGACATGCGGATAGGTTCTTTCCTCGCGTGTCTTCAAGAGCTGCTGTCTTGCGTCTTCGAGTTTGAGACTGAGCTCTTTTTCGGTTATCCCGGCATCCTCTTTGATTTGTTCTCGCTTTGTGTGAATGAGGTTCGGAATATTTTTGCCTTCAAAGTTTCCTTCTTCAGTGATGTCATACACTTGGCAATACAGCATTCCGAGATCGTCCCCGAGCGTTTTCAGAATCTCTTCCTTTGACCACACGTAGTACTTTCCTTCTTCTCCTTCTGTATCCGCGTCTAAAGCAGAGAAAAAGCTTCCGTCTTCATGAGTCATTTCCCTCTGAATGAACGTAATGATCTGCTCACAAATCTCTTTGTAACGGCTGTTTTGCGTGACCTGATAGGCTTCTGTATAAGAGGTCAGCAGTAGCGCATTGTCGTACAGCATTTTTTCAAAGTGGGGAACGAGCCACTCGTCATCGGTCGAATAGCGGGCGAACCCATAGCCGATATGATCGTAAATGCCGCCATTCGCCATGCTGTCCAGCGTTTTCGTCACGTTGTATAGAGCGTTCTCCTGCCCCGTATTGTGATGATAACGAAGCAAATACATCAGCATATGGGGCATCGGAAATTTCGGTGCCTGCCCGAAACCGCCATAGATCGTATCAAACCCGCTGGCAAGCTGCTGGAATGTCCGGTGAATCGCTGACTCGCTAAGGCCTTCGCCTGATTTGGCGGCTGTTTTGGTCTGCAAATGTTTAGCGGCGTTCTCCGCAATATCCTCGACATGCTCGCGGTCGTTCGCAAACGTCTCAGACAGATGCTCAAGCACATCAACAAAACCGGGACGATTGAATTTGCTCGTCTTTGGAAAATATGTACCCGCGTAAAACGGCTTTTGATCAGGCGTAATAAATACATTCAGCGGCCAGCCGCCCTGCCCGGTCATCAGCTGGCAGATTCTCATATAAACAGAATCCACATCAGGCCGCTCTTCCCGGTCGACTTTAATCGCCACAAACCGTTCATTGAGAAGACGCGCGATTTCTTCGTCTTCAAAGCATTCGTGGGCCATAACGTGGCACCAATGACAAGTCGAATAACCGATGCTGACCAGAACCGGCTTGTTTTCGCGTGTTGCTTTTTCAAATGCTTCTTCTCCCCAAGGGAACCAGTCCACAGGGTTGTGGGCGTGTTGGAGTAAGTAAGGAGACTTCTCAGCGATTAGTCTATTGGGTTTACTTTTGTTTGGCATGGGATCACCTTCTTTCTATAATTAGTGTATATTTAACTTAACACACTTTCTCAAAAATAATCCCTATTTCTTTATATAGCTGACTGTTCTAGTATTGTACTGAGGTATACGTATTACCCCCGAAGCGGTTAAAACGCCTAATATAACTAACACAGCCCCAATAACTTGAAATATCTTTATTGGTGTTCCAACGGCAAATGAAATAATCATCGTTACAACGGGAACAAGGTTGAAAAATAAAGATGTTTTACTTGCCCCAATCTCTTTAATCCCCTGATTCCACCATAGGTAACCCAAAACACTTGTAAAGAAAGCCATAAAGGCAATTGCCCCCCAAACTCCAATCGGGATGTTCGATAAAGAAACAGGTTTGGATGTAAATAATGAAACTACTATTAAACTAACAGCACCGATAACCATCGTATAAGTGGTTGTAGATAGCGGAGTGCCATCTTTTACAAACCGTCGTCCAAGTACACCGTAAAGTGCCCAACAAACGTTACCTGTAAAGATTATTAAATCTCCCCCTGAAATTGATAAGGTTTTAATGGTTTCGATAGAACCTTGTGTAATGACTAGCAATACACCGATGAATGCAAAGAATATGCCGAGCACTTGTTTTTTTGTCATTTTGTCCTTTAAGATAATTCGAGCGAGAATTGCTGTTAATAAAGGATTCAACCCCATTATTAATGCCCCGTTAACGGGAGACGTATATTTTAAACCAACAAAAAATAATACATTAAATCCAAATATTCCCACAATCCCTAGAACAATGTATGAAACGGCGTTTTTCCGTAATTGACTCTTCTTTATACCTTCAGTAAAAATCAAAATGAGGAGCATCACCGCAGCAGCTAAACCGAAACGCCATGCCGCAGAAGACGATGGTGAAAAATATCCAACCGTATATTTTGCAAGATTAAAAGTAGCTCCTGTAAAAATAGAGAAGCCAATTAACATCAGATATATATTTAAATGTTTCATTTGTTTTCCACTTCCTCTTTCAAAATTGAATAATATGTATCCAGTTTTCCTTTTGTAGTAGAAATTACTTCTTCCAGCTCCCTTTTTTTAATCTCCATTTTCTCTAAGTGCTTGGTTAAAATCTCAATACGTTTATTTATAGATGGGGAGAGTTGTGCTGATTTAACATCTGAATTGATTTTTTCCAAAATGCAGCCGTCTTTGACAAACTCATTAATATCCTCCAAAGACATACCTGTTTCCTTTAAACTTTTAAGGAATGTCATGAACTGAATATCAGTTTCAGTATAAAAACGCCTTCCACTGTTTTTTCGTTTTGGTGGTGGAAGTAACCCAATCTTTTCGTAATATCTTAATGTATACGAGCTAATACTAGTCTTCTCAGCAGCTTTACTAATGGAATACAACAAACATCATCCCTCTCTTTTGATTAAAGTTAGTTTACAACTTAGAGTTAACTCTAAGTCAAGCAAATAAAAAAAACCTGCTACCGCTTGGGTACGGATTACAGGTTTTAGAAAATGAATAACATAAAAGGTAAACTGTATTATTAGAACAAATGGTATTATCGTTTAAAATGGCTTCTGTTAATGGAGTTCCGCACGAGTTGATTATCCTAGGCCACGAATGGCATGTTCTTTAGATTAGGCATCGTTAGCTATACCCACTAGATACGAGGACAGGCTTGTTTTCGCGTTTCGTTTTTTTATAAATACAGAACTTAGCTGAGTTACTTAAAAGAGGGAGAATAAAATATACTATAATGTTTAATTAAGTTAATTTGTCCTTTTCAGTCTTCTTTTCTTTTAATACAAGAGAATGGATATTTTTGGCTCTGTTGAAATTTGATGTTGATAATTCAATAGTATTAAGGGGAACCCATTGGATTCCCCTTTAATTCAATAAGAAAAATAACTGTCGAGTGTTACCTTACAATGTATATTTTGGAGGGAAATATTTTTTTAGCCATTCCAATGATAAACGATTTGCACAACGCCAGAGGAAAATGTTCTTGTATTCACCATTTTTAAATTTATCCTCTGTTTTACATCAATAAACAACGGTTTTCCTTCTCCCAAAACAACAGGGTGAATAGATAATCTAAATTCGTCAACAAGCCCCAAATTTATAAAAGTTGTAATGAGACTCGCTCCACCATATAGCCAGATGTCTTTACCAGGATTTTCCTTCAATTTATTTACTTCTTCAAGGATATTATCATTTATAAATATGGCTTGATTATCAATCTCATTTTGTGTTCTGGAAAAAACATATTTCTTTTTACTATGAACCAATTTCCAAAGTTCCTTTTCTGTATCAGGGTCTTCATTTTTTGGAATATATTGTCCCCATATATCGTAGCTTTTTCTACCATATAAAATAGTATCAATTTGATTTAAAAAATCAGTAAACCCCATATCAGGGTCCATAATGCACCAATCAACTTCTCCATTTTTACCTTCAATAAAACCATCTAAAGTAACTGCTAAATCTAAAATGATTCTTCTCTGTTTTAAGTTATTTGTCATAACTATTCATCCTTTTCCATAAGAAGTTGGTTGAAATTCTTCTCCCACTCTCGCACTAGATGAACTAAGTTGCATTTGTGGACAGAGTGAAGAACAGTATCCTAAAATGAAAGTGCCCACTACTCTTCGCAGCTTGATTAGCAGGAACACTCTTTATCTTCACTTGGTTAAATGAAAGCTCTGCTCGATTAAGTTATAGATTTCGCCTTCTGGATCTGTCCGTTCTAAAACAATTGAAATCCAATGTTCCTTATCCATATGATATCCGGGTAAGATATTTTCCTCGTTTCTTAAGCTATCACTTATTTCAGGGGGACATTTTAGATTTAGAATATCTATTTCGCCATGACCATCCAAGCCTAATTTTTCTGGGAGAACATTCATGATAAGACCGTACCATTTTTTGTTTGATGTATGTCTCAAAGAAGCATAGTTTGGGTATTTCTCCCACGGGTAATCAGGCGATGTACCGTATTTTTCTTTGACGTGTTTAAAGATATCTTCTCTTGTTAACATACTCAATCACTCCTTTATTCGCTCTCATTCTTTCATAGAAAAAACAAAGGTCAACGGATCTTAGGTAGTATTTTGGACATGTCACCAATGGCAGAGTTATATCTAATGCTTCTAATCCCCACGGGTACCTTTCAACAAGATTGGGCGGGTTGAAGGAAGTATACTTTTTCATATTGATGAATCTATTATTGTTAGTAGGCACGGGATCATCTATTCCTTTTTACTGTACCACAAGCCTCTGTTGAAATACCCCATTAAGACAGTGAAATAGAAAAAACGCTATATATAAAAGGTAATGGATGCTGTTCTTTTAAAGAGTGCCCTTTTGGAAGCTGTTATTGATAGAAACGAGTATGCTAATATAATCTCGTTTAGGAGGGGATTGATATGATCAAGAAAATGACTCAATTGAATATGAAAGATTTCAATAAACCAAATGAACCTTTCGTTGTTTTTGGGAGAATGATACCTGCTTTTGAAAACGGTGTTTGGACATATACTGAGGAACGATTTTCTAAACCTTATTTTAAACAATATGAAGATGATGAAATGGATGTTAGTTATGTTGAAGAAGAGGGAAAAGCGGTTTTTTTATATTATCTTGAAAACAACTGCATCGGCCGGATTAAGATTCGTTCTAACTGGAATGGGTATGCACTAATAGAGGACATTGCCGTTGCAAAAGACTATAGAAAAAAAGGCGTTGGAACAGCATTATTACATAAAGCGATTGAGTGGGCAAAGGAGAATAAATTTTGTGGCCTTATGCTTGAAACACAAGATATTAATGTTTCAGCTTGTCATTTTTATGCCAAACATCAATTTATAATAGGTGCAGTTGATACGATGCTTTATTCCAATCTTCCAACAGCAAATGAAATTGCGATTTTTTGGTACTATAAATTTTAATTTATCATAAAATTATTGAACGAAACGTAGCTTGTTTTGCGTTTCGTTTTTTCAAAGAAGAGGTTTTTTAACCCCTTCTATTCTTTGATAAGAATTGTTTTTCCACAATAGGCATAAAAACGTGAAGGAGCATTCCTCCTAAACAGACGGTTAATAGGGTTCCGATGCCGATAGGGCCTTTAAAGACGATGGCTAATACTAAGAAAAGAGCGTATACCAATGTTCTTGAAAACAAGATTGTTCTTTTGGAGAGATCTCGGATAATAAGTGTTAAATGATCGATGGGTGTTGATGCGAATTTCGTCTGAAGATAGATGGCTGTTCCAAGACCGATGAGCACCAAACCAATTCCGAAACAAATCAGTTTGCTTAACAACGCGTTTAGATAGAGGGTGTTTTTTACAACAAACAACCATAGGTCAATGCCTATTCCAGTAATGAATGCTGTAATCAAGCCCAGCAAAAGAGGTTTTTTTCTCGTTAATATAGCGTTGCAGATTAAGAGGATCACAGAAATAAGGACCTCCCAGCTTCCTACGGTAAGTCCGACTTCTTTTGACAGACCAACCAAAAGGGCATCGAAGGGTGATGTGCCCAGTCCTGATTGTATGGTTAAGGAAATGCCCAAACTTAATATGAGTATACCTAATCCGTAAAAAATATATTTCATGTTAAATCCGCGATATTTCTTTTGTCATCAGGACGTGAGGGATGCCGTCTTCCATAAATTCCTGTGAAGAAATCTGGTAGCCCAGTTTTTTATAAAAGTCTGTTGCTTGTGTTTGACCATGCAGCTTACATGCAGTCAGTCCTTTTTCTTTTATGATTTCTTCTAACCCGCTTACGATGACTTTCCCCAATCCATACTTACGGTAAGGTTTTAGGATGCAGATTCTTTCCAGCTTTGCTGTATGGTCAACGATGCGCACACGGCCCGTGCCGACAGGCTGATTCTCATAATATACCAAGACATGCTGGCATTGTTCCTGGAGCGTATCAAATTCATCGAACTCTTCGGATTCCGATACATGTTGCTCCTCAATGAAAACTGTCTTTCTAATATTCAAAGCTTCATGTAAATCAGCTTCAGTTGTTATTCTTTTTATATTCATTATGAATCAATCCTTTTCTGATATTAGTCTGGACTGTACAGCATGCATGTGGTCTTATAATAGTAAGGGTAAAACATTTTTGTTGTAATTGCAACAAAAATACGTGAGGGGTTTTAGGAATGAATGATATTTTGCGTGAGATCGGCATGATAGCAAGAGCGTTGGATTCCATAAGCAACATCGAATTTAAAGATTTGGACTTAACAAGAGGGCAGTATCTCTATCTCGTACGTATATACGAAAATCCGGGAATTATTCAAGAAAAATTAGCGGAAATGATAAAAGTGGACCGGACAACGGCCGCGCGGGCCATTAAGAAGCTGGAAATGCAGGGATTTATTCAAAAACTGCCGGATGAGCAAAATAAAAAAATAAAAAAACTGTTCCCGACTGAGAAAGGGAAAAAGGTATATCCATTGTTAAGAAGAGAAGGAGAACATTCCACGGAAGTGGCCTTGTCCGGTTTTACTGCAGAGGAAAAGGAAACCATTTCTGCACTCCTTCATAGAGTGAGGAAGAATATAGAACGTGATTGGGAATATGTCAAGAAGGGGAACAAAAGGGATTATTAATGGACAATGTTAACAAGTCGAGCTGATGCTGGCGAAAATCGGCGTCTCCTCCTCAAGAATACCAGTCTGCTGGAGTGTGGGGCCATTTTCAAGATAATCTGCCTGGTCCGTTCACTTCTGTTTTCTTTAAAAACTATCAAAAAATCTCCAAAGGGAGTGGTTTTGATGAACTTGAGACAGCTATCAGAACATGTCTTTCAATGTGAATTTGAGCTTGATGTGCCTCTTCGTATCCCGGTTCATACTTGGTTTATCAAAGATGGTGATGATGTTTATATTGTTGATACGGGAATAGAACGTTTTGCTGATGCTCAAATTAGGGCAGCACTCGCGATCGGCGATCCAAAAGCCATCTTGCTTACTCATGGCCACAGTGATCATATCGGAGGTGCATCAAAATGGTTAGAGAGATTTGATATTCCGATTTTTGCGCACCAGAAAGAACTAAAGTACATCAATGGGGAAGAGCCATATCCGAACAAAAATGAAGTGGAGAACACAGGGGTAGCCCATATTGTCCAGCCGCTGACGGAGCAAACGCTTGCTCACCTGCCTCTGAAATACTATTTAACACCTGGCCATTCGCCGGGGCATGTCGTGTATTATCATAAAATCGATCGTACGCTATTAACGGGCGACCTTTTTATCACAAGTAAGGAGGATTTACACCCACCTATAAGAAGATTCAGTGTTGATATAAATGAGAATATCGATAGCGGCTCAATCATAGATCAAATCAAACCAACGCTCATTTGCTCTTCACATGGCGAAGAAATTCTTTATAACGAAGAATTGTATAAAAACTATGTGGTAAGGTATAGGGATTAATGGAAGTAAGAAAAAACATACCAAATGAATTGGTATGTTTAGAGGGGATTTAAATATACTCCGAAATCTCAATGAGGTTCTGATCGGGGTCTCTTATATAAACAGATAGAATCGGGCCGAGTGCACCGGTTCTTTTTATTGGGCCTTCCTCGACATTGACGTTTGTTTTCTTGAGATGCTCCATCACTTTATTGATGGGTTCATCCGTGATCATACATAAATCGCCAGATCCCGGGAGCGGGTGCTTGGCTTTAGGTTCGAATTCATGACCGGCCTCATGCAAGTTGATTTTTTGATTGCCAAAACACAAGACTTTTCTGCCTGCGCCAAATGTTTCTTCTTCCATTCCCAAAACAGATGTATAAAAGTCGATCGTTTCTTGAAGGTTTTGTACAGTCAACACCAGATGATCAATTCGTTTGATCAAGATGAATTCCCTCCTTTTAGGTAATCGAAATAACGAAAATCATCACAATCACTAGATGACCTGCTTTATAAGATAGATTTACAGGTGCTACAGATAAATACTGACGGCAGAGTAAACAAGCAGCAAACACATAATAGTGCGAAATGCTTTATCGTATTTGTCAAAGAGTTTTTTGAACACAGAGCCGAATCCTGACCATAGCAGCAGCGCCAGCCAGCCGAGAATGATGGCTAATGTGAGATAAAGAATGACCGATGTCATTGAATGCTGGAACGGAAGGATAAATGCACTCATCAATGTTAAGAAGAACAGAATGCTTTTGACATTGATTATCTGAAAAATAAAACCTGATAGAAAAGAAGAATGCACATCTTCAGAATCCTTCTTTGCTTTTTTGGACATGCCGACCTGCCATGCCAAATAAAGCAGATAGACTGCACCTGCTATTTTGAAGTATGGCTCTGCAACCGGAATCCATTTGTATAGTCCTATCGTAAATACACCGCTTAGAATCCCAAGGACTGCAAAACCTGCCAAAATGCCGCTATTGAAACGCCATGACCCTATAAAGCCAAACCGCCGCGCTTCATTCATCATTAAGATGTTGCTCGGGCCAGGCGTAATGGATGTCAAAATCACATACGAAAGAAAAGCTATTATACTCATAACATCACCTTCATTTACTAATGTCGTACGGGGCAGTTTTTATTGTATGATAATGATATCTATAAATAAAATTGAAATATAAAAAGTCATTATCATTTTTTTCAATAGATCATAAAAGGAGAAATCGTATGGAGATCAGACATCTTATCACGTTTCAGACCATCGTAGAAAAGGGGAGCTATACAGGCGCCGCGGCGAAGCTAGGCTATACGCAATCCACGATCACCACTCATGTCCAAGCGCTGGAGCAGGAGATCGGAGGGGCGTTATTCATGTACGAGAAAAGGCGTTTAAGACTGACGGCTTTAGGAAGAGAATTGATCCCTTTAGCTGAGGATTTACTATCAACCCATGAACAAATCAAGAATATGCAAAACGTTCACGTAGTTAAGGGTGTGTTGAAAGTAGCGGCACCTGAGTCGTTAACCATTTCCAGACTCGGACCGATCATAAGAGAATTTTCACTAAAATATCCTCATGTCAAAATCATCTTAAGCAACGGCACATGCGGACAAAATCAGGTAGATTTGTTAAGCGGACGGGTCGATATTGCATTAATGGTCTATCCGGACATTCATATCGAAAAATGTGTTCATTACACGTTAACCAAGGAAAAGATCGTCCTTGTGGGCAGTATGGATGGGCCGGATCATTTTGATGACTATAAACAAGAAAACAGCAGCCAATTCTTTATCACAAATGAAGAGGGCTGCAGTTACCGGTCGATGTTTGAACGATACCTTGTGAAGCATGACATCAGCGGTTTTCAAACGATGGAGCTGTGGAGTATCGAAGCAATCAAACAAACGGTTATGAGCGGGCTTGGATTTTCCGTTTTGCCTTATATCACAGTGAAAGAAGAAGTGGAGGCGGGCAAGCTGAAAATCCTTCATCATGCTGAAACCCTTGATCCGCTTTACTCTCATATGTTACTCAAAAAGAAAAAATGGCAGCTGCCTGCCGCAGAGGCTTTTGCGGAGCTTGTTTTACATTCAATTCATGAGCAAAAGGAGTGAGTGTCAGGCTCACTCCTATTCTATTTAAATTACGGCTGTGAGCTTTGGTTTTACAAATTTCATGAAAATCCCTCTGACTAATGGGCCCATAATCAGTAATTGCAATGGATAGGCCAGGATGAAATTTTTCAACACAATCATAAGATAAGCACTGAAGAGGCTGTCCCCGTTCAGCCCATTTGCTAGAACCGCTGTCACTAAACCGAACACAGACATACAAAGTACCATGCCAATCACCATACAAGTTGACATGGCAAGGATGACATGAATTTTTTTAGTCTTGTCGAACGGCATACGGAATGCAATCTTCTTGGCGAGGGGGCCCACTAACAGTAAATCGAACAGGAGGGCGACCATAAAACCGATGACCATTTCAAAAACGGTCATCAGTGAAAAATCCTGAATGGCTCCGTTGATGATGGCATTGTAAATCGACATGACGCAGACCATTCCAAAACACATCATCACGCCAAATATAAGACTCTCTTTTTTATTTGCTGGCATACAATCATTCCTTCTCTTCATAATCGGTGATTAGTATACCAATGAACTGTTCATGCTCATAAGTGACAAATTTGTGAACAATCTATAGCGCAGAATCGTCTTGTTTTGTCATCAGCACATGCGGAATGCCATCCAACATAAATTCTTCTGATGCAGTCTGATAGCCTAGCTTTTCATAAAAGCCTGCCGCCTGTGTCTGGCCGTGCAATTTGAAGGCAGAAATGCCTTGTTCTTTCACAATACGTTCTAATGCATCGACGATTATTTTTCCCAGACCGAATTTGCGGTAAGGCTTCAGAATGCAGATTCGTTCCAGTTTCCCCGCGTGGCCAACGATACGGACACGTGCAGTGCCAACAGGTACATTCTGATGATAAGCCAGGATGTGCTGGCAATCACCGTGGAGTGTATCGAACTCATCGAATTCATCCGAAATGGGACAGCCTTGTTCCTCTACAAATACTGTCTTTCTGATTTCAAACGCTGTATGTAAATCCTGTTCTGACGTGATTTTTTTGACATTCATGTTTGAATCCTCCCTACTCAGAAAAATGGCTGATGACGTATTGTTTAAAGGTCTCAGCAACCGGTGATAAAAACCTGCCTTTTATCCAGGCAATTCCTATGACACGCTGACATTCCGGCCAGCTGACGCGGATTTTGGTGATTTTGCTTTGGTCTAAGCCTTTCAGGTCTGGGAGAATAGATATGCCCAGTCCGGCTGCCACAAAACCTGCGGCAGTAGCTGCTTCTTCTCCTTCAAACATAATGTTCGGCTGTATATTGGCCTTCTCAAACAGCTCATCGACCGTCATCCGAAGCGCGTAGCCTTTTTTCAATAAAATAAAACGCTCCCCGGCAATCTCATTCAGGGTAATGCTTTCGCGACTGGCTAATGGGTGATCATTTGGCACAAATACAAAGAGTTCTTCACTCCACAGCTTGATCCATTGGATCGGATTTTCAGGCTTAATCGAAGCGAGGAGACAGAGGTCCAGATCCCCAGATTTTAATCGTTCAAGCAGCCAATAAGAGTGGTTTTGCTTCAGCTGGAAGGCAATGTTGGGGTATTCCTGCTGAAAGGAGCCGATGAGATCGGGCACGAGCGTGGTGCCTAATGTATGCAAAAAACCGAGAGAGACTACGCCTTGGTCTGGCTTTAATAAAGCTTGGATTTCTTCTTTTCCTTCGGTGTACTCTTTCATCATCGCCTGAACCCGCCGCAAAAAAATGTGTCCGTATTGATTTAAGCTAATGGATCGTCCTTGCCTGTCAAATAGCGGGACACCCAAATGATTTTCCAGCCTGGCGATAGAGCGTGAAAGCGCAGGCTGTGTGATGGAGAGGCTTTTTGCAGCTTTCGTCACATGCTGCATCCGGGCGAGTGTTTGAAAATATTCAAGTTGTTCCCATTCCAATTATCATCCCTCCTTATTACATATAAGCATGAAAAGGATATTTTATATGCATTATACAACATATATCAACGGTGCTAAGATAATAATATAAACAGACTCGAGGATGTTTGAAATCGGAAGAAATAAAGGATGGTTGTTTATGAATTACAGTGCTCCACAACATGATGAGGGACCGATAAAGTCCCGATGACATACATTCAAAAAGGCACACCGGTTTTTCGAAAAATTACGTTTGCTTTCTTCGCTGCGGGTTTCAATACATTTGCGATTCTATATTGCGTACAGCCGCTCATGGAGGAATTCACGAGGGAATTTCATGTGACGCCTACTGCGGCGAGTCTTTCTTTATCTGTTACCACAATGCTGTTAGCTGTGAGCATGCTTGTCTTTGGTTCATTATCCGAGGTGTGGGGGCGCAAGCCGATTATGGGTATTTCCATGCTGGCCGCATCGGTTCTCTGTCTGGCATCGGCTTTCAGTCCGAACTTTCATACACTGCTCGTATTGAGAACCGTTCAAGGCGTTGCGCTCGCAGGCCTTCCGTCGATTGCGATGGCTTATCTTGGAGAAGAAATTGAACCCGGAAGTCTTGGATCAGCGATGGGGCTGTATATCAGCGGAAACGCAATCGGCGCCGTTTTCGGAAGGATCGTTTCCGGGCTCCTGAGCGAGTACTTGAATTGGCATATGGCGATGGGGTCAATTGGTGTCATTAGTTTGATTGCTAGTATTATATTTTTTATGAATTTGCCGCCATCCAGGCATTTTACGCCAAGAAAATTGAAGCTCGGGAAATTGGGAATGTCTCTGATCGGCCACTTGAGGGACCGTAAACTATTCAGCTTGTTTCTCATTGGTTTTTTACTGCTCGGAAGCAATGTTGCATTGTTTAATTACATTGTGTACGTGCTGTTGGGCCCGCCGTATTCGCTTAATAAAGCATTTTCCAGCTGGATCTTTATTGTGATGATTGTAGGCATTTTCAGCTCGTCTTTCATTGGAAGAATGGTTGATCGGTATGGCTATCCGAAAATATTGGTGATGAATATTTTCATCGTCATTGCAGGTGCTTTATTCACGATAAACAGTATGCTGGCAGTGAAAATTCTGGGAATTGCCCTCTTTACATTCGGTTTTTTCGGAGGGCATTCAGTTGCCAGCAGCTGGGTGGGCAGGAGAGCCCTTTACAACAAAGCACAGGCTTCATCGCTGTATTTGTTCTTTTATTACGCCGGTTCAAGTGTTTTCGGAACAATCGGAGGGCTATTCTGGTCTGCTTTTCACTGGCTGGGCGTTGTCGGTATGATCACCTTCATGCTGCTGGTTGCGTTATGGCTGTCGGGATACTTGGCAAGAAGTGTGAAAATGCCGGATAAAAGGAACGAAAAAGGATTGAATTGATCAGTAAAAAAGGACCGTTAGCGGGTCCTTTTTTTATTTCCAATGGGCAGGGATTCGTAAAGACAGCGGCAGCTTTGTGTTCGAATCGCCGTTGGCGGCGTTCACCTGTGCCTGTGTCAGAAAGATGCTCCCGGTCAGGTCGGCGCCTCTGAGATCAGCGTCTCTCATATCTGCACCGATAAAGTCTGTCATTCTCAAATCGGCATTTCTCAGATCTGCGGCTATGAGCAGTGCCCCTCTTAGGTTTGCTCCTCGCAAATCAAGCCCTTTCAGTTTCGCGCCGATCAGGACACTTCCCTGGCTGACTTTTTTCGGGAGTTTTGGATGGCGGGCTTGGGCACGCACCAGTTCACTCGTTTTTAACAGCCATTCATTGACCTCAGCTCGATGCTCGTCCACCTGCAGTGTCAGCAAGCGCTCTTTGCTGAGTCTGGTGAGCCTTTCTATTTTTTCGAAACTGGTTCTCAGTTCAGAATGAATCGGCTTGGCTATATCTATAGATAGAGCTTCATGTAAATACCAGAGCATTTCGTGCAGCTGCTGCATGATAGGAAAAACGTCAAACATCTGGTTGGCCGTTTCGGGGCTGTTTCGCCAATCCTTTCCCTCATAAGTGATTTGGGATACTTTTTGGCCGGCGCCAAAGCATTCATATGCAGAGCAGCCTCGAAATCCTTTTTCTCTGAGATTTTTATGTATAGAACATTGATAGTTTGATTGTAAGTTGCGGCAAGGCGTGCCCCCGTCTTTATCAAAAGCAAAATCTGCCGACTTCGCATAAGGCAAGGCGACACAGCACAGGCCAAAACAGTGCTGGCAATCCGCACTTAAATCATGATGTATATTGTCATGTAACGTTACTTCCGCAGACAATAATGTCCACCCCTTCACTTGGGTACTTTGTTAAATATATCTATTTGATTATATAGGAAAAAAGGATACTTTTCATTTTGTTTTCACGGTTTCAGTGATCTAACGATGTATAATATATCCAATCATGATGATTGGGGGAAGTCATTTGGAACAGCAATTGAAAGACATCATCTCTGCATGTGATTTGGCAATTCAAAATGAAGATTTTGATACACTGATGAATTATTATTCGGAAGATGCCGCTTTAGTTGTGAAGCCGGGCATGATCGCGCGAGGCAAAGAAGAAATCAAAAAAGCGTTTATCACGATTGCGAATTATTTCAATCATCATATTGTCCCGACACAAGGGGAAATGATCCTGTTGGAAGCAGGTGACACGGTACTTGTCCTTTCTCAGACACTGCTTGATTCGGATAAAAAGGACTCCGAGTATACGATGGAAAGAAGGGCGACCTATGTATTTAAGAAGAATGCGCAAGGCGAGTGGCTTTGTGTAATCGATAATTCATATGGTACGGATTTAATTGGTGTGTAAGATATGTCTTTGATGTGTCATTCCTGCATATAATGATTCATTCAGCTGATTAGGGAAGGTGACACAATTGAATGTGTATGACATCAGAATGGCTCCTTATTGGTTTTATGAAGGCAGAGGACTTGTTCAACATCCATACGTATTTCGGCAGCCTGTCTCCTCACGTGCAATCATTGCATCTACCCGCGGCGATGTCACGGGAGACGGCGTTATTGACGAGGTCTTTCTAACTGGAAATCAAATGCCCGGCAGCCCGTTATGGAGAAATATCACATTGGTGATCCGTGATGGCAGAACCCATCAGGAGCAGCAGATTCAGCTTCAAAACAATATGGGATACAATCCGTCACTTTTTCTGGGGGATATGACAGGCGACAAGATTGAGGATGTGGCAGTGGTAATAGACACAGGGGGAAGCGGCGGTGCTATTTATGCATATGTGTTTGCCTATCTAAACAGGCAGTTCCGGCGAATTTTCAATTCAGATGTATTGAATGATGAATTAAAGTACAGTGTGAGGTATCAAAATCAATATAAAGCGAGCGTCATCAGTCATCAGCAAAACGAAACGTATATCCTCGACCTTACTTACAAAGGCAGGGAATATTTGAATGAGATTTATAACAGCCAAGGTGTGTTAAAAATGCCGATAGAAGGATGGGTGAATCCTTTATCGGGCTTGTATCCGGTTGATTTTGACAGAGACGGCGTATACGAATTATTGGCGTACCAGCGGATAGCGGGAAGGTATAACGCCGACTCATTGGGATATGTTCAAACCGTATTAAAATGGAACGGACGGCGTTTTGCCGTTGACCGGCAGAATGTTTCGATTGTTGGCGGTGCTGTCTCGTAATCCTGATGGCTGTCACCCTATAAAGGGTAACAAAACATTACAGGTGTTCTGCAACGACAACCAAATAATAAGATAAACCGGCTTGCTGCTCTTCTAACATTCCTCTATGGAAATCATCTTGCATAAAAAAACGTGTTTGTTTTACGTAATCTTCTTTACTTGTCGGATGCCCGTTCTGATTTAGGAACTTAAGATGATTCATGACATGCTCTTGCACGGAAGGGTCATGATACGTTACACCATTTCTTAAAAAATCAGCCAACCTATCAAGAAAATGTTTAGCCTCTATTGCCATTTTGTTCATTTCATCGACATTGATTGTATGTGTATCCAATTCAAAATCGTAACGCTCTTTTAAATACCCATTTTGTTCTGCTAAAGATTGTTTCCATTCTTCAGCGCTTTCAAATCCTTTAAACATTACCTTATGATCCATGTTTTCACCTTTTCTCGTGTATTCTAAAGATGTGTTGACTGTTTGAATGAGACGCTGATACTTTTCAATTTTCTTTTCAAACAGCTTTTTTTGTTTTTCTAATGTACTTGTTCTTTCAGCATCCTCATTTAATAATCTTTTGATTTCTGACAAAGGAATATCTAATTCTTTGTAAAAAAGGATTTCCTGCAGTCTTTTTAGTTCGTCAGCACCATAGTACCGATATCCGGCTTCGCTTATTTCCTTTGGGGCTAGCAAGCCGATTTTGTGGTAATGATAAAGCGTTTTGATTGTGACATTCGCAATATTGGATCGTTCTTTTACTGTTAATTTCACCATCTGACTCCTCCTTTCTTCTTTCACTATGAGGCCTTACCTTTGGTTGGAGTCAAGGATAAAATGGTGGTGTTTTCGTCCGAGAACAGCCTAGTGAATGTTGGGAGAAAGAAAATAACACCTGGCGGATTCAAAGAAAAGAGTGCTTTTCAGCAAGCACTCTTCATTCCAGTTTAATTCGTTTTACATCCCCTAATACAAACACATAAAAAACCAATCCCAGCAACAGCACAAAACCAGCTACCAGAAAGCTGAGCGTAAAGGAGCCTGTCACATCAAACAAATACCCTGTCAGTGACGCAGCAATAATGCCTCCGAACAGGTTGTTTGCGAGATTCACCATGGAGCTCAGCATGGATACGGAACCGATCGGCGCGAGTTCTGCGGAGATGGACCAGCCGACCGGAGCGGTTGCGGAAATTCCGGCGAGCCCGATGGAAATGCAAATAATCGCTACGGTAATATTGTTCGTCAGAATGGAGCCTAAAAAGAAAAAGCCAAAGCTCATTCCGACTATGATTACGGTTCGGTACACCTTGGTGTTAGAGTAGCCTTTCTTAATAAAATAATCGACGAGCCAGCCTCCGACCACAATTCCGGAAATGGTTGAGATCAGCCACGGCACAGCTGTAAATAAACCGGACGACATGAGATCCATACCGTATGTATGTTTAAAGAAAGTCGGAAGCCAAGTGAGCAGCAGGTTGAATGTATACCCGTACCCTGTAAATCCGATCATTAAGCCCCATACTTTTCGATTGGTGAAAAGCTTTTTTAAAAGCGGGCCTGTTTTGTAAGGGATTTGCTCTGTTGTAATGGCATTGTGTTTTTGAATATAGTTTAGTTCACTTTTAGAAATACGTTTGTGCCGTTCAGGCTGTTCATAATACTGCCAGAAAAAGATTGTAAACAGCACATTGATGCATCCAATCGTCAAAAAAGCGACACGCCAGTCAAATGTTGTGACAAGAAAGGCGACCAATGGCGCGCCGATTACATTTGAAAACTTGGCGGCCGAATCGAACAGTGAGTTTGCTAATCCCCGCTCACTTGGAGGAAACCAGAGAGCGGTTGCTTTAGAGGCAGCAGGGAACGCAGAGGCGCTCGTCAGCCCAATGAGAAACCGGAACAGATACAACAGCAATTTTCCTTGCAAAAAAGCAAGAAGGATCGTTAAAAAGCTCCATATTGTCATTCCAACCCTCGTGACCCATGCGACCCCAAAACGGTCCAGCAAACTTCCGACAGGCAGCTGCATCAGTGTATAGGAATAGGTGTAAATGGAAAACACGATGCCGAGTTCAGTTGCAGTAAGGTGAAACGAATCCTGTATCGCAGGGGCCGCTACCGAGATGGCCACTCGGTCAAAATAATTAAGAATAATAATGCCGCTAAGTAACGAAGATATGTACCATCTGGTATGCCCAGGCCGTTTCACGCGCTCTTGACTCATGATGAAAACCTCCTCTGTCATAGCATGATCTCCTGATGGAAAAACCATTCAAATTTTAAATACCACAGCGCGCTTTTATATAAACGGCAGGAATTTGACTGGAACAGATTGGTGCTTTAGAATGAAAGTAATAAAAATGAATACTCCAAAGGGGAGTAGCTTTCACAGTAAAGTCGTCATTACGGGACAAGGTGTCCTCGGCTTTGCTGGCAATCTCATTGTTAGCGAGACCTTTGCCAAATCTGATTTGGTGAAGGTCTTTTTGTTTCAGGAACTTCACCAAATTGGTGGAGTTTTTTCATTTTTATCAAAAAGGGAGAGGAGCATCAGAATGTCTAAGCTGAAAAAGTGGCTGAAGCGTGAATTGGTGAGGAAAGGGCTGCCGTTAGCGAAAGAGAAATTGATTCCGATCTTAAAAGAAAAAATGAAGAAGAAACGATAAGGGGGCTGAAGATGAAGATCATTTTGACAGTACTTGCCGGAGTGGGAATTTTGAGTGCAGGCGGATGCGGCTTGCTTGATCAGGTGAACGACGGATTGAACTATACGAGTGAAGCAGCTGGTTATGTGGAGAAGGTGAAGACATTTGCAGAGGAAGCGCCTGAATTGGCTGAGAAAGCTGTAAATGACACCGAGGCGAAAGAAAAACTTGAAACGCAGCTTGAGTCGATTCAGAAGGCTGCCGCTGATTTTAATGAATTAACGCCGCCTGATGCCGCAGCGGAGATTCATCAAACCATTCAGGAACATAACGAAACCTTGCAGAAAAGCGCTGAAGATGTGTTGAAACAAGCCGAGGAAGGCAAGGTATCGCTTAAAGAATTGGAGCAGTCAGACCTGGTCCAAAACGCAAAGCAAATTACTGATGTGATGGGACAAATTGAGAAGCTGGGTGAATAAGAAAAAGCATCCCGACGCGGGATGCTTTTTGCTTATTCAGCCATTGCGTCTGTTAAGACAGGAACGACTTGTTTTTTACGGGAAACAACGCCTTTTAAGAGGGCTGTGTTGTTTTCTAATGTAACGTTGAACGCTTTTTCCACTTTAGCTGCTTCGTTACCGATTGCAAGAGCAAGTGAATCATTTTCTAAGATATCTGTGATAACGAGAAGGAACAGATCAAGATTCTTCTCAGCCACAACTTTTGAGATCACAGCTTCTAATTCAGCTTGGCGTTTTTTTACATCTTCAATGTCCACTGTGTTTACTTGTGCAATTTCGACTTTCTTGCTGCCGAGCGTAAATTCTTTCGCATCAAGAGAAATGAGCTCTTCCACTGTTTTTTTGCTTAGATCAGCGCCTGCTTTCAGCATGTTCAAGCCGTATTCTTCAGCATCTACGCCAGCGATTTCAGCAAGCTCTTTTGCTGCCGCTACGTCTTGGTCCGTGCAAGTTGGAGATTTAAATAACAGGGAATCAGAAATGATCGCAGACAGCATTAGGCCGGCAATATCTTTCTCGATTTTCACGTTATTCTCTTTGTACATTTTGTTTAAGATGGTAGCCGTACAGCCTACAGGCTCAGCACGATAGTAAAGCGGCTCAGCTGTTTCAAAGTTAGCGATGCGGTGATGGTCGATAACCTCTAAAACCTGAACCTCTTCAATGTCTTTGATGCTTTGCTGGCGTTCGTTATGGTCAACCAGGATAACGCCGTTTACTTCGTTTGCAGCTGTTTCAACAAGACGCGGGCTTTCTTGTTTGAAATAGTCAAGCGCGTATTGTGTTTCGCCGTTGACTTGTCCGAGGCGGACAGGCTCAGCATTGAAGCCGAGTTTGTTTTTCAAATCAGCATAAGCAATCGCAGAACAAATCGTATCTGTATCTGGGTTTTGGTGTCCGAAAATAAGTATCTTTTCCATGATAGCTCCTATCCTTTTTTAAGTAGTGTAATCTTTATATAGTTTAACACGTCTTGCTGCAGGTGTAATCATGCAAACCCTTAAAAATTGATGTGAATAAAAAGCATTTTCTTTGAGCTGAGAAGAAAAGCTGTGTAAAATACTGGGTAGCTTAGTTGCGAAATGTAATGTAGTATCAAAAAAGGTACTATTGGAGGGTCAAGAATGAGTGGAAAAAAGAATATATACCCGAACAAAGAAGGCTGTCCAGTTGAATTTACTCTAGATGTTATTGGCGGAAAGTGGAAAGGAATTCTTTTTTATCACATGATAGATGGCAAGAAACGATTTAATGAGTTTCGGCGAATCTGCCCGAGTATTACTCAAAGAATGCTTACTCTTCAGCTGAGGGAGCTGGAAGCGGACGGCATCGTGCATCGTGAGGTTTATCACCAGGTGCCGCCCAAGGTTGAGTACTCTCTGACAGAATTCGGGCGAACGCTTGAACCGATTGTTTTGCAAATGAAAGAATGGGGAGAATCCAACAGAGACGTGCTGGAATCTTATCGTTCGAACGGCTTACTGAAGGATCAGCAAAAATAACAGCAAAGGGAACTCCTTTGCTGCTTGTTTTATTTCATTGAAATGGCTCTGTTGGCGTTTCTGACATCGTTTTTCAACAGTTCAGAAAGGTTGTAAGACGGATAATATCCATGCTGATACATGTATCGATAAACTTGGGCGTGCAGCTGGATGGCAGCATTCAGCTGTTTGACCAGTACGTTTCTTAATTGAGGTGTTGCTGTTTCTGTAATTGCGATGGCATAGCTGCGGACAGATGTTTTGGCAAAACCGAGCAGGTCACCGCTGTAAAATGGGTTATCTGCGCGTTCTTCTTCCTCATCCTCTCTGTGCGGAGCCTGTGGAAAGAACGGAAGAAGCTCTCTCAAATTTTGCTCAACACCCTGAATAGACACGTTATAAAGCTGTCTGAGCTGAGGGTCTTTTACTTCTCTTATCATTTTCTTCAGTTTAATGAGTCCGCTTGATTGAAAAGCAACCAGCTCGTGCATTTCTAATGTTTCATGCCAAGCCAATGTTCTGCGTTCATCCATGTGAAAATTCTCCTTTATCGATCAGATTCCATATCAGCATATGCCCAACGCTCAATGTTGTTCATGATGTTTTGAAGTTTTGAAAAAGGGAAATTCACCTTATATAGGATACGGGTTGAGAACATGCACAAAGAGGTGAAACACAATGTGGGACATGATAAAGAACTTTTTCTTGTTTAGCAGCGGCGTTCTGCAAGCAACAACCCTTTTACTGGTGATCTTAATTTTTATGTATGTCAGAAAAACGAAAAAGAAAAACAAGGAATCTTCTGGCTTTATGGATGATAAACATTAATTGTGATGGGCATTCTTTTCAAAGAATGTCTTTTCATTTTTTATGTTTCACATGAAACATTAGCGTCATTTTACTTGCGATTTGGACTTATGTTAAAATATAAAAGTAAAATTTAGAGATGATATAAAAACATTCGGTGCAAAGTATGTTGCAGCGATGAAAAAAGAGCAGTCGTTTATGCTGCTCTTTTCTATTCGTATGTTCAGGATGATACGAGGTGACTAAGTGAAACAAACGAGAGCTTTAATGGAAGGTGCTATTTTAATCAGTCTGTTTGCGATCATCACGCTTCTGGTCGTTTATGTTCCTGTGATTGGAACAATTCTGTTATTTGCACTGCCGCTGCCAATGATCTTGTATACGATCAGACATGGATTGAAGCTAGGGATATGGATGGGCGCTGTCAGTCTTCCGGTTGTTTTTATTGTCGGGTCCTTTAACGGGCTTATTGTAGCTTTTATGTCAGCTTGCGCCGGCATTGCCATGGGACATTTTTTCAAAAGGAAAGAGCCCGGGCACGCCATTATTTCGGGCGCTCTTATTTATATGCTTAGTATTGTCTTCTATTTTGTGATAAGCATTCAGTTTTTGGGTATCAATATCATTGATGAGGCGATGACACAATACCGGCAATCTCTTGATATTGTAGAAACTGTAGCGAAGCAGTCGGGCAATGCTGGACAGATTGAGAAGCAATTAAAACTGATGGAAGAACAATTGGGTATCGTTCAATATCTTTTTCCAACAGCTATTGTGATGGTAGGAGTTATTTTTTCTTTCCTCAGTTACCTTATCGCTAAGCCGCTCTTAAGGCGATTCTCCCCCGATATTCCTAATCTAAAGCCTTTTAGAGAGTTGAAGTTTCCGCAAAGTGTTGTAGTACTGTATTTGATTATTGTCATGCTTTCATTTTTGCCTTTAGAAAAAGGCCAAATGCTGTACTCTATCGCTTTAAATGGGGAGTTTATACTCGGGTTTCTGATTTTCATCCAAGGTTTATCATTTATCTTTTTCTATTGCCATAAGAAACAATATCCAAAGGCTGCGGCTGTGATTGCTGTCATACTTGGGTTTGTGCATCCGGTCTTCATGGCAGCCATTCGCATTTTAGGCGTTTTAGATATGGGCTTTCATATAAGGAATAAGGTGAAGTGAACATGAGTTTTACTCACATGGTGGGGAGTGATAGAAATGCCAAGCTTTTATGAAAAACCGCTGTTTCGGTATCCCATCTATGCATTGATTGCTCTGTCAATTATTACAATCCTCATCAGCTTTTATTTTAACTGGATATTAGGAACCGTTGAAGTGCTGCTGCTGGCAGTTATTTTGTTTTTTATTAAGCGTGCTGATTCTCTTATTCGACAAGAGATTGATGCTTATATTTCTACGTTGTCCTACAGGTTGAAAAAAGTCGGTGAAGAGGCATTGATGGAAATGCCGATTGGAATTATGCTTTTTAATGACCAA
This sequence comes from Bacillus sp. 204(2023), assembly GCF_037027505.1. NCBI lineage: Bacteria > Bacillati > Bacillota > Bacilli > Caryophanales > Bacillaceae > Bacillus > Bacillus sp. 204(2023). The sequence continues at coordinate 336,426 of NZ_JAXCHE010000004.1, read as the reverse complement.
TATTATATAGAATGGGCAAATCCGTTTCTTTCCTCTTGTTTTAATGAAAGCACTTTAGTGGGGAGATCACTTTACGATACTTGTGAATCGGTAGTGCCGCTTATCAAACAAGAGGTGGAATCGGAAACGGTTACATTGAATGACCGCAAGTTTAGGGTTGTCATCAAACGGGATGAGCGTCTCTTATATTTCTTTGATGTAACAGAACAAATTCAGATTGAAAAGCTATATGAAAACGAAAGAACCGTCCTGGCATATATTTTCCTTGATAACTATGATGATGTGACACAAGGATTGGATGACCAGACGAGAAGCACGATGAACAGCCAGGTGACATCTTTGCTGAACGCTTGGGCGCAGGAGTACGGGATCTTCTTGAAAAGGACGTCTTCAGAACGCTTTATCGCTGTACTTAATGAACACATCTTAACTGAACTCGAAAATTCGAAGTTTTCGATTCTTGATGAAGTGCGGGAAAAAACCTCATTTGACGGTGTAGCGCTGACGTTAAGCGTCGGTGTCGGGGCTTCAGTCTCTTCCCTGAAAGAACTTGGCGATTTGGCGCAATCCAGCTTGGACTTAGCACTGGGACGCGGCGGAGACCAGGTAGCCATTAAGCTGCCAAACGGCAAGGTGAAGTTTTACGGCGGTAAAACAAACCCAATGGAGAAACGAACAAGGGTGCGGGCCCGCGTGATTTCTCACGCCTTAAAGGAAATCGTCACCGAAAGCAGCAATGTGATTATCATGGGGCATAAATTCCCCGACATGGATTCTATCGGTGCAGCGATCGGAATTTTAAAGGTGGCTCAGGCAAATAACAAAGATGGTTTTATCGTGATTGACCCAAATCAAATCGGTTCAAGTGTGCAGCGTTTGATTGGGGAAATCAAAAAATATGAAGAACTGTGGTCAAGATTTATTACGCCTGAAGAAGCAATGGAAATTTCCAATGATGACACACTGCTTGTGATCGTTGATACACATAAGCCGTCACTCGTCATGGAGGAACGGCTGGTCAATAAAATTGAACATATCGTGGTCATCGACCATCACCGCAGAGGTGAGGAGTTTATCAGAGATCCGCTGCTCGTTTATATGGAACCATACGCTTCTTCCACAGCGGAATTGGTGACAGAGCTGCTTGAATATCAGCCGAAGCGCTTAAAAATCAATATGATTGAAGCAACAGCCCTATTAGCTGGTATAATAGTGGATACAAAGAGCTTTTCTCTCCGCACGGGCTCGCGGACTTTTGATGCGGCTTCTTATTTAAGGGCAAAAGGCGCCGACACGGTGCTGGTGCAGAAGTTCCTGAAAGAAACCGTTGATTCCTATATTAAACGGGCGAAGCTGATCCAGCATACGGTCCTCTATAAAGATAACATTGCGATTGCTTCTCTTCCTGAAAATGAAGAGGAATACTTCGATCAAGTGCTGATTGCGCAGGCTGCCGATTCGCTGCTATCGATGAGTGAGGTTGAGGCTTCATTTGCGGTGGCGAGACGGGATGAACAAACGGTTTGTATCAGTGCGCGGTCGCTTGGCGAGGTAAATGTTCAGATCATCATGGAGGCCCTGGAAGGCGGAGGGCATTTAACAAATGCGGCGACTCAGTTGTCCGGCATTTCAGTTTCTGAAGCGCTGGAACGGCTGAAGCACGCCATAGATGAGTATTTTGAGGGAGGCGTACAGAGATGAAGGTTATTTTCTTACAAGATGTAAAAGGAAAAGGAAAAAAAGGCGAAGTCAAAAACGTAGCAGACGGTTATGCGCATAACTTTCTAATTAAAAAAGGCCTCGCGGTTGAAGCGAACGCGTCAAACATCAGCGCGCTAAACGGACAAAAGCAGAAAGAGAAAAAAGAAGCCATTGCTGAGCTTGAGCAGGCTAAGAGCTTGAAAGAGACATTAGAAAAACTGACTGTTGAGCTTAGCGCAAAATCAGGTGAGGGCGGCCGTTTATTTGGTTCAGTGACAAGCAAGCAAATCACTGAACAGCTCCAAAAAGACCATAACATTAAAGTAGATAAGCGGAAGCTTGAACTGCCGGACGGCATTCGTGCATTAGGATATACAAACGTGCCTGTGAAGCTGCATCCTGAAGTGCAGGCTGTGTTAAAGGTACATGTAAAAGAAGAAGCTTAATAGAAAAGAGGCTTGGATTCATCCAAGCCTCTTTTTTTATTCCACGAGATAAAGAGTTTGCTGGCTTTCTCTGCCAGGTCCTCTTCGCATTCCCTGCACGCTGTTTGTGCTGCTGGAGGAACCGCTGTACTCGTCAGATGTTATTTCTTTTCCGTTTTTCTTAATCCAGGAAACAAGTTCGCTGTTGCCTGAGTTGTTTTCGGACAGAAGGAAGTATTTCACTTTGCCTTCTTTGATTAGTTTTTTCAGTTCGGACACAGTCAGAATGGGATCCGTGCCATTAAACCCACCCATTGCCATAACAGACTCATTTTCGTTAATGATGTATGGCGCAGCTGTTACGGTTGTCAAAGTGGCAAATAAATATTCTTCGCCAGTATTGTGCTTTCTCAAATAGGAAAGGAGCCCGCTGTCGACCTCTGAAGAGAACATGTTCCCGCCGTTTGCCGAGCTTTTGAGCTGCGGGCCGGATTCAGGAAGGACGCTGTTGCCTCCGTATAGAAGCGGCGTTGCTGACCAGTAAACTGGTGTGAGAAGCAGAACGCACAAGCTGATGATGGTCAGCAGCTTACTGAACGGATGGCTGCGTTTAAGCATCAGAAGTGCAAGGGTGATGCCCAGTCCTAAGAGCCCCAGGACATACATCCATACACTGCCGATTTGGCTTGTATAAGCGCTCAGAATATACACCTGAAACACGGCTGTGATCAAGACGGCTGCCGGTAGAAGATAGCTGGACCAGTCTTTATTATTTTTGTATAAGCGGTGCATCGTATACCATCCGATACCAGAAAGGGCGGCAATCGGCGGTGCCAGCATAATCAAATAATACTGGTGGAAGAATCCTGCGATGCTGAAGAAACCAGCCACGGTAACAAGCCAAGCCGCCCAGAATAGCGTTTCTTTCATTTCAGCAGCATGTCCGCGGCGATCACGGTACCAGCTGACGATTGCGCCCAGTAATCCGATCAATGAGAATGGAAGCATCCAGCTGATTTGGCCGGAAAGTGCTGATTGGAAAAGACGAAGCGGTCCAGGATCACCGGTGCCGAACATATTCACGCTTTTTCCGCCTCCGCCGCCAGGCCCTCCATTTCCAGGCCCGTTGCCACCTGTGGGAGGTGTGCCTCCGCCTCCATTGAGAGCGCCGGTTTGTCCGTTAGGCGGCTGAGGCGCCTGTGAATGGTTTCCGAATGATTGATTTCCGTTCTGAGAAAAAGATGAACCGTTGCCATTTGGCGCTTGCATGTTGTCTTGATTCTGCATGTTCCCTCCGCCAGCAGCATTCATATCACCCTTTGCCAGGCCCGTAGTTTGCCCAAGCAGACGCTCTGTGCCGTTGTAGCCAAAGGCCAGTTCTAGCACTGAGTTAGTCTGGCTGCTTCCTACATAAGGCCGGCTTGAGGAAGAGGCTGAATCCACTGCAATCGCCCATGAGAGTGAAAGGCCTGTCAGAAGGACAAGAGACAGAAGCAGGGACCCGATTTTTTTCTTCAGAGAAACCCGAGATGCAATCAGGTAGAATAACACAAATGCAGGCAATACCATAAACGCTTGCATCATCTTCATATTAAAGGCGAGCCCAATCAGGGCAAATGCCGTCAGCAGCCAAACTAGCTTACCTTGTTTTACTGCCCGAAACAGGCAAGCTGAACCGAGCAATATGGTAAAAACGAGCATGCTATCGATATTGTTTGTCCGGCTGACAGCTACTGCGATAGGGGTCAGTGCCATGACAAGTGCGGCAATGCGGGCCGCTCCAATTCCAAAAGTCGGCTTGATCATTCTGTAGAGTAGGAAGACAGATCCAACTCCGGCAAGAGCCTGGGGAATGATGACACTCCACGTGTGAACACCGAAAATCAGTGCGAAAATCGTTTGAATCCATAACACGACAGGAGGCTTATCTACTGTCACAAATCCAGAAGGGTCAAATGACGCATAAAAGAAATTATGGAAGCTTTGCGTCATGCTTTTTACAGCCGCTAAATAGTACTGGTTCGCTGTATCATCCTGCCAAATGTGATACGTATTCAAAAAAGCTGCTCCCAGCAAAATATAAATAAGGGCTGCGTCGAATCGTTTGGTTTTCATCGTTTTTCACCTCTTTATGGTGTCTAATTGTAAAAAACAAATATGAAAAACTTATGAATAAACCATAAATATTCAAAGAAAAAAGCGGAGATATTTTCCCCGCTTTTATGCTGAATTTCTTTGTTTTTCTGACTGAAAAATGTATCGATCTCGTCCGGCTCCCTGTCCGGCTGCTCCCATTACGATCAGGGCAGCAATGAGAAGCACAATCGGCATCGTCCAAGAATGCGTCTGGTCAAAGAGATAGCCGACAAAGATTGGCCCGACTGCTGCCAGCAGGTAGCCGAATGACTGAGACATGCCTGACAGCGCAGCGGCCTGTTGGGCATTTTCACTGCGGAGACCGATCAAAGTAAGGGCCAGACTAATGCTAGAGCCTTGCCCGATACCGATAATGATCATCCAGATGGCAAGCAATGTATGGCTTCCGCCCGCTAATAATCCGCAGAGGCCGATCAGATAAACTGAGGCCAGCGCCGCAACGATACCGCGCTGCTGTTTCACACGGTCAGCTAAAACTGGTGTCAGAAAAGTGGAAGGCAGACTCGCAAATTGCATGAGTGATACCATCCATCCGGCTGTTGCCGTATCAATCCCGTGTGAACGGAGAATTTCAGGAAACCAAGCGATGCTGCTGTAAAATAAAAACGATTGCAGGCCCATAAAGATGGTGACATACCATGCCATTTTGGAAGCCCAAATGGAACTGGATTGCAGCTTCATTGTCTGGTTTGCCGTATCTCGATGGCGCAGCTGAGGTATCCAGATCAGCAATGCAAGCAAAGCCAGCCCGCCCCATAAGAGAAAGGCTTGTTTCCATCCGCCATTCATCTGGGTCGCTAAAGGAACGCTGACACCCGATGCTAAAGCTGCGAATATATTCATTGATGTCGTATACAGGCTGATCATGATCCCTGGCTTTTCAGGGTATTTATGTTTGATTAAGCTTGGCAAAAGTACGTTACCAATCGCAATCCCGACGCCGATAAGTGCCGTTCCGAAAAACAAAGCGGCAGTATAGCCGATAGAACGAGTCAGAACACCGATCAGCAGTATCACGAGACCTAGCCATAAAGTTCGCTCATTTCCGAGGCGCTGTCCAAGCTTAGGTGCAAGCGGAGAAAGAACTGCAAACGAAAGCAGCGGCAGTGCGGTCAAAAAACCGGCTGCCCCATTGGACATGTGCAGCTCTGCCCGGATAGAGCTGATGACCGGACCGACTGAAGTGATCGCGGGCCGTAAATTAAAGGCGATAAAGATAATGCCGGTGATCAGCCAAAATGATTGGATTTTTTTATTATGTGGATGTGGCAAAGCAGTTACTCCTCTTTTCTAACATATACATGATATTATCCCGAAACAGGTAAGCAAGTATGTGAATGAAGGCTATGATTTGTCCTCTTTTTGCAGTTCAGCCATTTTGGCAAGCAGGATATGCTGAGGCATATGCATGATCTGTTCAAGCGGCAGATTCAAGGACTCTGCAAGCTTTTGTGCAGTTTCAGCAGAAATTTGCAAAGGTCTCACAAAAGATCCCTCCTCTCTTCTGTCCATTGTACAAGAACCAGATGTGAAATGTAAGAAGATGTCACAAAGGAATAGAGCAATCGGAAAACGACCGTTATAAAAGAGGTAAGGAGGGTTCTTATGCACGCACCGTTGTCTTTATTAAAACAAATGCTGAAGGAACACCAAATAGACACTGAAAAAGCTGTCACTTTCGAAGAATATATAGCAGTGAGGCTAAAGCTTCAGGAGCTGATGGGGAAATTTGCTTCGATCGGGGAGTGGGATCTGTATCAAAAAGCGGCAGATTTGATGATGCACATAGGCATCCAATGGATGAAATAAACCGATAACCGCTAAAAAACCCTCGCTGCAGCGAAGGCTTTCATTCATTAAAATGAGTGTTCTTCTTCCACATTTTTAAACTGGTCATAAATTACAAGCTTAGACGGACTGTTTTCCTTAGCCACCTGTTTGGCCTTTTCAATAGCGGCGTCTTTAGACGTATACAAAGCTGTCGGCGCTACATTCTCCACCTCAATAAACCAGCCGTCCGCATCAACATTAGGTGTAATCGCATATTTCTTTATCATCTTTCATTCCTCCCTCATGTTTTATTGCATTTTTCCCGCCTTGTTACTGTCCGAAACGATCCAATCTGCTAACTGAAAAAAACAGGAAACAGTCAATTGTTCTATTTTTTTTCTGTAGAAATGGTAGAATGGAGGTTGGAGATTTTTTAATGAGAGGACGGTGCTTAGCATGACAGACCTTCTGAATGACCGGCTTCCTCCGCAAAATATAGAAGCCGAACAAGCCGTGTTAGGCGCTATTTTTTTACAGCCGTCTGCTTTAACACTGGCTTCAGAAGTATTGATTCCAGATGATTTCTATAGAATGTCCCACCAAAAAATCTATAATGCGATGCTGGTGCTCGGTGACCGAGGTGAACCGGTTGATCTGGTGACAGTCACATCAGAGCTTGCGAACACAGACCTGCTGGAAGAAGTAGGCGGCATTTCATATTTGACAGATATCGCAAACTCGGTGCCGACAGCGGCTAACATAGAATATTACGCGAAAATCGTTGAGGAAAAATCGATTCTTCGCCGATTAATCAGAACTGCGACAACGATTGCTCAAGACGGGTATACCCGTGAGGATGAGGTCGAGGATTTACTCAGTGAAGCGGAAAAAACGATTATGGAAGTGGCACAGCGCAAAAACACGAGTGCCTTCCAAAATATTAAGGACGTCCTTGTCCAGACCTATGATAATATCGAACAGCTTCACAATCGAAAAGGTGATATCACGGGAATTCCAACAGGGTTTACGGAGCTTGACCGGATGACTGCGGGTTTCCAGCGCAACGACTTGATCATTGTGGCTGCCCGTCCGTCAGTAGGGAAAACAGCCTTTGCCCTGAACATCGCACAAAACGTGGCGACAAAGACCGATGAGAGCGTAGCAATTTTCAGTCTTGAGATGGGTGCCGAGCAGCTCGTTATGCGTATGCTCTGTGCCGAGGGAAATATCAATGCCCAGAATCTCCGTACAGGTAACCTGACCGAAGAGGATTGGGGCAAGCTGACGATGGCAATGGGAAGCCTGTCGAACAGCGGGATTTACATCGATGATACACCGGGTATTCGGGTGAGTGAAATCCGTGCCAAGTGCCGCCGCTTGAAGCAGGAAAGCGGGCTGGGCATGATTTTGATCGATTACCTGCAATTGATTCAGGGAAGCGGCCGTTCAAAGGACAACCGTCAGCAGGAAGTATCTGAAATTTCCCGTGAACTGAAGTCGATTGCCAGGGAGCTGCAAGTCCCTGTTATCGCGCTTTCTCAGCTTTCCAGGGGTGTTGAGCAGCGTCAGGATAAACGTCCGATGATGTCTGATATCCGTGAATCAGGAAGTATCGAGCAGGACGCGGATATTGTCGCGTTCCTTTATCGTGATGACTACTATGACAAAGAAACCGAGAATAAAAATATTATCGAAATTATTATCGCCAAACAGCGTAACGGCCCGGTAGGAACCGTGTCTCTTGCGTTCGTAAAAGAATACAACAAATTCGTCAACCTGGAACGGCGTTTTGATGACGCAGGCGTTCCGCCCGGCGCATAAGCCCCAAGAGCTGCTCTTGGGGTTTTTTCATTCGAAAGATGGAAGAAATACCGTTCGCTCAGCGGATGAAAAATTGAAAGCGTTTTAATAAAATGGTGCAAAAAGGAGATGGTAACAATATGGGAAAACGTTTTTCGTCTTTTCACGCAGCACAAATCCGAATTGCACGTCCTACGGGCCAGCTTGATGAGATTATTCGTTTTTACCAAGAGGGATTGTGTTTGAAACGAATAGGAGAATTTTCACAGCATAACGGGTATGACGGTGTCATGTTCGGCCTTCCTCATGCCGATTATCATTTGGAATTCACCCAGTATGAAGGGGGAAGCAGTGCCCCCGTTCCCCATCCCGACAGCCTTCTTGTTTTTTATGTGCCGAATGCAGATGAACTGGCAGCGATCACTTCAAAGCTAAAGCACATGGGCTATCAAGAGGTCGAATCAGAGAACCCGTACTGGAGCAATGGGGGCGTAACGATAGAGGACCCGGACGGCTGGCGGGTCGTTTTTATGAATTCAAAAGGGATATCAGGTAAGTGATTCTTTCTTATGCTAAAGGATGAAAGTTTCGCAAGCTTTTTATGACAAAACCGTGAGAAAACGCTTATAAAACGAATGGAAGCGAACGAATATAGATTTACAATAATTTAATGTTCGGATTTACAATTGACTTTCTGTTTCTTCACTGATAAACTTGATTTGTTTGAATAGAATCGTTTTGAAAGGTTAACGGAGGTGCACGGACATGTCTTCAGTAGTTGTAGTAGGTACGCAATGGGGCGATGAAGGAAAAGGTAAAATTACAGATTTCCTATCAGAAAATGCAGAAGTGATCGCCCGTTATCAAGGCGGAAATAACGCAGGGCATACAATCAAGTTTGACGGAATCACATATAAGCTTCACTTAATCCCGTCTGGAATTTTCTATAAGGATAAAACGTGTGTAATCGGAAACGGAATGGTTGTAGATCCGAAAGCATTAGTCACAGAGCTTGCGTATCTTCATGAGCGCAACGTGAGTACAGATAACCTGAGAATCAGCAACAGAGCTCACGTCATTCTGCCGTATCATTTGAAATTGGATGAAGTGGAAGAAGAGCGTAAAGGGGCTAACAAGATCGGCACAACGAAAAAAGGAATCGGCCCTGCTTACATGGATAAAGCAGCCCGCATCGGAATTCGCATCGCGGATCTGTTAGACCGTGACGCGTTTGCGGAAAAGCTTGAGCGCAATCTTGAAGAAAAAAACCGTCTTCTTGAGAAAATGTACGAGACAGAAGGGTTTAAACTTGAGGATATCTTAGACGAATATTATGAGTACGGCCAGCAGATTAAAAAATATGTTTGCGATACATCTGTTGTCTTAAACGATGCTCTTGATGAAGGGCGCCGTGTATTATTTGAAGGCGCACAAGGGGTTATGCTCGATATCGACCAAGGAACATACCCGTTTGTTACGTCATCTAACCCGGTTGCCGGCGGTGTCACGATCGGTTCTGGTGTCGGCCCGACCAAAATCAAGCACGTTGTCGGTGTATCAAAAGCATATACGACTCGTGTCGGCGACGGTCCTTTCCCGACTGAGCTGAAGGATGAAATCGGCGATCAAATCCGTGAAGTCGGACGCGAATATGGAACAACAACAGGCCGCCCGCGCCGTGTCGGCTGGTTTGACAGCGTTGTTGTCCGCCACGCCCGCCGTGTGAGCGGAATTACAGATCTTTCTCTGAACTCTATTGACGTCCTAACAGGAATTGAAACGTTGAAAATCTGTGTGGCGTACCGCTACAAAGGCGAAATTATTGAAGAATTCCCAGCAAGTCTTAAAGCACTTGCTGAATGTGAGCCGGTTTATGAAGAAATGCCAGGCTGGACTGAGGATATTACAGGTGCGAAGAGCTTGAGCGAGCTTCCGGAAAATGCGCGCCATTATCTTGAGCGTGTGTCTCAGCTGACAGGCATTCCGCTTTCTATTTTCTCTGTCGGCCCAGACCGCTCACAAACAAATGTCCTTCGCAGTGTGTACCGCGCGAACTAAATAGAATATGTCTGCAAGCCCCTATATCAGGGGCTTGTTTTTTGTTTGAAAGCCGCATATAAGTTGGTCTGAGAAAAAAATATGAAAAAAAACCAAAAAAGTTATTGCCACTTCTATTTGTTCGTGATATTATAAATCTCGTTGTTACGGAAACTGCTTCAATAGAGTACGAGATAAGAACTAGATCTAAGTCGTTTGCTCTATAGAAATTCCGACATCTTTAAGAGCCATTAGCTCAGTTGGTAGAGCATCTGACTTTTAATCAGAGGGTCGAAGGTTCGAGTCCTTCATGGCTCACCATTTCGTGAAGGCCCGTTGGTCAAGCGGTTAAGACACCGCCCTTTCACGGCGGTAACACGGGTTCGAATCCCGTACGGGTCATTGATTTACTTTAGCGTTATTGCTAAATTCCTTATTTGTCTGTGAGAGCTGACACGACAGCTCTCCGGGCAATTACTGTAAGGTCCGGTAGTTCAGTTGGTTAGAATGCCTGCCTGTCACGCAGGAGGTCGCGGGTTCGAGTCCCGTCCGGACCGCCATTTTACTTTACTTAGTAGAGAAAAATAAAACATTTGGCTCGGTAGCTCAGTTGGTAGAGCAACGGACTGAAAATCCGTGTGTCGGCGGTTCGATTCCGTCCCGAGCCACTTACCAAACGCATCTGCAATCGTAGGTGCGTTTTTTCTTTTAGGAAAAAGGCAAACATGAGGAGTGTTATAATAGAAGAAAAAGGGAGAACCGGCCCTGCGGCCGGTTCAAAGAAGAAGACGTCATTGATAAAGACGCACTCCGGTGAGGGGAGGTTTCAATAAAGTTATCTTTTTTAAAAAAAGTTGACCAGCATGACAATAGATAAACAACTGGCGATAAAGGTGAAACATGTGTTTTTTTTCTAAACCTTTATTTTTTTTATCTTTTGACCTTAAACCGTTATAATAGACAAGGACCCATTCTTTACATGGGCCATAAGTGATGAAACGAATGTGATATAGATGAAATGAAGTCATTCGGCAGGAGGAAAATCAAAATGATGGATAAAAAGATCCTTGTAGTAGATGATGAAAAACCGATTGCAGATATATTGGAATTTAACTTAAGAAAAGAAGGCTATGAAGTGCACTGTGCCCACGACGGAAACGAAGCCGTTGAAATGGTAGAAGAGCTTCAGCCTGATTTAATTCTTTTAGATATTATGCTTCCGAATAAAGACGGCGTTGAAGTATGCCGTGAAGTCAGAAAGAAATACGATATGCCAATCATTATGCTGACGGCTAAGGATTCAGAAATTGACAAGGTTATCGGGCTTGAAATCGGTGCTGATGACTATGTCACAAAACCATTCAGCACACGCGAGCTCTTGGCACGTGTAAAAGCGAACCTGCGCCGCCAGCTGACAACAGCGCCTGCGGAGGAAGAGCCTTCCTCTAACGAGATTCATATCGGCTCTCTCGTCATCTTCCCTGACGCGTACGTTGTATCAAAACGAGACGAAACAATCGAATTGACTCATCGTGAGTTCGAATTGCTTCATTATTTAGCAAAACATATCGGACAAGTGATGACCCGTGAACATTTGCTTCAAACCGTTTGGGGCTATGATTACTTCGGCGATGTCAGAACGGTTGACGTAACAGTCCGCCGGCTTCGTGAAAAAATCGAGGACAACCCGAGCCATCCAAATTGGATCGTCACACGCCGCGGTGTAGGTTATTACTTGAGAAACCCAGAACAGGACTAATGCCCATATGAATAAGGTTGGTTTTTTTCGGTCGATCCAATTTAAGATTACCTTGATTTATGTGCTTTTGATTATCATTGCCATGCAAATCATTGGTGTGTATTTTGTCAATCAGGTAGAGAAGTCGCTGATCAGCTCTTATGAACAATCGCTGAATCAGCGAATCGACAACCTTTCTTATTATATCGAACAAGAATATAAGAGCGATAACGACAGTACCGTCATAAAGGATGACGTCAGCCGTATTTTGAATGACTTCACGAAAAGTGATGAGGTTCGGGAAATTAGCTTTGTAGATAAAAGCTATGAAGTGGTCGGTTCTTCAAAGCCGTACGGTGAGGAAGTGGCTGGGAAACAAACGACCGATCTGATTTTCAAAAGAATTTTTTCTACCAAACAGTCGTATTTAAGAAAATATTATGACCCGAAAAGCAAAATCAGGGTTCTTATTTCCGCGAAGCCCGTCATGACTGAAAACCAAGAGGTTGTGGGCGCGATCTATGTTGTCGCGAGTATGGAAGATGTCTTTAATCAGATGAAGACGATCAACACGATACTGGCGTCCGGCACAGGTTTGGCACTTGTTTTGACGGCTCTTCTCGGTATTTTTCTGGCAAGAACCATTACCCACCCGCTTTCAGATATGCGAAAGCAGGCGATGGAGCTTGCGAAAGGGAATTTCTCGAGGAAGGTTAAAAAGTACGGGCATGATGAAATTGGGCAGCTGGCCACAACGTTTAACCACTTAACGAGAGAGCTTGAAGATGCCCAAGCGATGACTGAAGGAGAACGCAGAAAGCTAGCCTCTGTCATTGCCTATATGACAGACGGCGTAATCGCCACAAACCGAAACGGAGCGATTATTCTCTTAAACAGCCCGGCGCTGGAGCTGTTGAACGTTTCACGTGAAACAGCCTTAGAAATGCCGATTACGAGTTTGCTGGGGCTTCAAGAGAATTATACTTTTGAAGATTTAGTGGAGCAGCAGGATTCTATGCTGCTTGAAATTGAGCGCGATGATGAATTAACGGTGCTTCGCGTGAATTTCTCTGTGATTCAAAGGGAACACGGCAAAATTGATGGTTTAATCGCTGTCATTTACGATGTAACCGAACAAGAGAAAATGGATCAGGAACGCAGAGAATTCGTTGCGAATGTATCACATGAGCTGCGGACGCCGCTTACGACAATGCGCAGCTATTTAGAAGCGTTAGCTGAAGGCGCGTGGGAAAATAAAGACATTGCTCCGCGCTTCTTAATGGTGACGCAAAATGAAACAGAGCGTATGATTCGGCTTGTCAATGATCTGCTTCAGCTGTCGAAATTTGACAGTAAGGATTATCAATTTAACCGGGAATGGATTCAGATTGTCCGGTTTATGTCACTTATTATTGACCGTTTCGAAATGACAAAAGAGCAGCATGTGGAGTTTATCCGCAATCTGCCGGACAGAGATCTGTACGTCGAGATTGACCAGGATAAAATAACGCAGGTGCTCGATAATATTATTTCTAACGCTTTAAAATATTCACCGGAAGGCGGACATGTCACGTTCTCGATTGATGTCAATGAAGAGGAAGAACTTCTCTATATCAGCGTGAAGGATGAAGGGATCGGCATTCCGAAAAAAGATGTCGAAAAAGTCTTTGACCGCTTCTATAGGGTGGATAAAGCGAGAACGAGAAAACTTGGCGGCACCGGTCTGGGATTGGCGATTGCCAAGGAAATGGTACAGGCGCACGGCGGAGATATTTGGGCGGACAGCATAGAAGGAAAAGGCACGACGATTACATTTACTCTTCCATATAAAGAGGAACAAGAGGATGATTGGGATGAAGCGTGAAAATATAAAAACGATATTACTTACGGTACTCGTCGTCATCAGTCTTGTTTTTACATGGGGGATATGGACGTTCCAGCCAAACTTTTCTGAAGGCTCATCCTCAACAGAGTCTACTGTTCGTGTAAAACATAAAATCGAAAAAACCACCCAAAAGCTGTCTGAAACGGTAAGGCCAAGGGACATGTTTATCCATGATGACGGCGCTCATTACAAAGTGGATGACAATGCCCTCTATGAAGAAATCTGGTCTGACTTGCCGCATTGGGATGTGAAAGGGATTAAAGATATTTCGGATCAGTATGACAAGGCTGGATTCAAAAGCTGGTTTTATGGAATAGGCGGTTCTGAAGCCAAGCTTGACTTACAATTCAGCGATACGATTCCGATTGATATTTTCCAAACGCTGTTTAAATGGTCTAATCAGTCGTTTGAATACAGTTCGTTTGACCATATTCTGATCCCGTTCAATGAAACAAAAGCAAACAAGAAAATCTATTTGGTGTCTTACAGCAAGCAGCTCATTCTTGAAGTGACGGTTGAATCAGCAAACTACCGGAACATTATGAACGACTTGAAAAACAGGCAATCAAATATGCCGGCGTTCAGTTTGTTCTCCATTGGCTCAAAGAAAGAGTTCTTGCTGCCGAACAAACCGCTTACGATGGACAAAAAAGAATTTGTCACAGAATCGATTAAAACAAATACCTTTAAGCAGGCTTTGTTTAGCGATCCGAGCATTGTAAGAGAAGATTCGAATTACAACAACAGAAATGTGCTGACAGATGGGATCAGCCGTTTAGATGTGAATCTAAGCCAGCGACAGGTGCAATTCCAGCAGCGCAATTTGGTGCAGAGCACATCCTATCAAACAGGTGAATTAATCAAAAAGAGCCAAAAATATCTTGAGGATACCGGAAGCTGGACGGATCACTATCAATTTTTCAATATCAATGACAGCCAGCAGCTGAGCTTCTATATCTTTATGGATCAGATTCCGGTCATTAACAGCACCGCCAAACCTTTCGGAGCGACATCGGCGATTACGGTGCAATGGGCGAATGATGATATTCTCAGCTATAAGCGGCCGAATTACAGTCTCGGAACGAATCCGATTAAAACAAGTGAAACAGAGCTCATGAGCGGCAGCGAAGTGAGGATGCTGCTTTCGAAACAAACCGCTTATGATACGGACAAAATTGATCAGATCTTCCTTGCTTATCAATTGGTATCAACATCAACCAACGATGATCCTCTCGTTGAACTGGAACCAGTTTGGGCGATGAAAGTAAATGGAAAAATTGTGCCGATTACAAAGGATTTATTGAGGAAGGAGGGGGCCAACAGTGGAGTGGAATAAGACAAAATCAATCTTCATCGTTGCCTTCCTCATTTTAGATATTTTCTTAGGCTATCAGTTTTTTCAAAAATGGCAGGCTACCGGCAAGGAATATGAAGTCATTAAAAATGATGTCGAGCATGACATGAAGGCCGATCATATCACGTATGAGGGTTTGAATAAGGAAGCAACAGAAGGCTATCGGATCACGGCAAATCAAAAAGCCTTCACCAAGGAGGAAATTGAGGCGCTGAAGGATCAAAAGCCTTTGATGGACATGCCTAGTGATGATCATAAAGTAACGAGCCTGAAAATGAAGTTCGCAAATCCAATAGCCCTATCAAAGAAGGATATCGAGGACGATGCTCAGGCACTTGTTTCTTCGAAAATTCAAGATGGCGAAAAATATAAGCTTTGGAAGGTTGATAAATCGAAGAAAGAAATTATTTTCTTCCAAACGTACGAAGGTCATTATATTTACCAAAAGACCGACAATCCCTCTAATATGATCGGGCAAGTGGTGCTGCACTTAAACGGTAAAAACGAGGTTGTGTCATACGACCAGACTACGCTTGAGACCTTCAAGCAAATCCAGAAAGAAAGCTTAATTACTGAAATGGATGCGGTTGAGCTATTGTACTATCAAAATCAATTAAAAGAATACAGCACTGTGAAGAGCTGTAAATTCGGCTATGTAGCACAATATCCGCTGACAAGTACGCAGGTGCTGGCGCCGGTATGGAGAATTACGGTCGAGTACGAGAAAAAAGTGAACGGTGAGAAAAAGACAGTACAAGAGTATTTTACTGTGAATGCTTTGGAGAGTACGATTTTAGATACAGATCAATGAAAATAATGGAGTGAGACAAACATGAGCTTGCAATTTAGCGTACTTGCGAGCGGGAGTACGGGAAATGCGTTTTACCTCGAAACAGAGGATCACGCATTTTTAGTGGACGCCGGTTTGAGCGGAAAAGCCATGGATGGGCTGATGGCGCAGATCGGGCGTAAGCTGGATGATGTAGACGGCATTTTTGTGACGCATGAGCATAGTGACCATATTAAGGGCCTTGGTGTCGTCGCCAGAAAGTACAAGCTTCCGATCTATGCGAATGAGAAGACTTGGAAAGCGATGGAGAATCAAATCGGCAAAATTGACACCGATCAAAAGTTTGTATTTCCGATGGAGACGGTGAAGTCGTTCGGCGGACTTGATGTTGAATCGTTTGGCGTTTCCCACGATGCGGCGGAACCGATGTTTTATGTATTCCATTATAACGGCCGAAAGCTCGCGTTAATGACAGATACGGGATATGTCAGCGACCGGATGAAAGGCATTATCCGTTCAGCGAATGTATTTGTGTTTGAAAGCAATCACGATGTCGGTATGCTGCAAATGGGAAGATACCCATGGAGTATTAAGCGGCGGATTTTAAGTGACGTCGGGCACGTTTCAAATGAAGATGCTGCCTTGGCGATGACGGATGTCATTGGCGATGAGACGTCTCGTATTTACCTGGCGCATTTGAGCCAGGACAACAACATGAAGGAGCTGGCAAGAATGTCTGTGCAGCAGACATTGGCTTCTAAAGGATTTGTGACGGGTGAGACATTTGACTTATACGACACTGATCCGAAGAAGGCCACTCCGCTTTGCGCTGTATAATTTTTCTATGTAAATCATGACTATTCTAGGAGCTTCTAACCCACAATATAACCATATTAACGTTCTTGGAAAGGATGGAATATGGTGGATTACGAACGTGAGGAAGAACATACTACTCCTGAACAGCCAAAGAGAAGCAAAAAAGGATATTTTCTTTCAAGTCTGATTGGTGTGATTGTCGGTGCCGTATTAATGGCGTTTATCATGCCGTACCTTTCAAATGAAGGGCTAGATACGGGCGCTTTAGATCAGCAGCAGAACAATAACGGCCGGGAATCAATCAGGACGGTGAATGTCAGTGTCAACAATACGGTCACCAAGATTGTCAGCAATGTGTCGCCCGCCGTTGTCGGTGTTGTGAACATCCAAAAATCAGATATACGGGGAGAGAGCGGCGAGGCTGGGAGCGGCTCTGGCGTCATCTATAAGAAAAATGACCATTCCGCTTATGTCGTGACCAACCATCATGTCATCGAAGGCGCTTCCCAAATTGAAATCAGCTTGAAAGACGGATCGCGTGTATCAGCTGATCTTGTCGGCAGCGACCAGCTGATGGATCTGGCCGTTTTACGGGTGAAAAGCGATAAAATTAAAGCAGTCGCCGATTTCGGAAATTCAGATAAAGTGAAGTCTGGGGAGCCGGTTATTGCGATCGGGAACCCGTTAGGCCTTGAGTTTGCTGGCTCTGTCACACAAGGCGTCATCTCGGGCACGGAGAGGGCGATCCCAGTAGATTCAAACGGTGATGGACAGCCTGACTGGAACGCAGAAGTCCTGCAAACAGATGCGGCCATTAACCCTGGGAACAGCGGCGGTGCTTTGTTAAATATGGATGGGAAGGTCATTGGCATCAATTCAATGAAGATTGCCGAGTCAGCGGTTGAAGGGATTGGCCTGTCCATTCCGTCTAAGCTCGTGATCCCTGTGATAGAGGATTTAGAGAGATACGGAAAGGTCAAACGCCCGTTCCTTGGCATTGAGATGAAATCCCTAAGCGACATCGCAAGCTATCATTGGGATGAAACATTAAAGCTTCCTAAGAACGTCACCAATGGAGCGGTTGTGATGGGTGTAGACGCCTTTTCACCTGCCGGAAAAGCGGGACTGAAGGAACTCGATGTCATCACGGAATTTGACGGTTACAAAGTAAATGATATTGTTGACCTGCGAAAACGGCTTTATCAGAAAAAAGTCGGTGATCGGGTGAAGGTGAAGTTTTACCGCGGCGGAAAAGAAAAATCTGTAGACATCAAGCTGTCCTCCGCAGACCAATTAGGCAGTTAATCATAGCAGTCTGGCATCGTTTGCCAGGCTGTTTTGATATGCAAAAAAAACTGAACAGGGGTCACGCCCGTTCAGTTGAAAAGGATATATCGAATATGAAGAAAAATACAAGATGGATGTTACACGTGAAACAGCAGCAAATGGCTGCTAACTGCAAATACCTCCATTCTCAGCATTCTCCCGGAAATATGGAGGTTCGGGATTAGGCCTTGCTATAACGAAATCGATTATCGACAGCCACAATGGGACGATTGAAGTGAAAAGTGAAGTCGGCAGAGGAACTGTTTTTCTGATCAGGCTTCCTGCCCCGGATTATTCGTTAGACGAGTGAGAAAATTTCTTCAGCCGATATTGGAGGCTTTGTCTGCTGATGCCAAGCTCCTGAGCAGCTTTCGAGATGTTATGGCCGTGTTTTCTTAATACGTTCTCAATCACATATTTTTCAAAACTCTCCATTTTTTCTTTTAAGTCCGCGGCCGGCTGGTGTCTTGGTGCTTCAGGCTCTGGGGTATCAGCCGGTTTGATTTTCATGCGGTATTGATAGGGCAGATGGGAAGCCGTAATCGTTTGCTCGTCCGTCATGAAATTCATTGCGCCTTCGATCATATGCTCAAGCTCGCGAATATTTCCCGGCCAGTCATAAGAAAGGAAAAATTGCTTCACGTCTTCGCTGATGTGTTCAACATTCATTTGGAACAGATGGTTGTTTTTCTGGATGAACTCTGACGCGAGAAGCAAAATGTCTTCTTTTCGTTCCCGAAGCGGCGGGATGATCAGTGTGACGACACTCAGCCTGTAATACAAGTCCTTCCGCATTCGTTCGCCTGCAATCGCATCAATTGGATCTTCATTCATCGTGGCAATAATACGTACGTCAATCGGTGTATCCTTTGTTGACCCGATGCGCCTGATTTTCCGTTCTTGAAGGGCGCGTAGCAGCTTCGCCTGAAGGCTGAGATTCAGCGAGTTGATTTCATCTAACAGCAGTGTGCCGCCATGGGCTTGTTCAAACAGGCCGGGCTGGTCGACAGCGCCGGTAAACGCGCCTTTTTTTGTTCCGAACAAGATGCTTTCCACAAGGCTGTCTGGCAGCGCCGCACAGTTTTGCGAAATAAACGGGCCGCCAGAACGATCGCTTCCATTATGGATACTTTGCGCGAACAGTTCTTTTCCCGTACCGGTTTCGCCTGCGAGAAGCACAGATGATGACGTACGGGTTGCCCGCTTGGCGTTTTCGATGACGTCTTGAATGGCCGGGCTGGTGCCGAGAATACTGTCAAACGTATAGGTTGTGTTGCCTTTTTTGTTCATATTCTCCCTGATCAGCCGTTCAAGCTTTGTCACATCCTTGGCAATTTCAACGGCGCCCCTTATTTTGCCGTCTTGGACGATGGGATATGTATGATTGATCGTCGTAATTTCCTGGCCTTTATTATTGAAATAGCTCTGTTTGACGTTTTTAATCGTCTTGCCTTCCTGAAGAGCCTGTACCAGTGTGCTGTCCTGCTGCTTTGAAAACATAAACACATCCATCAGGTTTTTATTCAAGACGTCATGCTTCTCCATATCTTCAATCTGCATCATTTTATTGTTATAAACGATTGTGTTTCCATGCTCGTCTACCACGTGCAGGCCAACATCGATTTCATCTAAAATACTCTGAAAAACCAATGTGAGGAATTCGCTGTCTTTGACCACTGTATGAACCTCCCTCAATTATTTTCTTAATATTGCTTCTATTTTATAAAAAAACGGAGAGGATATGCAAAAGAATTTTGCACTTGCTGGAATTTTTGCTCGAAATATCAGAATGTTTTTGCACCTTGTTCTCGAAAATTGTAGAAAACACACGAATTCTTGATTTGGCACAGAACTTGCATTTATATAAAGGGAAAGCAGGATAACATGTTGAAACAGAAAACAAGGGGGAATTCAAATATGTCAGCTTTATCTAAATCCAAAGAAATTATTGATCAGACGTCTCATTATGGAGCCAACAATTATCATCCGCTCCCGATTGTTATTTCTGAAGCGCTGGGTGCTTGGGTAAAGGACCCGGAAGGCAATGAATATATGGATATGCTGAGTGCTTACTCTGCGGTAAACCAGGGTCACAGACACCCGAAAATCATTCAGGCATTAAAGGATCAGGCTGATAAAATTACCCTCACGTCACGCGCGTTTCATAACGATCAGCTTGGGCCTTTTTACGAAAAAACAGCTAAACTGACAGGCAAAGAGATGATTCTGCCGATGAATACAGGAGCTGAAGCGGTTGAATCTGCAGTGAAAGCGGCGAGACGCTGGGCGTATGAAGTGAAGGGCGTAGCTGACAATCAAGCGGAAATTATCGCATGTGTCGGGAACTTCCACGGCCGCACGATGCTGGCGGTATCTCTTTCTTCTGAAGAGGAATATAAACGAGGATTCGGCCCGATGCTTCCGGGAATCAAACTCATTCCTTACGGCGATGTGGAAGCGCTTCGACAGGCCATTACGCCGAATACAGCGGCATTCTTGTTTGAACCGATTCAAGGCGAAGCGGGCATTGTGATTCCGCCTGAAGGATTTTTACAGGAAGCGGCGGCGATTTGTAAGGAAGAGAATGTCTTGTTTATTGCGGATGAAATTCAAACGGGTCTCGGACGTACAGGCAAGACGTTTGCCTGTGACTGGGACGGCATTGTTCCGGATATGTATATCTTGGGCAAAGCGCTTGGCGGCGGTGTGTTCCCGATCTCATGCATTGCGGCGGACCGCGAGATCCTAGGCGTGTTTAACCCTGGCTCACACGGCTCAACATTTGGCGGAAACCCGCTTGCATGTGCAGTGTCTATCGCTTCATTAGAAGTGCTGGAGGATGAAAAGCTGGCGGATCGTTCTCTTGAGCTTGGCGAATACTTTAAAAGCGAGCTTGAGAGCATTGACAGCCCTGTCATTAAAGAAGTCCGCGGCAGAGGGCTGTTTATCGGTGTGGAATTGACGGAAGCCGCACGTCCGTATTGTGAGCGTTTGAAAGAAGAAGGGCTTTTATGCAAGGAAACACATGATACAGTCATTCGTTTTGCACCGCCATTAATCATTTCCAAAGAGGATTTGGATTGGGCGATAGAGAAAATTAAGCACGTGCTGCAAAACGCATAAATCCGCACCATGGCGGGATATTCACTTCGTTTGTATAAATTTACAACAGAAAAATCAGCACTCCCTATTTGCTCAGCTACAGTATTTTAGTATAATGTATCTTTATGAGAAGAAGTGAATTTTATATTAAATAGATAGAGACTCTTTGGACAGCAAACTGGGATACGCACCATGTAGATGTTCCAGCTTAGATCCAATACAAGTTGCTGAAGGGGTGCAGAATGTGAATACAAACCAAGATAACGGAAATCAGCTCCAGCGGACAATGAAATCACGTCATTTGTTCATGATTTCATTGGGCGGAGTGATCGGAACCGGTTTCTTCCTTGGAACCGGGTTTACCATTAACCAAGCGGGACCGCTCGGCGCGGTTCTGTCCTATTTAGTGGGCGGCTTTATCATGTTTTTGACCATGCTCTGCTTAGGAGAGCTGGCAGTCGCCTTTCCTGTGTCGGGGTCCTTCCAGACCTATGCGACAAAATTTATCAGCCCGGCCTTCGGGTTTGCGTTCGGCTGGCTGTACTGGCTCGGCTGGGCGGTTACATGCGCCATTGAATTTTTATCAGCGGGGCAGCTGATGCAACGCTGGTTTCCGCATATAGACGTATGGATCTGGTGTCTGGTCTTTGCGGCACTGATGTTTATTTTAAATGCGATCACCACAAAAGCCTTTGCGGAATCTGAATTCTGGTTCTCAGGCATTAAAATTTTGATTATCCTTTTATTTATTATTCTCGGCGGAGCTGCCATGTTTGGCCTGATTGATCTGAAGGGCGGAGAGCAGGCGCCGTTTTTGACACATTTTTATGAAGACGGGTTATTTCCGAACGGCATAAAGGCCATATTGATAACGATGATTACCGTGAACTTTGCGTTCCAGGGAACTGAGCTGATCGGGGTTGCGGCCGGAGAAAGTGAAAACCCTGAAAAAACGATTCCGCGGTCGATCAAACAGACAGTATGGAGAACGCTTGTCTTCTTTGTGCTTTCAATCATTGTCATTGCCGGCATGATTCCGTGGAAACAGGCGGGTGTCGTGGAAAGTCCATTTGTTGCCGTATTTGAGCAAATCGGAATCCCATATGCAGCTGATATCATGAACTTTGTTATTTTAATCGCGCTGTTATCTGTTGCGAATTCAGGTTTATACGCATCAACGCGTATCCTGTACGCGATGGCGAATGAAGGACAGGCCTTCAAAGCGCTCGGCAAAACAAATCAGCGAGGTGTGCCGCTGAACGCGTTAATTGTAACGATGGCTGTGGCTTGCCTGTCGCTTCTGTCAAAAGTGGCGGCGGCTGAAACCGTATATATGGTGCTGTTATCATTGGCGGGCATGAGTGCGCAGGTCGGCTGGATCGCGATTTCGCTTTCCCAAATCATGTTCAGACGCAAATATATCCGTGAGGGCGGGAAGATAGAAGATTTGAAATTTAAAACACCGCTGTACCCGGTGCTTCCGCTGATCGGCCTAACATTAAATACGGTCGTGCTCATCAGCCTTGCATTTGATCCGGAGCAGCGTATCGCGCTGTATTGCGGCGTACCGTTTATGGTCATTTGCTACATCATTTATCATGTCGTCATTAAAAAACGCCAGCAGGCGAATCGTCAGCTAGAGCTTTAAAACGTTGTCCGCAAGTCATCTTTGTTATAACCCGCATAGGACATTATCTTAAATGTTGAGGTGGAATCACAGATGGATAAAACGATTTCGGTTATTGGAATGCCAATGGATTTAGGACAAGCACGACGCGGAGTAGATATGGGCCCGAGTGCCATCCGGTACGCTCATCTGATCGAGCGGCTGTCAGACATGGGGTATACGGTTGAAGATCTCGGTGACATTCCGATCAACCGTGAAAAAATCAAAAATGACGAGGAACTGAAAAACCTGAATTCTGTTTTGGCGGGAAATGAAAAACTCGCGCAAAAGGTCAACAAAGTCATTGAAGAGAAAAAATTCCCGCTTGTCCTGGGCGGTGACCACAGTATTGCGATCGGCACGCTGGCAGGCACAGCGAAGCATTACGATAATCTCGGCGTCATCTGGTATGACGCGCACGGCGATTTGAATACACTTGAAACTTCACCATCGGGCAATATTCACGGCATGCCGCTCGCGGTCAGCCTCGGCATTGGCCACGAGTCACTGGTTAACCTTGAAGGCTACGCGCCTAAAATCAAACCGGAAAACGTGGTCATCATTGGCGCCCGGTCACTTGATGAAGGGGAGCGCAAGTACATTAAGGAAAGCGGCATGAAGGTGTACACAATGCACGAAATCGACCGTCTTGGCATGACAAAGGTCATTGAAGAAACCCTTGATTATTTATCAGCATGTGATGGCGTCCATCTGAGCCTTGATCTGGACGGACTTGATCCGAACGACGCACCGGGTGTCGGAACCCCTGTCGTCGGCGGCATCAGCTACCGGGAGAGCCATTTGGCTATGGAAATGCTGTATGACGCAGGCATCATTACCTCAGCCGAATTCGTTGAGGTTAACCCGATCCTTGATCACAAAAACAAAACAGGTAAAACAGCAGTAGAGCTCGTAGAATCCCTGCTAGGGAAGAAGCTGCTGTAATAAGAAAACCCCCGCACCCGCGGGGGTTTTTCATTTATCCAATCATTTTCTCAGCGACTTTCATTTCCTGTGAGTGGGTTTGATGGTCCGCAATAAACCAACCTGATAAAATCACCGCTGCGACGCCTGCGCCAATCAGAAATCTTTTCATTTATATAACCTCCGTTCGTTTAATCAGTTCTTCAATCTGTAATGCTTCATAAAAAAAGTGGGAAGCTTCTTTGTAAAGCTCAAGTTCCCTATACCGTTCGCCAGCCAAAATGGAAAGTTCTCTTACACTGTCATACTCTTTCTCGGACAACAAGTCATCCATATGTTGTTTGCATAAGTGAAACGTTTCCGCATGACCCCCTTCTGCATAAATGGCATATAAAATGTCTATTTTTGCCTCACATATTCTATTCGGCTCAGCAGTCAATTTTTCCTTCACGTCTTGGTAATAAGATAAGGCCTGTTCTTTCTTTTTGACCTTAAACAGCTCTCGTATCAGCAAGTAGACAGAATGATAATAATAGGCGGAGCGGGCATACTCATCGTTCCGTAGAGCCTCTTCTAATTTCGAAACCGCTTCTTCTGATTTGCCGCTTTGCGCATGAAGAAGGCCGAAGTTATGCAAAAGCTGGGCTTCAAAAAAATGATCCTCTAATTCACTCGTGATCCGAATTGCTTCGTCCAAATAAGCCTCAGCTTCTTCAAACTGGCTCATCTCTGTAAAATTGCCTGACATGGTAATCAGCGCTGAAGCCAGCTTCTTTTTATAATCAGTCTCTTCCCTGAACGTTTTGACCGCTTGCCGTGTATGATTGAGGGACACAATATTTTGTCCCAGCTTATAATAGAGCTTTCCGACCTTCAGGTGAAATTCGGCTTTCTCAATCGGATCGGGAATGTTGTCGAGATACTGCTCTGCATCTTTATACAGCCCAATGGCAATGTCATAATTATTTTTATAGGCCTCATACATGCCTTCAAACAGAAAAAAGTAATATTTCAGCATGTCAGACGTAGCATTCATATGAGAAGGCTCCTCATGCTGAAAGCCCTGTCCTCTCGCCTCATGAAGCAAAACCTTGTGGCGCAGTTCCAATAAGGAGAAGTAGGCAAGCACCTCCTGATCCTCTTCCATGTCATCCAATAAAGGCTTCACTTCTTCAAATAAACGGGAGGATTCTTCAACTTCATGTTTCTTGATGGCAAGGTACCAATCGTTGAGCATGCTAGCAATTTCTGCGGGTGCGATCTTATTCATGTGAAACTCCTTTCTCTAGTGACTTATCAATCTTAGTTGCTTATTCTGATAGTAACACCTCTTTCTATTTTATGTAAAATCCTCTAGTCAATATATGAAGGAGAGATGATATGACGATCATGCTGACCCCTATGCAGACAGAAGAATTTCGGTCTTATCTCACGTACACAACAAAGCATTACGCGGAAGAAAAGGTAAAAGCGGGAACATGGCTGCCTGAAGATGCACAGCTTTTGTCTAAGCAGGCGTTTTCTGATCTGCTTCCGAGAGGGCTGGAAACACCCCATCACCATTTGTGGAGCCTCAAGCTGAATGAAAAGGATATCGTTGGCTGGCTCTGGATACACGCTGAACCTGAGCATCCGCAGCAGGAAGCGTTTATTTATGATTTCGGGTTATATGAACCGTATCAAGGAAAGGGCTACGCAAAGCAAGCATTGGCGGCATTAGATCAAACGGCACGCAGCATGGGAATCCGCAAGCTGTCCCTTCATGTCTTTGCCCATAATCAGACGGCGCGAAAGCTATATGAGCAAACCGGATTTCAAGAAACAGACGTAGTGATGAGCAAGAAGATTTAACGAAAAGGGCCTGATAAAGGCCTTTTTCTGTAAATGATTTCTAAAAATTCTGTAAATAACCTAGTTACTTTCCTTATTTTCCTAATATAATGTGGGTGAGGAAATTACCTTTCCTACATTCACAAGAAAAGAGGAGATGTAATGAAATTGAAGAAACGGGTGTCGATGTTTTTGGTAGCGCTTACAATGTGCGGCGGCCTGATTGTTTCTCCCGCCAAAGCTGTAAAGACCACAAATTATGCGGAAGAAATCGCCGCACTGCAGCCAGGCACGACACCGGAAGAAATCATGAAATCCGCCAGCCAGATTGCCAAACAACAGCACGTAAAGCAGGACGTTATCCTAAAACAGTTCTATAAGGAAATCACGGCTGATAAAGCAGAGGGAGACCGGCTCGCCAAGGAAAGCGGCATGTCTATCATGGGCGGGTCGTCCGGCACGAAAAAACTCCCGACAAGCGCGAAAGGCAATATCTATTACACGAACTCCTACACAGCCTACTACAATCACGGCCACGTCGGCATGTACTCCGCTGCTGACAAAATTGTTGAATCTGTCCCGAGCGACGGCGTCAGGCAGATCGCTTATAATGCCAGAGACGTGGAAGACAACTCCATTGTGCAAACCGTCAGCGTATCCTCATCTCAAAAAACAGCTGCTGCCGACTGGGCGGTATCAAAAGTCGGCGACCCATACTCATTTAACTTCGTCAATAACAGAAATACCGGCCATGACGGCGCCAAAAACTGTTCAAAGCTCCTATGGTCTGCCTTTTTGCTGAAAGCAGGCATTGATATAGACAGCAACGGAGGCTTAGGCGTGTATCCGCGCGACATCACAAGTTCTTCGTATACGACAACCATCATGACCATTTACTAAGGAGAAGGATATGAAAAAGTGGATGATTACCATCGCCATGCTGATTCTCGCAGGAATCGCACTATTTGTCTTCATTTCTCCTCTCAAAAGCCATAAAACCGTAAGTCAGCAGGATCTCAGAAACCCCGATTTCCTGGATGACAAAGAAGTCCTGCTGTATTTCTCATCCTCTGCGGATCAAGATGCATTTGGCGGCGGGAAAAGCTACGCCCTGTTTATCAGCCAGGACGGGACGCTGTCTTCCTTTAAGATGAAGGGCCTTGAGCTGGGCTCAGCCAAGGTTCACGGCGACAGTGTGATGCTGGAGGACAAAAACAAGATTTATACGATCAAAAACGGTCTGCGCTCCCATAAAAGAACCTATCAGCACACAGGCGACAGCGCAGGCTTTCTGCAAAACACGGACGGCTTTTATACCTTATACAACTCCGGCTACGACAAAAAGGGAGACGGATACCGCTCAGAGCTGTACCGCCAGATGGACGGAGAGTGGAAAAAAGACATCATCCCCTACTACATCCGAGCCTCCGGTTTCCATGATGGCGCCATTTATGCACTCGTCCCGACAGATGATGAAAAAGGCTATCAGCTCCTTCAGATTCAAGCAGATCAGAAGAAGCTTACCTATCACACCATAACGGAATGGCAGTACCGGGAAGGAGCCTCAGTCGAATCCCAGCTTGCTGTGGACGACCAAGCTGTTTATGTTATGGTTCGCGGCCAAAAAGCCCGCAATCTCTATCAAATGGTCAAGATCAACAAAAAAAGCGGCAAAGTAGAGCTGCACGACATCGCTGAATACAAAAACGACGAACAAACGATATATAGCTCCATGCCCTTCAGCTTTAAAAACAGCTTTTTCCCTTATGACGGGAACCTGTATTTCATTGACGGCTTCGGAAAGGTACACAAAATTGATGCCAAGACAGGAAAAACAAGCATCGCCTTTACCTTTTCCCAGGACAAAATGAAAGCCGATTTCAAAGAAATCACCCAAAAAGGCAGTAGCCTCTATTTCTTCACATACACGTATAACAAGCCTGCCTACATTGAACAGTACAGTCTGAAAACCGGAAAGAAAATGAAGGAAAAAGAGATTGGGAAGGTAAAGGATGTCGTGACGCCGAAGAGTCATTTGAAGCTGTATGATGTTGAGGTGATGAAGGGGTTTTAAGGGCAAGGAGGTTAGTATGGGAGCCATTGCCGTTTTATTTATCGTTTTTGGTTTTCCGATCATCGCAGGTGTATTTGGTATAGCGGGTCATTTTTTATTTAAAAGATTTTGGGTGGCACCGCTCATCGTTCTTATCGCGAGCTTGATATTGTTAGTTACGTTAGCTTCGGGCAATAGCTCATTCATGTTTTGGGTTGTTATGTATACGGGGATTGCATTAGTAACCAGTATTGTCACATTATTTCTCAGGAAATTTTTTGAGTGATCTCAAATTATGAAGAGACTGGTATGAAGTCTCTTTTTTTGTTGAGCCGAAGTTTACAGAGGATTTTGGGTATGGTTTAGAAACGAATCTAAAGGAGGAATTACATGCGCACCAAACGGGTTATTCTTCTGGCAGTTATGATCTGCCTGGTTTCGGCCATTACTGTGTTCCTGTTAAATGGGTGTAAAGTCGACTTTTTAGACATAGCCGGAACCATTATTGGCTGCTTTCTTGGCATATTTGTTGTTGTAAGAATACAGAAAAAACAGTCGTGAGAAAGGGAAAGGGTCATGCCAAACCGAAGTCATGTGCAAGGACGAAGAGTCCAAACACATGAATGGGAGGAATGGCGTTGACAGGAAACAAAGCGGTTGTGTACAAAGGCAAAGGGACTGTAGCGGTGGAGGATATCGGTTATCCGGAGTTAATCTTAAGGGACGGGCCCGGCGTTCCAAAGGCGAATGTGAATCGAAAATGTGAGCATGGGGTTATTCTCAAAGTCATTACAACCAACATTTGCGGAAGCGACCAGCATATGGTCAGAGGCCGCACAACGGCGCCTGAAGGCTTGGTGCTCGGGCATGAAATTACGGGAGAAGTCATTGAAACGGGGCGTGATGTTGAATTTATCAAAAAAGGAGATATCGTATCCGTTCCTTTCAATATTGCCTGCGGACGCTGTGTGATGTGCAAAACGCAGAAAACGCATGTGTGCCTGAATGTCAATCCGGACCGGCCGGGATCGGCTTACGGCTACGTCGATATGGGCGGCTGGGTCGGCGGCCAGTCTGAATACGTCATGGTGCCGTACGCTGACTTTCAGCTTTTGGTGTTCCCTGATAAAGAACAGGCGTTAGAAAAGATTCTCGATTTGACCATGCTGTCCGACATATTCCCGACCGGCTTCCACGGAGCTTACACAGCGGGCGTGCAAACAGGTTCAACCGTTTACATCGCGGGAGCGGGTCCTGTCGGCTTGGCAGCTGCACACTCCGCTCAGCTCCTTGGTGCCTCTACCGTGATTGTCGGCGATCTGAACGAAGACAGACTGGCACAGGCGAGAAGCTTCGGCTGTGAAACGGTCAACGTACAAAAACACGACCGCCTCGGCGAGCAAATTGAACAAATACTAGGTGAACCAACCGTTGATGCCGCAGTGGACTGTGTTGGCTTTGAAGCATCCGGACACGGCAATCAAGGAGAAGCGCCAGCCGCTGTACTGAACTCGATCATGGAGGTCACCCAGGTCGGAGGCAGCCTTGGCATTCCAGGCTTATACGTGACCGAAGATCCCGGTGCAAAGGATGCGGACGCCAAAACAGGGTCGCTAAAAATCCGCTTCGGACTCGGCTGGGCCAAAGCCCATACCTTCGTCACCGGACAAACGCCCGCCATGACATACAACCGCAATTTGATGAAAGCGATTCTGAGCGGCAGAGCGCAAATCGCAAAAGCCGTCAACGCCACTGTCATTTCTTTGGACGACGCGCCAAAAGGCTACAGCGACTTCGACAAAGGCGCAGCCAAAAAATTCGTCATCGACCCGCATGGAACACTGAAGTAAAAGAAAAAGCCGGACGTTCTCAGAACGCCGGCTTTATTGCTGGTAATCTGTTTCTTCAAAGCGGTTTCCCGTTTCATCCTGTACGATGAATTCCCCTGCGATTTTGTCCAGTCCAATCAAAATATAAGGGTTTTTCTCATTTACCGTAGGAGCTGTTTTTCGTTTCACAGTTACAATCGTTTCTTTAGGTGAGAATTTGACGTCTGACACCTCAAGCTTCTTATCTTTCTCGCTGCTTCCGAGAGACACAATAACCATCTTTCTCCCTTCTGAAATGGTGAAGACTTGATATCCTTTCACGTCATCATGCATTTGGAGATAAGTAGCGTATATTTCTAAGTCTGGACTGCCTTCACCGATTCGATCCTTCTCCAACACCCAATAAGACGGCTGACACCCAGCAAGCAGCAACATGATCACAAAAAGCCAAACCCATTTGAGCTGCAAATGTAGACCTCCCCACACATCGGTTACATCCAAATTAACATACGGGCGAAATAGAGTCATCAACAGCTTGTTTGTCGAATTGTGGATAAAACTCAGCCCGAAGCACTACTAACATGTGAATAAATAGGTTATATTGAGAAGAGAACATTTGTAAAAATGGAAGAAAACATCGGAGGATTTGAACATGAAACAAGCGTATTATTCCTGTGAAGAACACATCGAAACGGTGCTGGATATGTACATAGACGACCACGAGCTGCCGCCCGAAATCAGAAAAATCGAACATACTAACAGTTTATCCACAGCCTGTGAATTATGTGGAGACCCCGCAGTATATATAGTGGGGAACGAATGATCTTACACAAAATACAGAAAAGATATCCACAATTGTGGACAACATATATGAATAACTTGTTTTTAAAGTGGGGATGACCTGTGAATATCAATATTGTGACAATCGGAAAACTAAAAGAAAAATACCTCAAGCAAGGCATTGAAGAATACACCAAACGACTTTCGGCCTACGCAAAAATCGACATCATCGAACTCCCGGACGAAAAAGCGCCGGAAAACCTAAGCGACCAGGACATGAAAATCATAAAAGACAAAGAAGGCGACCGCATCCTATCAAAAATCAGTCCCGACACCCACGTCATCGCCCTCGCCATCGAAGGAAAAATGAAAACATCCGAAGAACTAGCCGATACAATAGATAAGCTGGCTACATATGGAAAAAGTAAAGTCACCTTCGTCATCGGCGGATCACTCGGATTGAGTGACGCAGTGATGAAGCGAGCGGACGAGAAGCTGTCGTTTTCAAAGATGACGTTTCCTCATCAGTTAATGCGTCTTATTCTGGTGGAGCAGATTTATCGGGCTTTTCGGATTAATCGTGGGGAGCCTTATCATAAGTAAGATAAACTTGTTTATAAAAATGTAAAAAGAGGTCAGAATAATGAGAGAAAGAATAATTAAAGAAATTTCCAATATGTACAATAAAGAGCCAGACCATATTTTACAAATAATAAAATCCTATGATCATATTTCGCCTTTTATAGTTAAAAAAGTAAAGGGAAAAGAAGTTATTGATAAATACTCAATTCCTTTAGAAGAACAAATAGTGTTAGACTACTACAAAATTCTCTTAAATGTTAATTACAATGTCAAGTTCCCTAATAGATCTTATATAATGACAGAATTAATGAATTTATTACCCTATTTACATTTATATAAATACTATACGATTTACAAGTTTGATTTTGAAAACTTTTTTTATAATGTGTGTCCTGCTCAAAGTTATAAGTTATTATCTAGTTCAACTACTTTAAGGTTAAAAGAGCTCAAATTCTTTGAAAAATATATTAAGGAATTAGACCACTATAGACCTGGGATAGGTTTGCATAACACGCTTATAGAAATAAGTGGAATGAGATTTGACCAAGAGGTCAAATCTCATTTCAAAAATAGAGGTTTATTATATTATTCAAGATATGTGGACGATTGCATTATTATTTTAGATGAGACAAGTAAAGAAACGGATTTAGAAAAAATCATTTTAAAATTAATGAAAAAATATTTTGGGAAAAAACTAAAGCTCAATAAAGATAAAACAACCTTTTATTGTACTAATGATACAAATTATACATTCAGTTATTTAGGATATTGTTTTCAAAAAGGACAATCTGTAAAAAATCAATATAAAATTGGAATTAACGAGGAGAAGCTAAAAAAATATGTTAGTAAGCTTAATACAATAATATTAGAATATGACCAAACTAAAAATATTGAATTATTAAGTTTCAGGCTAGAGTTGTTCTTCAAAAGAATAGTTTATTTTGGAGATAGAAATAATGATGGTAATTACCGATGGCAAGTAAGAGGGATAAGTGACAGTTATAAAGAATTGAAACGATTTATGCATAAAACTAATTTAGACAAGCTAATTACAAGAGATACTCTTAAATTATTTAAAGAGGAAATCACAAATTGTTTTAAAAAAAATAATATAGAAATACCTCCTAAAATTAATAATCAAATAAAAAACAATAAATTTATTTCTTGTTTTAAAAACAATAAGGCTTTTTTAATACATCCTAAACTAGGTCTTAACAAGGAAGATTTAATAAATCATTTAAGCAAATTTAATGAAAAAAATATAGAAAGTCTTAGCTATAACGAATTAGCGAAATTATTACTAGTAAAGATAAGG
The DNA here is from genome assembly GCF_037027505.1 of Bacillus sp. 204(2023). NCBI lineage: Bacteria > Bacillati > Bacillota > Bacilli > Caryophanales > Bacillaceae > Bacillus > Bacillus sp. 204(2023). The sequence continues at coordinate 304,546 of NZ_JAXCHE010000004.1, read as the reverse complement.
TAAATAGAAACAGCGAGATTTTCACCCCGCTGTTTCTTTTAAGAATATGCTAAATGCATATTCTCGATATTGTGTAATAAAAGAATATCAAAAAAAATTCAGGGAGTCAAAACATGAAATCTAAAAATAAGTTTAATCGACAAACAATTGATTTTTTACTTACTGAACTTCTCCCCTATGAAAAAGGAAACCATTTTACACATTTGTTTCTATATGAATATCTTCAAAAAAATAAGAATACATTAAATAAAATTGTAAAAAAAATCAAGGAGAGAGGAGATAGAAATACTTTTTTTGATTCCACTTGGCATTCATCACCATTAAAATTTAAAGTATCTAAAACAAATGAAGGCTTTAGAGAGTTATCGTTAATAAATCCTCTTGGTCTAATTGAGTCACTGGCTTTTATTAATATATTTGAAGATGACTTAATTAATATAAGTCACAATAAGGTGGATTTTTCAACTAGAAAAGCAAGAAGGATTAATAGCTTAACTTATAAAAAAAATAAAAATCAAACAGTTTTCTATACAAATGACCCCGATTCTAAAAAGCAGCTACTTCTTGCTTTGGAGTCAAAAGGTACCTATTTTAAACATTATCCTTTTAAAAGTATGACTGAACTTTTAAATAGTAATATGTTTATTTATTCAAGAGATAAATATAATTTGTTATTAACTATTGATATACAAAATTGTTTTTCTAGCATCTATACTCACTCGTATAAGTGGCTAATTTCTAATAAAACCTATGACTCTAAAAATTTAAAAAATTCCAATAGTATATATACAAACGTAGATACATTTTTGCAGAATTTAAATGGTTCAAAAACAAATGGTATAGTTATCGGACCAGAATTAAGTAGATTCTTAGCAGAATTTTTATTGATACATATTGATCAACAATTAATAGAACAGTTAGCTGAAGAAAATACAATAAAAGAACTAGATTATAAAATATTCAGATTTGTCGATGATTACTTTGTTTTATCTAATAACAAAAATACACTAAATATAATTAAAGATGAATTAGAATTTATCCTTAATAAATACCAACTTAAAATAAATACTTCGAAAGTTAATATTTATGATACGGAAGATACCCTTAATGAATGGATTCTTGGGCTTCCAAGTATAATGAATTTAATCGATAAAGCGTTTATATATATAAAGAAACCTTTAAAAGAATATTATCAGCTGTTTGAACAAAATGAGGAGATTAAAGTTGGTTATCTTGAAGCCGCAACAACAATTGAAAAGTTAAATACAGTAAATAACTTTGAACAAAGAAAAACAAAAAAAATTAGATATGTTGACATAAGAAATAACATTAATGATCTTATAAAAAAAACAAATGAAAATTCTTTTATTTGTTCTTATATTTTAAGTGTAATTTTAAAAAAGATAGAAGAAGATAAAGATGATAACCTTTATATCAATATGGGATTGAATGATTTAGTTAGGTTGGTATTTTTTTTATATTCAAAAAAGGTTTCATATGTCTCTACTCAAAAAGTAATAAGGATTTTTACATTGTTATTTAAGGCTGAGGAAAATATAAAGCATTCAATTGAAGACTGTATCGAAAACTTTAAAAATAATATATTTAATAATTATACAAGCGATTGGATAGATTTGTTATTGTTTATATCGAGTTATAAAATAGATATATCTAATAGTTTGTTTAAACAGATAACAAATAAGATATTAATTGAAGAAAATCCAGTACATCTTGCTTCAGTATGTTTGTTTCACGAAACAAATTATGTTGAGTTATCACATTTTGTACGAAGTGTAAACCGAATTGTAAAAAGAAAGCTTGAACAGATAAATTGGGAAGATTTTTTTCAAGATGAATTTTCTTGGTGGATATTTATTTTTTATAGTTATCCGAAATTAAGCAAAAGTAATAAAAGTTTTATAAAAAAGAAAATTTGCGGGGTTAAAGATAAGTTGGGGAATACGCCAAGTGAATTGGCTAAATGTTTAATATTAGACTATTTGTTAGATTCAAAAAATCATTTTATAGAATGGAGTTTCACAAAAGAAAATTATCATAAAAAATTTTATTTTTATACAAAGGATAGAACCGTTTTTAATCCAGATATTATAGATCCAATAAATATTTCGAGGTAGATGCTAAGATTTTACTCAAAAGGATTCCTATCGATACCTAAACGATTTTTTGAGTAATATACTTTAAATCAATGTGTTCATTTATTACGGTCGATACTCAATATATTGTTTAAATTTATATAAAGTAATAGTTTAACATAAAGACCAAGAACTATCTTGGTCCTTTTCTTTCGGTGAATGCCTACTGTGTTGTTTTGCAGACCTGAAGTTGGTTTTAGTTACAGCAGTGCCGACCAGTTCTTTTTCTGCATTTATTAAATTGTAATAGGTTTGTTAGGCATGATCCCCCTTTTTTTGAAAAGCAGTGTTCTTCTAATTTCTCTATTTTTTATGTTAGATGACCATATATAGCTTCCCCATTTGTTCAACACAGTTTTACCAAGAAATTTTAGTATTTTCTCCTGATATCTCACTGAGAGTGTTTTCGGGTTCGGGTAAAAAGCCATTCACAGAAGAGTTTTTCAGGTCCGCAGTGAAGAACTTGTGATATTGTGCATTCCGGACTCTTAACGCCGGCTATGTATACCCCATTCAATGCGAATGTCATACTTTTACTGAAATCTCTTTCACCGAAGCATTTCCCTAATCACACTCTGAAAGTATTCAGTTTTTCTTCTTTTAAGTATCATTTTCCAGTCTGGAAAAAACTCCCCTAAGGCAACCAGATTTCTTCTTTTATCTGTTTACCTATAGGGGAGAATATAATCCCTGAACCCCACATCCCTCACTTCATATACCGATACTCCCGCAAACTCTCCAAAATCGCAACTTCCTGCAACAATTCCTCACCGACATTCGTTTCCTTTACTTTCTTCCGCTCAAGCTCTTTGTCCACTAATCGTTTCACCGTTAAGACATCGGTTCCGGTGCTTAGGACTTCTGCCTTGGAGTTAAAGTGTTTGTGGGCGACGAGCTGCATGCCGTAGGAGTTGTATAGCAGCGTGTAGCCGGCGATGCCTGTTGTGGATTGGTAGGCTTTGGAGAAGCCGCCGTCGATGACGATCATTTTTCCGTTTGCTTTGATTGGGTCTTCTCCTTCGATTTCTTTTACGGGTGTATGGCCGTTAATGATATGGCCGTGATCTGGATTGAGGCCGAATTCTGCCAGGATGTTTCGGCAGGTTGCCTCGTCTTCACGTAAATAGTAATACGGGTTTTTCTTCTCTTTATGCGTTTCCTTCTCTTTAATGAAATACCGCTCAAATGTCGTCATGGCACGTTTTCCGAAGAGGGAGGAGTACTCGCCTGTCCATAAATACCAGGCCATATCTGTCGCCAGATCATCGGTTTCTTCCGGATGGGCAAACGCTTCCCGTAAGAATCGTTCAAATACATCGAGCAGCTCACGGCCCGCATAGGCTTTATCCTCAATCATCATCGTTTCCATATTGCCGTTATCATCGACTGGAATACAGCCATGAATTAATAGGTTGCCGTTATATTTTAAATAAAGGCTGCCTTTTTTCATCATAAAATTCATATGGCGGCCCAGCTTTTCGGAATGCTGGACAGAGAATAGCAGCTTGTCTATGACTTCTGCTTCTTCTTCTAATAGCTGATCTGGCTGTTCCGGATTGATTGTCTTAAAGCAGGTGTTTTCCAGTTGATATGTTTTTCCGTTTAACGTGATTTCGTTTTTGTCATAATCTATTTTCTCTAATAATAGCCGCTCTTCCATATTAAAGTTCGGCCGTCTCTTGATAATCGGGCTCTCAAGCTTGAATTGGATCATGGCAATCGCTTGATGGATTTTTGTGATTTGCTTAATCTCATCCTCTGGCCTGTTGTCGTCTGCTTTTGGACGGAACGCTGGATTATCATCATAATATTTTTCGGCCAGGTTCAGCAGCGGTCTCAGGTTGATGCCGTACACGTCCTCAATAATATCCAGGTTGTCGTAGCGGGCACAGATGCGAATAATATTGGCCAGGCACACTTTGGAACCGGAATAGGCGCCGATCCAAAGGACATCGTGATTTCCCCACTGAATATCGACAGAATGATAGTTGATCAGTTCTTCCATAATTCTATCCGGCTGCGGGCCGCGGTCATAAATATCGCCGACCACATGCAGATGGTCGACCACCAGCCGCTGAACGCTGTAAGCAAGGCCGGTGATCAGCTTATCAGCTTGGCCAAGCGCAATGATCTGATCTATGATTTCGGAGTAATATTGCTCCTTGTTGGCACCTTCTTCAGTTTTGTATAGCAGCTCCTCCGTAATATAAGCAAACTGGGCAGGCAGTGCTTTGCGCAGTTTGGAGCGGGTATACTTGGAGGAGCAATAAGAAACAAGTTTAATCATTCGGTTAATCGTTTCTTTATACCACTCGTTTAATGCTTCTTTCGCATCAAAGTCATGTTTGATTAACTTCAGTTTGTCTTCCGGATAATAGACCAATGCCGCTAATTCATCAATTTCTCTATCGTAAATGACACCGCTGAAAATATCGCGTATCTTCTCTTTTACTCGTCCTGAACCATTACGCAGCACGTGCTGGAATGCCTGATACTCTCCGTGCAGATCACTGACAAAATGCTCGGTGCCTTTTGGCAGGTTCAGTATTGCTTTTAAATTAATGATTTCCGTTACCACTTTTTCTTCACAATCGTATTTTTGCGCGAGTAGATCTAGGTACTTGCTTTCCAAAACCGTCCATCCCCTTTTTAGAATAAACCCCTATTTATGAGCATGTGCATGATAAGGTGAATTTAAAAGTATGACATTATTTTTAAACATTGGACCTTTATATGATAGTACCGCATAACTGCTTTTATAGACAATTGAAACGAGTGAATAAAGTGAAACACAAAAAAACCAGATGTTAAATCTGGTTTCCTGTTCAAAGCAAACTACTGTTGTTTTTCTTTCACCATCTTTACAAAGAGGAAAAAGATAATGAATACGATAAAGTAGTTCATTGGATTCTTAACGATGCTCATCTCCAGGGAAATCTGTAAGAGTATTCAGAGCGCAAAGATGGCTAGTATGGCAGGAATGATGATTTTGTACATGTCGACCACCTTCCGTAGTGAAGAGCCCTATAATAAAAAACTATTAGCCTGCATCACAAACTGAGACTGCTTATAATTATACGAAATCTTCGAGTAATCAAACGGCTGCCCATTTGTCAGGTGAAAAATACTTTCTATATACAGCTTCGGCAGTCCAGCCTCTAATCCCAAATATTCCGCTTCCTCCTCTTTAAGCTGGTCCACGTGCAGAAACAAATCAGAAAAACCAATCTTCAACCCCAGTCCTTCGCGGATGTAATGGAAGATGGAGTGGGAGACGATTTCGTTGTTTAAATACGTCACGATGGATTTGTTGTAATAGGATTCTTCGTAGCAAAGGGTCTGGCCGTTGATGTAGCGGACCCTTTTGACATAGTAGATGTCCTCGTTTATTTCGATGTTCAGATTTTCCGCCGCTTCCGGCGTTGGCTTTCTCACGTCCAGTTCGATGACTTTTGAGGTGACGTTGAAATCCTCGAGGTCTTTTTTAAATCCCTGATTCGACAGAAGGCTGATATAGCCTTTTCGTTTATGTTTTCTGACGAAAATGCCGCTTCCTCTGACCTGGAAGATCGCGCCTTTTTGCTCTAATAGCTCCAGAGACTTTGTGATTGTGCTTTTGCTGACTTCAAACTGGGCCATGAGGGTTTCCAGGACTGGCAGTTTGTCTCCCTGCTGAAGCTCATTTTCTTCTATATACTTTTCAATTTCTTCTGCGATTTGCTGGTACTTTAACATACGCATTCCTCATTTATTCGTTTAGTTTCACTTGTCAAAATTATAGCATACACCGCTTACAATGATAGTTAGTGCGTAAATATTTTGTTTCGGTATTGATAAATTATACCGGTACAATTATAATGAAAGCGTAACCAAAACAAAGGGGTGGGTGAAAATGTCGGGGAAAGTGAGAGATTATACGAGACTAGCAAAAGACATTTTAGAGGCCGTAGGCGGGGAAGAGAATGTGATTGGGGCTTCTCGCTGCGCTACCAGACTTCGATTGGTGCTGAAGCGGTCTACCCCTAAAGCGAAGGATATCGTAAAATCAATGCCACCATCCCGGCGTTATTACGGTTGTCATGGTGGCGCCTACAAATCATGCGATTGGCCTGCGTTCAGCGTCTGGCGTCGAATTGCTTGCGCACATCGGGCTGGATACGGTGACATTAGGCGGCACGCCTTTTTCCTTGAAGGTAAAAGAAGGCGATACCGTCAAAAAAGGCGAAGTGCTTGTTGAGTTTGATAAAGCTTTCATTGAAGAGATTGAGGAAAGTGCATTGCATCAAAAAATATTTACAGTCGTAAGCTGAGGAGGAATGAAACATGGGAAACATGCCAAAGGATTTTTTATGGGGCGGTGCTTTAGCTGCCCACCAATTTGAAGGCGGATGGAATCAAGGAGGTAAAGGGCCGAGTGTCGTCGATGTGATGACAGCAGGTGCACATGGCGTGCCGAGAAAAATCACGGATACGATTGAAGAGAACGAGTTTTATCCGAACCATGAAGCCATTGATTTCTATCACAGATACAAGGAAGATATCGCTTTGTTTGCAGAAATGGGATTAAAATGCCTGCGGACGTCTATCGGCTGGAGCCGCATTTTTCCGAAAGGCGATGAGGCTGAACCGAACGAAGCGGGTTTGCAGTTTTATGATGATGTGTTTGATGAATTGCTGAAGCATGGGATCGAGCCAGTCATTACCCTGTCTCACTTTGAAATGCCGCTGCACCTTGCAAGAGAATATGGCGGCTTCAGAAACCGGAAAGTCGTGGACTTCTTCGTCAACTTTGCAGATACTTGCTTTACCCGTTACAAAGAGAAAGTGAAGTACTGGATGACATTTAACGAGATCAACAACCAAATGGATGTGAACAATCCGTTGTTCCTATGGACGAATTCAGGTGTTGTAGTTGGCGAAAACGAAAACGCCAAGGAAGTCATGTATCAAACGGCGCACCACGAATTAGTGGCGAGCGCATTAGCAGTGGCAAAAGGAAAAGACATCAATCCAGAGTTCCAGATCGGGGCCATGGTATCACACGTGCCGATTTATCCTTTCTCCTCCAATCCTAAAGATGTGATGCTGGCTGAAGAAGAAATGAGGCAGCGCTATTTCTTCCCTGATGTGCAGGTTCGCGGTTATTATCCAAGCTACGCGTTGAAGGAATTTGAACGCGAAGGCTACAATATCACATTCGAAGACGGGGATGATGAGATTTTAAGAAACGGAACCGTCGATTACTTAGGCTTCAGCTATTACATGTCAACAACTGTGAAAAGCGATGTGAAAAATGATAACACTGGCGATATTGTAAATGGCGGCTTGCCGAATGGTGTCGAAAATCCGTACATCACTTCGAGTGACTGGGGATGGGCGATTGATCCAACCGGGCTGAGATATACGTTAAATCGTTTTTATGACCGATACCAAATCCCGTTATTCATCGTTGAAAATGGCTTTGGCGCAGTGGATACGCTGGAGGAGGACGGCAAGGTTCATGATCCGGAACGCATTCAATATTTAAAATCGCATATTGAAGCATTGAAAAAAGCGGTCACGTACGATGGTGTTGATTTAATTGGCTACACGCCGTGGGGCATTATTGATATTGTCTCCTTCACAACTGGCGAAATGAAAAAACGCTACGGCATGATCTATGTTGATCGTGACAATGAAGGAAACGGATCCATGAAGCGGTATAAGAAAGATTCCTTTGAGTGGTACAAAAATGTCATTCAAACGAACGGCGAGGAACTATAAGAAGCTGGCCCGAATTTACCGTAGTGCCTGGTTCGGGTTTTTTCTGTAGAAAAAGAAAAATCCGCTATCCTGCCAATCTGGCAATATAGCGGATTTTTTTATTAGTTTCGGATAAGGTAATCAAACGCGCCGAGAGCGGCCGTTGCTCCTGATCCCATCGAAATAATGATTTGATTGTACGCACTGTCTGTGCAGTCGCCGGCAGCGAATAAGCCTGGCACGCTGGTTGCGCCGTGTTTGTCGACGATGATTTCGCCCATGCGGTTGCGTTCAACCGTTCCTTCTAACCATTCTGTGTTTGGCACGAGACCGATTTGGACGAATACACCTTGAAGTTCAACGTGTTTTTCTTCGCCTGTTTCGCGGTCTACATATGTGATGCCGTTAACACTCTGATCACCTGTGATTTCTTTTGTTTGTGCGTTTTTCACGACAGTAACGTTAGGCAGGCTGTAGAGACGTTTTTGCAGGACTTCGTCTGCTTTCAGTTCCGGCGCGAACTCTAGCACAGTAACGTGATTGACAATACCTGCAAGATCAATCGCTGCTTCGATACCAGAGTTTCCGCCGCCAATTACCGCAACGTCTTTGCCTTCAAACAATGGCCCATCACAGTGCGGGCAGTATGCGACACCTTTGTTTTTGAACTCTTGTTCACCGGGTACGTTGACATTGCGCCAGCGTGCACCTGTTGAAAGGATCACTGTTTTACTTTTCAGGACAGCGCCGTTTTCGAGTTCAAGTTCGAACAGATCTTTCTTCTCAAGGCGTTTCGCACGCTGAAGGTTCATGACATCAATATCATATTCCTTCACATGCTCTTCAAGACTTGCCGCTAGCTTCGGTCCTTCCGTCGCTTTGACGCTGATGAAGTTTTCGATGCTCATGGTGTCGAGAACCTGTCCGCCGAAGCGCTCAGCCACAACACCAGTGCGGATGCCTTTACGTGCAGTGTAGATCGCTGCACTTGCACCAGCAGGTCCGCCTCCGACAACAAGAACGTCAAACGGCTCTTTGTCAGCAAACTCAGATGCATCTGCGCCGCTGCCCATTTTCGCAAGGATTTCTTCAAGCGTCATACGGCCGCTTCCGAAGGATTCGCCATTCAAGTAAACGGTCGGCACTGCCATGATGTTTTTGCTTTCAACTTCTGCTTTGTATGCTGCACCGTCAATCATCGTGTGCGTAATGTTCGGGTTCAGCACGCTCATCATGTTTAAAGCTTGTACAACATCAGGACAGTTGTGGCATGTCAGGCTGATATAAGATTCAAAGTGGTATTCACCGCTGATCTTCTTCACCTGATCAATGACTTTTTGGTCCACCTTAGGCGGTCTGCCGCTCACTTGGAGCAACGCCAACACTAATGATGTGAATTCGTGGCCCAGAGGGATACCGGCGAAAGTCACGCCAGTGTCTTCTCCGACACGATTGACACTGAAGCTTGGCGTTCTGTTTAATTCAGCTTTTTCAACTGAAATTTTCGATGACATGGAAGCCAGCTCATCAACGAGAGCCAGCATGTCCTTAGAAGTGTCATCTTCTCCTGCGCTAACTTTGAGAACAATGTCATTCTCAATTAGCTGCATATATTGATTTAATTGTGCTTTGATGTTTGCATCAAGTACCAATTGAATGCACTCCTTAGATTTTACCTACTAGATCAAGGCTAGGTGTAAGAGTTTCGCCGCCTTCTTCCCATTTAGCCGGGCAAACTTCACCTGGGTTTTGACGAACGTATTGAGCTGCTTTTACTTTGTTTACAAGGTTGCTTGCGTCACGGCCGATACCGCCTGCATTGATTTCAACAGTTTGGATAACGCCGTCTGGATCGATGATGAATGTTCCGCGGTCAGCAAGACCAGTTTCTTCGTCAAGAACATCGAAGTTGCGAGAGATTGTTTGAGATGGGTCACCGATCATTGCGTAAGTGATTTTGCCGATTTTTTCAGAGCTGTCATGCCAGCCTTTGTGTACGAAGTGAGTATCTGTAGAAACAGAGTAGACTTCAACACCTAATTCTTTAAGAGCAGCATATTGTTCTTGAAGATCTTCAAGCTCAGTTGGGCATACGAAAGAGAAATCTGCTGGGTAGAAGCAGAATACGCTCCATTGGCCTTTCAAATCTTCGTTTGTTACATCGATGAATTCACCGTTTTTGAATGCTTTTGCTTCGAATGGAAGTACTTCTTTACCGATTAAAGACATAATGTATATTCCTCCTAAAAATGTATTAGAAAGCATATTCGCTTTCAATAATAATTCTAATTATATATGAATTATTAATTAATATATATTTTTTGTCAAGCCATAACCTACTTTTTTTCATCTTACTAAAGGTGTGACAGGTAGGATTTATGCATTTCTTTTATAACAAATGAGAGGCTGATTCTCAATTAGACAAGGTTTTCAGGGACTTTTGTAAATCAGAATGACAGGCCGTTTTGGCATTTGAACATTTTATGACACCATGGTCAAGGGCAAAGGACAATGGCCAAAAGCAGAATAGAACGGAACAGCAAGCTGCTGTCACATGATGATCTTGGGGATTGTTTCTAGCTATTATTGTATCACTGTTTATGATATTTAAAACATAACTTATGTCTTCTGTTGTTTGGGATAGAAGAAAAAAACACGGTTCAGTTGAAACTGACCGTGTTTTTAATACAGGTTATTCAGACCAATTCGTATGGAAAACGCCGTCCATATCAGTCCGTTCGTACGTGTGAGCGCCAAAGTAATCGCGCTGCGCCTGCAAGAGGTTCGCATTGGAACGCCCTGTGCGGTAGCCGTCGTAATAAGAGAGCGCGGTAGTTAAGCATGGGAAAGAGATTCCGGTGCTGATACCCTCGCAAACGACTTTTCGCAGGCCTGTTTGATAGGCATGGAGCTTATCTGTGAAATAAGGCGCGATCAGCAGGTTAGCCAGATTTGGCTGCTCACTGAATGCTTCGCTGATCACGTTTAGGAAATCAGCGCGGATGATGCAGCCGCCTCGGAAAATCAAGGCAATGTCTTTGAGCGGCAGATTCCAGCCGTAAAGCTCAGATGACATCTTATATTGGGCAAAGCCTTGTGCATAGGCGCATACTTTCCCCATGTAAAGAGCCTGTCTGACGTATTCAATCCAGGTGTCTTTATCCAAGTGTTTTTCTTCGGCTTCCGGGCCTGCTAATACGTCTTGAGCTGCCATCCGTTCTTCTTTTAAGGATGACAAGTAGCGGGCGAACAAGGACTCTGTGATGATCGTGGACGGGATGCCGTTATCAATCGCCTGCATGCTCGTCCATTTCCCAGTGCCTTTTTGCCCGGTTTTATCAAGGATGACATCGATCAGAGGCTGCCCTGTTTTTTCGTCTTTTTTGCGTAAAATCTCAGCTGTAATCTCTATTAAATAGCTTTTCAGCTCACCTTGATTCCATGTTTCAAAAATAGATGCAATTTCATCTAGCGGCAGACGAAGCGTTTCTCTTAGAAACGTATACGCTTCTGCAATCAGCTGCATGTCGGCATATTCAATGCCGTTGTGCACCATTTTTGTAAAGTGCCCTGCCCCTTTTGGTCCGATATAGACACAGCAAGGGTCATCTCCGACTTGGGCTGCGATTTTCGTCAGGATAGGAGCGGCTTTCTCATAGACGTCGCGATCTCCGCCCGGCATGATGGAAGGCCCTGTTAATGCACCGACTTCACCGCCGGAAATGCCGACTCCCAGGTAGCCAATCCCTTTTTCCTTCAGCTCGTCATATCTTCTTTCTGTGTCTTCATAGTGGGAGTTTCCTCCGTCCATGATGACGTCGCCTTCTTCAAGCAAAGGCTTTAATGATTGGATGACGGAATCTACGGGTTTTCCCGCTGTGACCATCAAAAAGATTTTTCTTGGTTTTTCTAACGATTGAACAAAGTCCTCAAGCTCGTAATACGGGCTGAGAGATTGTCCATCCAGCTTTTGGACAAGCTGGTCCGTTAAATCTCTGGTGTAATTATAGACAGCGACGTTTTCACCTTTATTTGCCATGTTTAAGGCGATGTTGCTTCCCATTACGCCTAAGCCTATGACACCAATCGTATTGAACATGTGTTACAGCTCCTTCTTAATTTCATACAACTAAACTTAACAATAAAATGAATCCCAGTCCAGCAACGGAAATAATGGTTTCCAGCAATGTCCATGTGGCAAATGTTTCTTTCATGCTTAATCCGAAGTATTCCTTGAACATCCAGAAGCCGGCGTCATTGACGTGTGAAGCGATGACACTTCCGGCGCCTGTTGCGAGTACGACTAACGCCAGGTTAACATCAGAATGGCCCAATAACGGGATGACCAGACCTGTTGTGCTTAGTGCGGCAACAGTCGCTGAGCCTAGAGAAATGCGCAGGATCGCTGCGATGAGCCATGCCAGAATGATTGGCGATAATGCCGTTCCTTTGAATAAGTCTGCTACGTAATCGCCGACACCGCCGTTGATCAGCACTTGTTTGAAGGCGCCGCCTCCTCCGATGATCAATAGCATCATGCCGATTTGTGAAATGGCAGTTGAACAAGAATCCATCACGGTTTTGACTGGAATGTTGCGCTTGATGCCCATTGTATAGACTGCGACCAATAACGAAATAATCATAGCAGTCGATGCGTTTCCAATCAATCTGATAAAAGCTAAAACTCCGTTATCTGCAAACCCGATTGTTTCTTGAAGCAGGTCGATAATGGTCGCGACCGACATGATGATAATCGGGAGCATTGCGGTAAAGACACTGATTCCAAAGCCGGGTGTTTCTTCAAGGTTAAACGTTTTTTGTGTGCCGAGTGATGCAATATTGCCGTTTTTCGCAAATGATGCAGGAACGATTTTTTTCGCGAACTTTGTAAATAACGGCCCTGCGATGAGCACTGTCGGAACAGCAACGATAAAGCCGTACAGCAGCACTTCTCCAATGTTTGCGCCATACTCACCGGCGATCGCCGTAGGTCCCGGGTGCGGCGGCAGGAAACCGTGTGTGACGGATAGTGCCGCGACCATCGGGATTCCGAGAAATAAAATAGAAATCTTCAATTCTCTTGAAATCGCAAAGACAATCGGAATTAATAGAACCAGTCCTACTTCAAAAAATAACGCAATCCCAATAATAAATGAGGCAATGACAACGGCCCATTGAATATTTTTCTCACCGAATTTGTTGACGAGCGTCATCGCAATACGCTGTGCGCCTCCTGAATCCGCGATCAGCTTGCCCAGCATCGCACCGAGTCCGAAGATGAGCGCGATGTGGCCAAGAGTCCCCCCTATTCCTGCTTCGATGGAGCTGACAACTTTATCGAACGGCATCCCGAGTGCCAGTGCCACGCCGAACGATACGACCAGCAGGGAAATAAATGTGTTTAATTTTAAGCCCATAATCAGAAATAGTAATGCTAAGATCCCAAGTGCAACGATGATTAACGGCATGGTAATGCCCTCCCCTTCATGTCATGTACTATTTGTGTGTGATTAAGCCCCTCTGATAATTTGCAATTTGTGTATATTGATTTTCTAATAATCTTGATAGATTGATGAAAATCGGCATTAATGTTCTGTATTCTTTGGCTGAGTCTTCGATCGGCGTATGTCTGTATGTGCTGCCGATCATGTCGGACACGGCGTCGAAAGAGTCAATTTTTCCTGTTGCATACAGGCCTAAAATGCAGGCGCCGAGACATGAGCTTTCGTAGCTTTCCGGAACGACAACCTCTGATTCGAAGATATCCGACATCATTTGGCGCCAAACCTCTGACCTTGCAAATCCCCCTGTCGCTTGGATGCGGGTTACCGGGCCATCCATGCATTCAGTTAACGCCAAGAACACAGTGTACAGGTTGTAAATGACGCCTTCCAATGCCGCGCGTATCATATGCTCTTTCTTATGCGACATGGTCAGGCCGAAAAATGAGCCGCGTACATCCGGATTCCATAACGGAGCGCGTTCTCCGGCGAGATATGGGTGGAACAGCAGACCGTCAGAACCGGGTCTGACGCGTTGGGCAATTTTCGTCAGCACGTCATATGGATCAATGCCCAGCCGTGTCGCTGTTTCGATTTCGGAGGAGGCAAACTCGTCTCTGATCCAGCGAAGGACGATGCCCCCATTGTTCACAGGTCCCCCAATAACCCAATGCTTGTCCGTCAAGGCATAGCAAAAAATTCTCCCTTTTTCATCGGTTTGCGGCTTGTCAATAATCGTCCGGATGGCACCGCTTGTACCGATGGTGACGGCGATTTCGCCCTTTTTAATGGCGTTGACGCCGAGGTTGGACAGCACGCCGTCGCTGGCGCCGATGACAAAAGGCGTTTCCGGATCGATTCCCATTTGGATCGCTATTTCAGGGCTGCAGTGCTGAAAGATCTGGGTTGTCGGCACGAGTTTGGATAAGTGATCCGGCGTGATGCCTGCGATGCGCAGTGCCTCTTCGTCCCAAGCCAAGCTTTTCAGGTTCATCATGCCTGTCGCTGATGCCAATGAGTAATCGATGACATACTCATTGAACAGCTGTTTAAAAATGTATTCTTTGATGCCGATATATTTTTTTGCCTTGGAAGCGATTTCTTTCCTTTCATTCGTGATCCAGGCAATTTTACTTAACGGTGCCATCGGATGAATCGGTGTTCCCGTACGTTTGTACACCTCATGTCCGTTCAATTCCTCTTTGATCTTATGCGCCCAGCCTTCACTTCGGTTGTCGGCCCATGTGATGCATGGCGTCAGCGGCTTGTCATTTTCGTCGATTGCAATGACGCTGTGCATGGCGCTGCTGAACGAAATGAAAGAGATCTGTTTTTCGGGATGCTGTTTTGTAATTCTCGCTGTTGTATGGATGACTGCCTGAAATATCTCTTCCGGGTTTTGTTCAGCTGTTGAGATGTCCGGTGTATAGAGCGGGTAGCCGATGCTTTCTTTCTGTACCACATCTCCGTTTTCACTGAACAGCACAGCTTTTGTGCTTGTCGTGCCGATATCGATTCCTAACATATAACTAGTCATTGCTGTATTCAGCTCCTTTTGCCAGCATTTGTTGTGAGAGCCATAGGTCTTCTACCTTATCCTGCACATCATCAAAGTTTTGGTGAAGAGACTGAATCATCAGCGCCCTATCCTTTGTTTTGATGGCTTGAATATAAAGCTCGTGGTTATCTAAAATCCTTGTGAAGTCTTCATACTTTTCCTTTAACCGTACCCGCATCGATAAAAGAATAAAGCTTTCCATGACGGGTTTTAGATTGTTCCAGATCATCTGAATGTATGAATGATCAATCGCTCGGATAATGGTTTCATGGAACAGCACATCTTGAAATGAAAATTCGTCAGCGTCCTCATATTTGATTGAGACTTTCATCATTTCAAGAATTTTGCTGAGATCCTTAACTAAAGGCTCAATGTCTATTTTGACAAGCCGTTCAAAGACAAATGTTTCTAATAGTAACCGCACATCATAAATTTCCGCGATTTTCTTCTCAGTTAAACCAATTACGATCGCTCCCATTCGTTCTAAGCGGATGATTTTTTCGGATGCGAGTATTTTTAGCGCTTCGCGAACCGGCGAACGGCTTACTGAAAACTCGGCGGCGATTGTATTTTCTGATAAAATGGTACCGCTTTCAATCAGGCCTGAAACGATCCGCATTCTCAGCTCGTATGCGACACGAACCCCGGTTGACGCTTTTGAGAGCCATTTTGCGGGATACAACAGGTCTTTGGAGTCTAGCATACACTCACCTTCCTCACTCAAGGAGTATACTTGTATACAAGTATGATAACGTGAATATTTCTTTTATGCAAACACTTTCATTTCTAATTTTTAATAAAATTTTTCCCAATCATTATGGTATTTATTTCTAAATGGAATATGGTACATTGGAGATAACTAGCATAAGTGAATCATGTTTTGAAAGAGGCGATTTGGATGAAAATCATCATTGCACCTGATTCTTTTAAGGAAAGCTTATCAGCTCTGGAGGCAGCCGACGCGATCGAAAGAGGCTTCAAATCGGTCTTTCCGGGTGCTGATTACAGAAAATTGCCGGTGGCGGACGGCGGCGAGGGAACCGTTCAATCTCTGGTCGATGCGACCAACGGAAGGATCATAGAGCAAGTTGTCACAGGGCCGCTGGGGGAACCGGTGAGAGCTTTCTTTGGCATGATGGGAGATGGGAGAACAGCTGTGATTGAAATGGCTGCTGCTTCAGGGCTGCATCTGGTGCCTGTAGATAAGCGAAATCCGCTCATCACTACAACAAGGGGAACGGGAGAATTAATCGGAGCGGCTCTTGATGCGGGAGCGGAGCGATTGATCATCGGAATCGGCGGAAGCGCCACGAACGACGGGGGAGCCGGGATGATTCAGGCATTGGGCGGAAGGCTTCTTGATAACTCAGGCCGCGAGATTGGCCCAGGGGGCGGCGCGTTATCTCAGCTTGCATCAATAGATGTCAGCGGGCTTGATTCCAGATTGCGGAATGTCAAACTGGAAGTTGCCTGTGACGTGGACAATCCGTTAACAGGACCAAAGGGTGCTACGGCTGTTTTCGGGCCGCAAAAAGGCGCGACAGCCGACATGCTGGATGTACTAGACCAGAACGTAAGCCATTTCGCTGATGTGGCAGAAAAAGAGCTCGGATCAACCTTCCGAGATACAGAGGGCGCCGGTGCAGCGGGCGGTCTTGGATGGAGCCTGCTGACTTATCTTCAGGCTGACCTGAAAAGAGGCATTGATATTGTCCTTGAAGCGGTTGATTTTGAAAGTATCGTTCAGGATGCAGATCTTGTGATTACCGGCGAGGGACGGATCGACAGCCAAACGGTTCATGGAAAAACGCCGATCGGGGTGGCCAAGGCGGCTAAATCATACGATGTGCCCGTCATCGGTATTGCGGGATCAGTATCACGAGACAGTGATGCCGTCTATCAACACGGAATCGATGCGCTTTTCAGCATCGTCCCCGGAGCCGTGCCGCTAGAAGACGCGTTTGAACATGCTGCGGAATATATGGAAAGAACGGCACGGGACATTGCAGCGTCTATCAAATTGGCGAAAACGATGTTTTTGATATAGCCGGTGCACATGCCAATGCATAGCCATCCTTCTTTTTGGGTAGAGACAGTTAACACACAATGAGGAATTCATCCCAGAAGGAGGACGCAGATATGACTGTACAAGAAATCAAAGGCAAAAAACTAGTAAAAGGCATTGCGCCAAATGTGGAGTCGGAAGCTCTGTTAAATGATAAACGAAAAGTATTTTTGTTTGGTTCCCCTAGTTACACAAACATTGGCGACCAAGCGATTGCGTATGCGGAAGAGAAATTTATCAAAAATCATTTTCCGTATTATGAATACATTGAGATTATGGATTATGCGACGGATGAGGGCATTGAACTGGTGAAGGAGATCATTCGTGAAGACGATATTGTCTGCTTTACAGGCGGAGGGAATTTAGGAAACCTTTATCTCGATATTGAGGAAGACAGAAGAAAGGTCTTTTCGGCGTTTAAAGATTACAAATCAATTTCTCTGCCACAATCCGTTTATTTTGAGGATACAGAGGAAGGACAGAAGGAAAAGAAAAAAACACAGGATGCGTACCATCAAAATACAAACTTAACGATTGCTGCGCGTGAGACGCAAACACTGGATGTTGTGAAAGAGACCTTCAACTCCAATGTGATCTTTACACCGGACATGGTACTTTCCTTGGATATTGTGCCGCGAGAGCTCGAGCGGGACGGTGTTCTCTTTATTTTAAGAGCGGATAAGGAGAAAGTGACTGACGAAGATTTTATTTCACAGATGAAGCAATGGGCAGAAAAAACAACTTACACAGAGCGTACCGATACGGTGCTGGATACGGTCGACACCATCGATTACGCCGATCGTGAAAAGCATTTTATGGAGATGCTGGACCGCATCGGCTCCAGTAAATTGGTGATTACCGACCGCCTTCACGCGATGATTTTCTCGATTATCACGAAAACACCTTGCCTTGTCTTCGGAAACAGCTATGGCAAAGCCAAACATTCATACCGGGATTGGCTTGAAAGCTTAAACTTCATTGAATACACAGATCAACATGATATTGAGGAACTGGAGCGCATGATTGACCGCCTGCTTCAAGCAGAACCGAATGACGTTGATTTATCTAAGGACTTTCAGCCGCTGATTGATTTTTTTAGATCATAAAAGAAAAAGCAGACCGCCATCGGTCTGCTTTTTCAAATAAGGTCTTATAAGCCGATTGAATTCACTAAACTAGACACGTCAGAACGAACTTTATCGAATGAAAGTTGATCTTTCATTTTATCAGTGACACTGTCTATCGCTTTTCCTGACATATGTTGGCCTAGCATTTCCCGTTTTGCCTTGATCGTCTGCTCGGCATCTGTAATGTTATCGTGGATTGAAGACAAGTTCTTACGATCTTCTTGGAAAGCATAGCTTAGTTGTTTTCTGATTGAATTCATAAGCGCCATTTTTTGTTCTTGTCTTTTCTTCTCTTTGAACGCCGCCAATTGTTCTGGCGTCATTTCAGACGTATCCACATGAGCATTTGAAAAAAGTGAAGTGCTGGAATGCTGGCCCGTCACTCTTTGCATAAAACGGTCTGCATCTGTTGGTTTTTTATTCATAAAATCCATGTTTCGTACTCTCCTTATGAAATCCCCATCTGGCTGGCTGTTGCCAGATCTGCATCATGATAAGCATGTCCCATATGCCCAAGGTCATCTGACACCATATGAAGCAAGTGCTGTAAATGAAGTGCTGCATCTACAGCCTGATCATACTTTTCTTTTGAGTAAAAAAGATGGTGCGGTTTGTTCATTTTAAGCTTATTGATCAAATCATCGACATCAGAAATTGATAATTCATCATATGTGCCAAAACCAACCATTCGTGTATGCATGTTCCTGACATCCTCAATAGAATCCTTTACAATGTCATCAATTCTTTCAATTTGGCGTATAATCTTAGACCATTCTGATTCAGCTATATGTTTTAACTGCGTGCTTGTATTCATCAATACATGTGACTTAATGAGTATTGAAACACCTGTATTGGCTTTCACATTCGTTGATTTCATTTGTTTAAGCATTGCAATTGCCAAATCAGGATTATTTTTCAACACATCGTCAACGGTTTGGACAGAGCCATCTGAATTGAAGTTGTAGCGGTCTAAACCGTGACTTCCCATTAAGGCTTCGACAAACAGTGTGGCATCAAGAGATTGATTACCGTAATGTTTAAGTGCAAGCCCAAGCATTTTCACTTCATTAGGGAGACCATTATTTTGTACACCATTCGGCAAAGTCTCATCATACATTACTTTCACTTTACCCACTTCAGCGGCATCCCGATTCAGCAACGATAAACCATCATTTAAATTAATATATTCTGTTAAGCGGCTGCGGAAATCCCCTTTTATCGCCCGGGCTTTGACATCCTCAGGCAGGTTTTCATATATGTTTGGATTCTCGAAAGTAACGCCGCGTTTGATAAAGTCATTCATCACGACTGCATAGCTTGCGTTAGAACCGCCTAATGAGTGACCGGTGACTTGAATGTCAGCATTTTTAAAGTCTTTATGTATTTTTTTTGCATATTGATCCGCTTGAATGGCTTGGTTCTCTGTTCCGTCATCAAATGGTTTTTTGCCCACCAAATAACTTGTGTCCATGTGAAGCCAATCCTGCAAAATCTCATTTGAATATTCACGAAGCCCTTTTACTGAGTCATAAAAGGAACCATCTTCATCTTCAGGAATGTTGATTCCCTTTTTCTCTACTTCTTTAATAAGCTGTTCCCGCTCATCACGATATTGTTTTATTGTATCTTGGAATTGGCCGGGGCTGATGGGTTCTGATCCGCGGTATGCAATGATGGCGTTTTGGATTTTTTCTTTGTTTTTTCCATGGTTGGAAATTTTGTATTCTTTTTCGGATACTAAAGTAAGGGCATCCAGCCCTTTTTTCGTTTTTTTATAATCAACTACATATAACTTTTGTCCATTACTTATCTCAATATTAGTACCAATATGATAGTTTCTAAGATTATATGCAGCACTCGATGCTTTATTATAATCTTCGTCTGTAAGTGAATTCTTTTTTCTAGACATTTCTTCACTCTCCAAAACCTGTATATATTGTATAATAAATTAAAAAAGGATGAAATACCATGTCATTTGTAAAAAAAATACTTATAATAAGTTCTATTGTATTGGTTATTATATTAGGTATTTCTTATGGAATAGTAAAAAAAATGAATATATCAGATCGGACAACAGAAGAGACTGGAGGTAAACAGGTAGTGAAAAAAGAAGAAAAAAGCGATAAAGAAAAAGCTGAAGAATATGCGGAAAAGATGAAACCAAAAATTAAAGAACATCTTAAAGAAGAAGATATTCACAATTTTATTAAAACAATTACTTTTGAGGATAAAATTGAAATAAATCCAATGGGAAGAATAATAGTAAATGGATATATAAACGACAATCCAGATAAGTTTTACTTCTCAGCAGATTTAATTTATGATTCCAATAAAGTGGACGGGATGAGTTACCCTGAGGATGTAGGTAATCGTTTTACAGACTGGAGCGAATACACCAAGAAAGAAAAAGAAGAATACATCAAAACCGCTTACCCTGATAAAAAAGAGCGTGAACAATATTTAAGAGACATAGGGGAACTAAAATAAACAGGCCAAAATTCCTGTTTATTTTAACGGTTGGTTTACTTTCACTGTTCGTATCTCAAAAAAGACTGCCCTCCCCGGGGCAGTCTTTCTTTGTTAAATATGAAACAGCCAGACGACGAGCGGGCCGAAGAATGAGCCGAGCACCGCACAAAGCGTCATGGAGACGGAACTCATGGAGACGGCCAGTTCCCCATATTCCAATGCTTTGGAGGTGCCCAGTGCATGGGAGGCGCTGCCTAATGCAATGCCTTGTCCAAGGGAACTGCGTATGCGAAGCCATTTTAGGAAAAGCGGCCCGAGGATGACGCCTGAAAAGCCCGCAATCATGACAAATACGACTGTCATGGAAGGGACGCCGCCAAGACCGGCGGCGATCTGAATAGCGACAGGGGTTGTGATCGACTTTGGCAGAATGGATAATAAGAGATCATGATCAATCCCGAATGCTTCTGCGAAGATCAGCCCGCTGATCATTCCCATGCATAATCCGACCAAGACGCCGCCTAAAATGGGAACACAATGTTTGACAATGATATGCCATTGTTTATAAAGCGGATAGGCCAGTGCCACAACAGCCGGCCCAAGCAAAGAATTGATCCATTTCCCCCCGATCATATAGCCTTCATAGGAAACATGGAACATCATCAAAACCGCTACAATCAAAATGGTCGTTGTGAGAACGGGGATCAGAAATGGAAGCGGGAATCGCTTATAGAGTTTGACCATCGCTAAATAAGCGGCAACTGTTAAAAGAATTATAATGATCGCGATACATGCTTGCTGCATTTCTCTTTCTCCTCCGGTTTTTTAGCTTTTTTCTCTAATAGCTGGCTGGCGAATCCAGCCGCAATGATCGTGACGATGGTGCTCAGAACGACTGTAATCAGCAGCATCAGACCATTGAATGAAATGAGAGACGGATAGTTTATCACTCCTGTCATTGCCGGGATGAACAACAATGGTAGGAAGGATAATAAAAACCCTGCTCCGTCTTCAATGAGGGAGACGGGAACAATACGGAGGCCCAAGCAAATCAGAAGCAATACCAATCCAACGATGCTTCCTGACACGGGTAAATGAAACAGATGCTGAATGGCTTCCCCGATCATAAAAAATACATATAATATCAACACTTGCAAGATAATTCGTATGACTTTCACATCAAGTGCTGCTCTCCAATCAGAACAGCTTCCTCCTTTCTGGTGCTTGCTTCTAGGATGGTTCTGAGGAATCGCTTTACTTTCTTTTTATATGATTGTACTATACAAGTATAATAATTGATTTAGTCATATAACGACTTGTATTTATTCAGTTAATGTACATTTGTATTATACAAGTATATATGATGTTGTCAATGCCGGAGATTGGAATAGGGAGCGAGAGCGATTGCAAAATCAAAATCCAGTTGAATTAATTGAATATGAGCTGACGACTTTTATCAGGAGAGCTGTTTATCTGGATCAATCAGAGAAAAGAACAGGGAATTTGGAGAGATCTTCGTACTTATTGCTGAGACAATTGGATGAGTTTGGGCCTGCTCGTGTTAAGGAATTGGCAGAATCGTTTAAGCTTGATATTTCTACTCTTTCAAGACAAGCTGCTGCATTAGAGGCAAAGGAGCTCATCTATCGTTTCTCAGACCCATCTGATGGGAGAGTCAGCCTGTTTACTATTACAAAACTCGGCAAACAACTATTAAAAGCCGATCAGCAAAAGCGCCTTAAACGTTATGAACAGATGCTGAAAGAATGGTCAACACAGGAAAAAGAGATGTTCGGCGAGCTGCTGCAGCGTATGAACAAGGCTTTTATCGATTAACAGCTGAAAAACCCATGGTTCGCTGGAACAGCATGGGTTTTTCTTATGGTCAGAGATTATCTGCATCGTTTGGCGGCAGCCCAAGCCACTAGTCCGGCAACAACAGCCGCCGATACAATGGGGCGCTTCGTCGCTTTCGTGTAGTAGCTTCTTGACCTCATCCATCCTTTATTTGTGCCTCTGTCATGCATACCGCAGCCCGCATCATAAAGAGCACTTTCTTCTCGCGGTTTGGACGGTCTTTCGGCATGCTGGCTGTGATACATGATTTTTTCCATCAGTCTGTCGGTCAGACGAGGGAAAAGCGTGCCCAGCATGGCGATGGCTTTGGCCTGTGAGCCGATGTACATGTCGCGCTTAGGGTGTTCGGCGGCAAACAGGATAGCTTCAGCGACTGCTTCCGGCGGATAGATCATGGAGCGGTAATGAGCCGGCTGTTTGTCGAGGTAGCTGTGCGCGTGCTCGTTATAAGGTGTGTCAATTCTGCCCGGGTGGATGAGCGTTACCGAGACGGGCGCCTGTTCCTTTTCGAGCTCCATTCGGATGCTTTCCGTCCAGCCGTGAAGCGCAAATTTGGCAGATGCATATGTGGATTGAATGACCGTTCCCCTGTCTCCGAACAGGCTTCCTACATTAATGAGTGCGCCCGGCACACCTCTGCCGGTGTAGTGTTTGACAGCCGCTCTTGTTCCGTAAACAGGTCCCCAGAAATTTGTGTCGAACATGCGCTTCATGTCTTCGACGGTGACGTCCATGGCATGTCCGAAAGTCGAGACGGCCGCATTGTTGACCCATGTGTCAAAGCGGCCGAATGTGCTGATCGCGGTTTCTGCGATGCGGTTGACGTCCTCTTCTTTTCCGACATCCGCCTTTACCCATATGGCGTCGTGCCCTTTTTCCTTAAGTTCATCAGTGAGCTCCTTCAGCGCCTCTTCATTTCGCGCTGCTGCCACGACCTTTGCGCCTTTTTCAGCTGCCATTCGTGCCGTGACAAGTCCAATTCCGCTTGAAGCGCCGGTAATGACGATCACCTGATCCTTGAGTTTTTTCAGTTTGAGCTTTGTTTTCATGCCGGGGTTTTGTTGTTCAAGCTGCTCTGTATTCGTGACTGAATGATCGGTTGTCATTGAGAGATCCCTCCTAGACGCTGTTTTTGTACATTTACCCCATCCGGGAGGGTCTTACCCCTTTTGACATTCACAGGGTTCTTTTTTATATTATATAAGTCGCTCTACCATACCTAGGAGGGAATGTTTTAATGACTAGCAGAGGAGATTCACGTGAAAAAATCCTTCACACGGCGTCACGTCTGTTCCAGCTGCAAGGATATCACGCGACAGGTTTGAACCAGATTGTAAAAGAAAGCGGTGCTCCTAAGGGATCGCTTTATCACTTTTTTCCGAATGGCAAAGAAGAATTAGCAATTGAAGCGGTTACATATACAGGTAAGATCGTTGAACATCTGATACAGCAAAGCATGGATGAGTCCTCTGATCCAACAGAAGCGATTCAGCTTTTTATCAAAAAAACAGCCAGCCAATTTGACAACACAGAAAGCATAAAAGGTATTCCAGTCGGTTTGCTGGCGAGTGAGACAGCGTTAATCAGTGAACCGCTGCGGACGGTTTGCATGAAGGTGTTTAAAAGCTGGGAAGCGGTTTTTGCCAGAAAATTAATGGAAAACGGATTTGCAGAAGAAGAAGCAAATCAGCTTGGAACG
This sequence comes from Bacillus sp. 204(2023), assembly GCF_037027505.1. NCBI lineage: Bacteria > Bacillati > Bacillota > Bacilli > Caryophanales > Bacillaceae > Bacillus > Bacillus sp. 204(2023). The sequence goes on along the minus strand of NZ_JAXCHE010000004.1, from coordinate 280,375 downwards.
CTGATTAATTCGATGATTGAGGGCGGCATCATGCTTTCGTTAACGAATAAAGACAAAACGCCCCTTCTTCTCATTGCCGAACAAATACCAGTGCTGGTGAGAAAAAAAGGGTAGCATTTTGTTATCCTTTCTCCTACAATTATATAGAACGGTCTAATCAAATAAATAATAATATATAGACTGGTCTAAATTGGAGGAAGCGATAATATGAAAACATTATGTACGCATTCATTGCCTAAAGAAAAAATGCCTTATTTGCTCCGGAGCGGAGAAGGCGAGCGCTATCTGTTCGGCAGACAGGTTGCCACGGTGATGGCGAATGGGAGGAGCACAGGTGATTTATTTGAGATCGTGCTTCTTTCCGGGGGAAAAGGAGATGCCTTTCCGCTTCATGTCCACAATGACACACATGAAGGGATTCTCGTTTTGGACGGGAAGCTTGAGCTGACACTTGGCGGAGAACGCTATTTATTAATATCAGGTGATTATGCGAACATTCCGGCGGGAACACCGCACAGCTACCGGATGCAGAGCCACAGAACAAGACTGGTATCTTACACGATGAAAGGAAACGTAGCGCACTTGTATTCCGTTATTGGGAATCCGTATGATCACGCTGAACATCCGCCGTACGCAAGCGAAGAAGTCTCAAACGAGCGGTTTGCAGAAGCAGCCGCTGTAGCGGACATTGTATTTCTAGATGAAGGAAAGCCTGCATGTTCGGCCAAATTAGCGGAACTTACAGAGCTGCCAGATGGAGCGGTTCCATACGTTCTTGAATCTGGAGAAGGAGATCGCCTGTTGACTGGAGATCAGCTTCACCGCATTGTGGCTGCACAAAAAAATACAGATGGCCAGTTTATCGTCGTATCGTCTGAAGGCCCTAAAGGTGACCGAATCGTTGATCACTACCATGAACATCATACAGAAACATTTTATTGCCTTGAAGGTCAGATGACGATGTGGGCAGATGGCCAGGAAATTCAGCTGAATCCGGGAGATTTCCTGCATGTCCCTGCAAATACCGTTCACTCCTATCGCCTTGATTCTTACTATACAAAGATGGTGGGCGTATTGGTTCCTGGTTTATTTGAACCGTTTTTCCGGACGTTAGGCGACCCGTATGAAGGCCACATCTTCCCATGTGAGCCTCAGGCTTTGCGCTTTGATCGCGTTTTGCAGAATATCGAAGCATTAGATTTAAAGGTGATGAAACCATAAAGATGACAAGATTGTAAGGTTTTCATGCCGGCCTGACACCTAAATCGATGTTTCCGCGCTTCATTTTTTCATACCCTTAAGGTACAGAAAAAAGGAGCGTGATGGCTATGTCTTCATTACAGCCGACTTTAACAAATGAGCGGATCGGTGTGCTTGATGTGCTGAGAGGAATGGCGATTTTCGGCATCTTATTTGTCAATCTGGCACATTTCAGTTATCCGGATATGTATTTGTCTATGCTTGGAAAAGAGAATTTTTTCATGGATAAGTGGTCTGAAGCTGATTTTGCCGCCGCAGACATACTGAAATTCTTCATTCAAACAAAATGTATTTTATTGTTTTCTTTTTTATTTGGATTTGGCATGGTTGTCATGATGGAGAGAGCAGAAAACAAAGGGAAACGGTTTGTTCCGTTATATGTGAGAAGGTTAATGGCGCTTCTCTTGTTTGGAACGATTCATGCCTTTTTGATATGGGACGGGGATATTTTAACAGAATATGCCCTGCTCGGTTTTGTCCTGCTCTTGTTTCGAAAAGCAAAGCCGAAAACACTGCTGATATGGGCGGTCTCTTTGTATCTTCTGTTTTCCATTCCGTTCATGTTGACAAGTTTTGATCAATCAAACGGACAGGAATGGGTACAAGCGGTAACACAGCAGGCAAAACAAGCGATTCATGTTTATGGAAGCGGCAGCCTGAGGGACATTGCAGAACAACGGGTCCATGACCGTCTTGTTTACATGTCTTCGAATGGCATGCTTACGTATAATCCTCTCAACTTCTTCTTTGCATCCATTCCTTATTTCAGCATGTTTTTGCTGGGGACTGCGGCGGCAAAGTCACGGTATTTGCACGAACCGGAAAAGCATCGCAAAGCATTAAAACGATTATGGATGGCTGGGCTTGTCATCGGCATCGGCGCCCATGTGCTGTACAGTGTAACGGAAAAGGAACTATTTCTGCTGATTGGCGCGCCTTTTCTCATGTTTTTCTATGTGACAACGGTTGTCTATCTATACCATAAAACAAGAGTGAGAACAGTGCTGCAATCATTCTCCGCTGTTGGGAGGATGGCATTTACCAATTATCTGATGCAGTCTATTGTATGTACTTGGATTTTTTATCATTACGGCTTGGGCCTGTATGGAAAAGTGTACCCTGCTGCCGGTGTGCTCATTACAATTGCTGTTTGTGCCGTTCAAATGGTCTTCAGCCACCTTTGGCTTCGTGTCTTTCGGATGGGGCCGTTTGAGTGGCTGTGGAGAAGCGCTACGTATCTGTCGTGGCAGCCTATTGTAAAGAAAACAAAAGTCTAGACGCCTATTGGCGTCTAGACTTTTTTCTATTATTTATACACGACACGTGTTTTGCAGATGATGTCATGCAGACCTTTTTTCTCTCCAAAGGCGATCATGATAAACCCGATATAAAAGATGATTCCAGATAAGATATAGGCAAAGTAACGGCCAATTGCCTGTCCGACAGAAACCCGTTTACCTTGTTCATTGACCACTTTCAGGCCAAGAATTTTTTTGCCGAGTGTGCCCTGCATTTTAGAAGCTGTGAGCAGTCCGTAATATAACACACTGATGACGACCATGATCAGCATAGTAGGCAAAAATGCAATCGTCATGTATGTCACCATATACTCCTCTTGGGTCATATAAGGGTTTGCTGTCACAGCCCCAGCTACAAACACAGAATTGATCACAAATAGAATAATATAACTAGGAACAGATACAATAATGCCATCAATAAAATAAGCTAAAAAACGAATCCAAAATCCTGCTGGTTTTTCCATGTATTTTTCTCTCTCCTCTGAATTAATCTGGAATAGTATACTTTGAAAAAGAAGTACATGCAATATGATATGGTGATAAAATCCTGATATTACAGAAAAATGAGTCTTTTATCCTTTGTTTTTTACTATATAAATATACTAGAAAGAAGCAGAGCATTTGTGTATGTATTCTGGAATTTTTTAAAAATATAATGAATATAACATTCAACTTACTTATAATGAAAAGGTTAATATTTCTATCTAAGGAGGAGTTTGATGTCTAGAAAAAACAGCGTGGCGATCATGACAGCCATTTCTGCTTTTCTTTTTTGCGCTGTGATCGTGGCGGCTTCACTTTCGCCGCTGGCCGGAACGGGAGCGGCGGCCAATCAGTTTAATTCAGCTGGCATGTGGTCAGCTGTCGGTATGATCCTTGTCTTGTATTTCATTCCATTTCTCGTTTATATGCTCGGAGTCGATGCAATGAGGTATGTCATGGCGGTGCTTTGCGGCTTCGGGCTTTTGATTCATTTGTCTTCGGCCGGTTTTATCTTGATGTTTAGTTTCTTTAGTGACCATCTGCTTTCTGAGGTGATCTTTGTTTTCGGAATTAGTCTCGCTGCGGCTGCTGTCAATGTCATTTGGTTTGTGGCTGCGTTTCGTTCGGGTGCTGAAAAAACGTCTGCGCATACTCTTACATAGTTTTCTAGTTTGTGATGTTTTGTGAAGTAGAATTATAAAATGGGCTAATATGTTATGATGGTCAAGTCATTTCGTATGAAAGCGCTGATGGCTTTTGGGAAATAGTAAAACAGGCTGGCGAGGTTCCTCGGCAGCCTGTTTTTGATCAATCAAGATATTTATTTTTATAAACAACCTTTGTCCCGCAAATATAATCGTGTAATGCCAGTTTAGAGGGGAAAGCTGCCATAATGTAACCGATATACAAAATTCCTGATGGTATGTAAGCGAAAAAACGGCCAAAGCTGTGCCAAAATGAAATTCGCTCGCCATATTGATTGACAACGATGATACCCATGAGTTTTTTGCCTAGTGTTGCTTGCATTTTTGAAGAAGTCAGCAAGCTATAATAAAGAATGCCGAAAATATATATGATGGCGATAACAGGGATCGTCCCGAATATCAGGATATAAAATTTATATTGACCTTCTGTCATAGAGGAGCTTCCTGCATCAATGAGAGGCAGGACAATTAAGGTGTTAATTTGGATCATAATAAAAGCAAAAAAATAGATAATTAAATCATCAATAATAGAGGCAACTGCCCGAATCCAAAATCCAGCTGGTTTTTCCATGTATAATATTCTCTCCTTTGAAGTTTTCTGGGATATTATACGTTAGGGGGCTGTAGGGTTTCAATGAGATAGACTAGAGGAATTTTGTCTCGTAATAAAAACAGTATTTTATTACTATTTATTTCTTTGTTTTTCCTTTTTGATTTTAGGTTAATAGAATGATAAAAAGAGAACCCGCAAGATGATGCAGATTCTCTTCATTACGATTATTTAGCGGCTTGAATAAATACACCCTTCTCATGAGAAAACTCTTTGAATCCGTATACCCCATGATAGGAGCCAATTCCGCTTGTGTTTACGCCGCCGAATGGCAGGTTGACGTCACTGAAATGGACGACGACATCATTGATGGCGGCATTTCCTGATGTCGTGTGCTGAAGGACGTTGTCAATCAGGTCTTGGTTTTTGCTGAACACATAAAGTGCAAGCGGTTTATCGCGGTCATTTACGTAATCGATGACCTCGTCGATGTCTTCATAGTTCATCATTGGCAGGATCGGTGCGAAGATTTCCTCCTGCATGATTTTCATGTCAGGCGTGACGTTTTTCAAAACGGTTGGCGAGATCGTGCGGTCGCTGGCATCAAATACGCCGCCGAACACCACTTCCGCCCCTTTTTTGATGGCGTCGTCGAACAGATCTTTGACGCGGTTGAAGTTGCGGTCATTGACGATCTGCGTAAATTTGCTGCGGTCTGGGTTGTGATCATCCTCCATAAATCCTGCGTTGACGATTGTTTGTAAAATGCCCGCGAACCTGTCCTGAACGTCTTTTTTAATGAACAGGTAATCAGGTGCGATGCAGGTTTGGCCGGTGTTTACGAATTTCCCGACGGCGATCTTTTTCGCTGCGTCCATCAGATCGTATTCACTGTCAATGATCGTCGGGCTCTTGCCGCCAAGCTCAAGTGTGACAGATGCCAAGTGTTTGGCAGCCGCTGTCATGACGATCTTCCCGACATTTGTGCTACCAGTGAAGAAAATGTGGTCGAACGGCTGATCAAGAAGTTCGGTTGCCACCTCAACCTCTCCTTCAAAAATCGCGACTTCTTTTTCATCAAAAGCGTCTCTTATCACTTTAGCGGCAATGTTGCTCGTGTTCATCGTAAAATCGGACAGCTTCACAATCGCGCTGTTTCCGGCTGCGAGAGAAGCGGCAAGCGGCGCCATCGTCAGCATAAACGGATAGTTCCACGGGCCGAGGATGAGTGTGACGCCTTTAGGCTCGTACATAAGAATTCCGTTTGCGTCAGGGCTTAACGATGAACCGACTTCTTTAGGCGCCATCCATTGTTCCAGGTTGTTCATATTATCTCTGATCGCTTTTTTCGTTCCTTCGAATTCCGCTTTTTTGACTTCGTGATATGGTTTGCGGACGTCTTTGCGGATCGCTTCGATGATTTCTTCTTCATGGGCGATGACGGAATCTAAAAAGCGCTGAAGCTTTTCTCTCCGCTGTTCTGCTGTTGAAGCGCGCAATGCTTTTTGCTGTTTTTTCTGAAGCTGAAAGACACGCTGGATGTCGTCCTTTACTTGTTGTTCCATTGTAAAATCCCCCTCATTTGCTTTCTTCTTTTCTCGGACCTATTATAAGGTGGTACCTTTTCTGTAAGAAAGACAACGGTGAACCATCTATACGTTACCGTACATATACCGAACATCTGTCTAATGATTGGAGGTGTCTTTTGTGCCGGAATCTGCCGAAGCTCAAGTGAAAGAGGCGCTGCTGGCCTTATTGAAAGAAAGAGATATTCAACACATCACAATGAAAGAAATTGCTGAAAAGGCCAAAGTGAGCCGCGGATCGCTCTACCTTTATTATGAGGATAAGTTTTCAATCATTGAGGATGTGATCGAAGACATGAAGGAAGGGCTGGGCAAAGCGCTTTTTGACGCCTTCAGTCATATGGATACCCTCCATTTGAACAAAAAACGGCAAACGGTGCATCCGACGCTGTCCTTTGTTCATGAGCATCGATCCTTTTTTTCAGTGATGATGAACAGAGGGCATTTTCACCGTTTTTTTAAGGATGTGTTTCAGCAGGATGTGCTGCTCGCTCCAATTCATGTGAATTTGACGCCGATTGAACGGGACATTTACGGACATTACCGGGCCTTGTACACGTACGCAATTATCCTGTATTGGCTGAATGAGGATGCGGCCGCGACTCCGGAAGCTATCAGCCAAAAGGTATGGGAGCTTGTTTCTCAAAAGAGATTTTATTGGCTGTTTGGACAAGCTGTGCCAGGAGAGCGAGAGAAGGACAAGCAAATCGACAGGCGTGTGGTTCGAACGAGAGAAGCGCTCCAGAAGGCATTTCTGGACGTGCTGGCGGAGAAAAAAGACTACGCAGCCATGACAATTTCGGATATTACCCGGAAAAGCAATATCCGCCGCGCAACTTTTTATGATCACTATGCCAATAAAGAGGAATTGCTCCAAACCATGATACAGCGATCATGTGCGGAGATCATTGATCACCTGACGATTGCCTCCAGCCCGAATACGTTTTCCTTAAAGGAGGCAGAGAAGGCGCTCGCCAATCTGCTTTCTGATTTATCAAACATGCCCATTGTCCATTTTCTAAATCGGGAATGGGGTGTTCCTCATGTGATACCTGATATGTTCAAAGCGCTGGAATCGTTTTATCTGCATCAGCAAACTGATATTCACGCAGAGAAAAAGCTTTATGCCCATTATGTATCCGCAATGATTATTGGGTTGCTTTTGTATCGGCTGGATGAAGGAAAAGCGCATCCGCCTGAAGTGCTGGCGAGGGAATTTTTGCAGTTTTTGGATGTGAAAAAGTATAAGGTTGTATTGCTTTGAAAGACAAAAAGAGAGGGACATCCCCTCTCTTATTTCGTTTCTTTCTTCCATTTCTCATCAATCAGCATTTTCCCTGGCCATGTGTATGCCATGATGCCACCGTCTGCGGTGATGTCCTCTCCTGTGACGTATGAGCTGTCGTCTGATGCGAGGAACAGGGCCACTGTCGCCATTTCCTTCGGCTGGCCAAGGCGGCCGAGCGGCGTGATCCATTTGTTGGCTTTGCGGAATGCTTCACCCATTTCCTGTTCTTTGGTGCCTGCTAATTTATCAATCAGCGGGGTTTCGATCGTACCCGGTGAAATGGAATTGACGCGGATGCCGTCTCGTGCGTAGTCGATGGCCATTGCCTTTGTCAGGTTGGTGATACCGCCTTTTGCGGCGTTATAGCCAGAGCGGTCGAGGTCCGCGGCCCGGCCTGACATGGAGGAGGTGTTGATGATAGAGCCTCCATTGTCGAGCATGAGCGGAATCAGATATTTGCTGCAAAGGAACGTGCCGCGCAGGTCAACGGCGATAATGCGGTCAAACAGGTCAACCGGATATTCATGCACCTTTCCGCCCTCCTGATCAACGCCGGCATTATTAAACAGAATATCAATCGTTCCGCATGAATCCTTGATTTGATCAGCAAAAGCTTTCACATTGTTTTCATCTGACACATCGAGGTGAAAGGATTCGGCCTGTCCTCCGTTTTTTCTGATTGCGTCAACTGTTTCTTCCATTTGATCTTTATTGATATCTCCGATGATCACACGCGCGCCTTCATTGGCAAAAACCTCTGCCGTCGCTTGCCCAATGCCTGTCGCGGCGCCTGTGATCACTGCTGTTTTGTTTTCAAGTCTTCCCATGATACGAGACCTCCTTTTTCTATTTGTCTTCCCGCTATGTGCAGTGATAAACATACGAGAAAAGATAGGCCAGCATATGTTAAGATGAATTAGAAATTGTTGGGAGGTTTGTTTGTTTGAAGGTACAGCATAAGAAGGAGCTACAGTTTTATTGCTTCGTGACCATTCCATCTGCATTTGTTGTGCTGACTGTCATCTCTTTTTTATTGCAAGAGATTACGTTTCCGGTGACTGCAAGCGCATTTCTGAATGCTTCATGGCATAATCTTTTGTTTTTGATACCGTTCGGTTTGTTTTTCTACCCGGTGCATATATGGATGAAGCGGGAGTTTGGCCGCTGGAATGACACAGAAAAAAAGAGAGGATGATGAAGCCTCTCTTTTTTATGAGAATGAGTGAGAAAAAGAGTGAAAACAAATCCAACTAATGTTAAATTTACATATATATGCATCTATCAATTTAATTGACAATTGTCATCTTATGTGATAAATAGATGCTGAAAAGGGTTTACATAATGGTAAAGGAGCGATCAAGAGTGGCGAAAAAAGAGTTTAAAGCAGAGTCTAAACGCTTGCTGGATATGATGATTAATTCCATTTATACCCAAAAAGAAATTTTCCTGCGCGAGTTAATCTCCAATTCGAGTGATGCGATTGACAAAATCTATTACAAAGCGCTTACGGACGATGCGCTTACGTTTGATAAAGACAGTTACTACATAAAGGTCGCAGCTGACAAAGATGCGAGAACATTAACCATCTCTGATACGGGGATCGGAATGACAAAGGATGAGCTTGAACAGCACCTTGGAACAATTGCAAAAAGCGGTTCCCTCGCGTTTAAAAAGGAAAACGAGCTGAAAGACGGACATGACATTATCGGGCAGTTCGGTGTCGGTTTTTACGCGGCATTTATGGTTGCCGATGTCGTGACAGTCATCAGTAAAGCGCTTGGCAGCGAAGAGGCTTATAAATGGGAGTCTGCGGGTGCAGACGGCTATACGATTGAACCGTGTGAAAAGGATTCTGTCGGTACAGACATTATCCTGAAAATCAAAGAGAACACAGAAGATGACAGCTATGACGAGTTTTTAGAGGAATATCGTTTAAAAGCGATCATCAAGAAGTACTCCGACTTCATTCGCTACCCGATCAAAATGGATACAACCATTAATAAGCCGAAGGAAGGCAGCGAAAATGAATTTGAAGAGGTGCAGGAAGAGCAGACGGTCAACAGCATGGTGCCGATCTGGAGAAAAAACAAAAGCGAGCTGACAGATGAAGATTATGAAAAATTCTATGCTGAAAAGCATTACGGGTTTGATAAACCGCTGACACACGTTCATATCAGTGTGGATGGAGCGGTTCGCTACAACGCGATTCTATTCATCCCTGAAAACATGCCGTTTGACTACTATTCCAAGGAATATGAGAAAGGCTTGGAGCTGTATTCCAATGGCGTGCTGATCATGAATAAGTGCGCAGACCTGCTACCGGACCACTTCAGCTTTGTGAAGGGCATGGTCGATTCTGAGGATCTGTCGCTGAATATTTCCAGAGAAATGCTGCAGCATGACCGCCAGCTGAAGCTGATCGCGAAAAACATCAGCAAGAAAATCAAAAGCGAGCTGCAAAGCCTGTTGAAAAAAGACCGCGAGAAATACGAGACGTTCTACAAGTCGTTCGGCAGACAGCTGAAATTCGGCGTGTACAATGATTTTGGCGCGAATAAGGATCAATTGAAGGATCTCCTATTATTCTACTCTTCAAAAGAGAAAAAACTGGTCAGCTTAGACGAGTATGTTTCCAGAATGCCAGAGGAGCAGAAATACATTTATTACGCGACCGGTGATTCTTACGACCGCATTGAGAAACTGCCGCAAACGGAAATGGTGGCGGACAAAGGCTATGAAATCCTCTACTTTACTGAGGACATCGATGAGTTTGCAATTAAAATGCTGGCTTCTTATCAGGAAAAAGAATTCAAGTCCGTATCAAGCGGAGACCTTGGCATAGACACGGATGAGGATCAAAAGCAGTCCGAGGAAGAGGAAAGCAAGTATAAGGATCTGTTTGAGGAAATGAAAAACATTCTGTCAGACAAAGTGAAAAACGTTAGAATCTCAAAACGGCTTAAATCACATCCAGTCTGCCTTGCTGCTGACGGCGAAGTGACAATTGAGATGGAAAAAATCTTAAACGCGATGCCTGACAGCCAAAATGTGAAGGCGGAAAAAGTGCTGGAAATCAACCCAAATCACGAGGTATTCCAAACGCTGCAGGACGCGTTTGAACAAGATAAAGAGAAGCTGAGCCTGTACACAAACCTTCTGTACAATCAGGCGCTTCTCATCGAAGGCCTGCCGATTCAGGACCCCGTGGAATTTACGAACAATATTTGCAAGGTCATGGTGTAAACAGAAAAAGGAATCGTCCCATAAGGAGACGATTCCTTTTTTTTACAATGTACGCTCATTCAGCATTTGGTTTTGGGTGCTTTTCTTCTTTTTAAACCGGTTTTTCAGGCTTGCTTCAATTTCCTCCAAGCTTCGCCCTTTGGTTTCCGGCACCATGTAGAACGCGAAGAAAAATGAGAGAAGACAAATGACTGAGAAAACCATAAAGACCCATGCGATGCCCATTGCGCTTAGCATCAGCGGGAAGACGAGCGACACGATCAGGTTGGCTGCCGATAACACCAAAGTCGTGAACCCTGTCGCGGCTCCGCGTGCTTTGGACGGGAAGAGCTCAGGCATGAGCACCCACACTACCGGACCCCATGTCGCCTGGTAAAAGACGATATAGACGCCGAGAAAGACTACTGTCATCCACGCTGTTGATGCGGAAAGCCCCAGTGTCAGGAGCACGCCTGATAAAGCAGCAAGGCTCAGTGTGATGCCGACACTTCCCCAGATCAGAAGTTTTTTGCGTCCGACACGGTCAATTAAGATCATGGCAGTGATACACATGATGACGTTAAGGACGCCGATTCCCATTGTGCCGAGCGCCGAAGCTGATGTGCCAAGACCGGCCTTCGTAAAAATGGTTGGCGCGTAGTAGATGACCGTGTTAATGCCGACCGCCTGCTGGAAAATGGCAAGGCCGACGCCAATCAGAAGCATGGGGCGAATCCATTTGGCTTTTAGGACGCTGAGTGTCGTTTCTTTTTTCTCTGCTTCTCCTTGCTTCATCTCTGCCAATTCCATTTCGATGTCTTTTGGATCATGAGTGATGTTCATGATGCGTCTCGCTTCTTCTTCACGGCCGCGCTTCACGAGCCATCTTGGCGATTCCGGCATGAACGCGATGCCGATTAATAGAAGCACGGCAGGCACTGCAGCCAGACCGACCATCCAGCGCCACGCTTCAAACGGTGTGAACAGGTAGTTAACGATATAGGCGAGCAAAATCCCGGTGACAATCATTAAGTTGTTCATTGTGCCGAGTGTCCCGCGAATTTTCGTCGGTGCCATTTCGGAAAGATACACGGGCACAAGTGCCGTTGAACCGCCGACGGCCAACCCGAGTATCACCCTAGATGCAATCAGCATGCCGATTGTTTGAGAAAATGCGCAAGCGAGCGCACCGATAATAAAAATGATGGAAAGGACAAATACAACCTTTCTCCTGCCCCAGCGGTCTGAGCATGTGCCGCTCAAGGCCGAACCGAAAATCGCGCCAAGGAGCAGCATGCTGACAACCAATCCTTCTGTCAATGTCGTTAAAGGAATATCGTTATTGATAAACAGGAGTGCTCCGGAGATAACACCTGTATCGTAACCATATAGCAGTCCCCCTAAAGCGCCGAAAAAGTAGATCATATATTTCCTTGTGTCTTTCTTCACAAATGTCTCCTCCTCAGTTGTTGAGCCAATGAGTATCTAAAATGTGTAACAAAGTTAATAGATTAGTACCCATTTCCTATCTCATTTGAAACATTTGTTTTGAAAAAACGGAAACGTTAAAGTCAAAAGAGATGATCACAGATCCGCTGAGTTTAGGAAAAACGAAATAACTTTATGCTCAGAGAAACCATTAAAAAAACCTTACCCGCGCGGAGTAAGGTTTGATTAAGACATTTTTATTCTTCTGCTTCGTTGACAAAAACCAAGGCGGAGAAGCCTTTTTTCTTATCAAATTGCAATTCAACGACGGTAACGTCCGGATTGAAGTTGTGGTATTCCTCTAAGAACTGAATAATGCCTTCTGAAATGTCATCTGACATAAGCTGCTTGTGGTGCAGGCCAAATGTGGCTTCAGCGAAGAACCCTGTACGCTTGTTGTACGATAGTTCTTTTACTTCAACGTCTTCAGGGTAGATATCTTCTTCATTGGAAATATACACGCAAATTCCGTCTGCAATTTCTTGCTCATTTAATATTAATCTCATTGCCTAAAATCTCCTTCTGTACGTCTTCGGTGCTTTAAATGCGCGAATCAATGCGATGACAATGATTAAAATAATGATCAAAGCAATGATATCAACGATCCAGGCAATGGGTGAAGCGCCATAAGAAACATAGCCTGGGCCTCCGACTGGATGATAGGTGTAACCCCATGGGTGCATCATGCTGGTCATGAACATACCCATTGTGAATCCGCTATAATATCCAAACCATCCTGATGGCGCGAAACCTGCGTGATAGTAATGATTGACTGAAACATAACGTCCGCCAACATAAGCTTTAGACGTTTTTCCGCTGTATGTCTTTCCGGTTACTTTTGATGTAGCGCCGGAAAAGGTGCCTGACGATTTTTTAGAGCTTGATGAGCTTGCCTTTTCCGAAGGCTTCTTTTTAAGCGAAATCGATGATGATGAATCGTCAGGCGTCTTGGATTTTTTGCTAGAAGAGCTTGATCCTGAGCTGTAGCTTGATTTCGGGCTTGATTTATAGCTTCCGCTGTATGAAGAGCTTGAACTTCGGCTGCTGTAACTAGATGATGAGCGGCCGCTAAAGCTCTTTGCATGAGAAATCGTTGATGGCAGCAGTACACCTAAAGCAACGGTTACTGCAACTAAGGCTTTTACATATTTAAGTTTCATTCTGTTTCCTCCATAGACCATCGAAACGGTCCGCAATTCTGACCAGCAAATAAAAGAAGCTGGGTCAGCTTTATTTCATATGAACTAGATGATATAAACATTTCATACTTTTGCTTTCTCAATCACTTTCTTTCTGAGATAAACTACCTTTATTTTATCGGATTTATGGCTCATTTTGTAAGGTTTTGCTTCAAAATCAGTTATTTAGGAATTTATCGCACAAAAAAACAGCCTTCTCCATTGGAGAAGGCTGCTTTCTTCTTATGCGAACAGCTTATCAATAAATGAAATATCCTCTTGAGAAAGCGTCACGTCGGCTGTTTTGATGTTATCAATCAGCTGATCGGCACGTTTTGCTCCCGGAATTAAAATATCAATTTCCGGTCTTGCTAAATACCAGGCCAATACGATGTGAGGGATATCCACGTTGTGTTTTTCGGCAATCGGCGCAAGCTTGTTGACCTTTCTGATATTTTCTTTGAAACGCTCGCCCTTGAAGTGTTCCTGTTCGTTTCGCAGGTCGCCTTCTGGGAACGTTGTATCTTCTGTATACTTTCCTGCCAATAAACCTGATACGAGCGGGAAGTAAGGGATAAATGAAATATTATGCTCCTTCGTATACGGGAAGAATGTTTTTTCCGCTTCACGGTTTAACAGGTTGTATTCGCCTTGCAATACATCTACCAAACCGTCTTTGTTTGCTTCTTTTAATTGCTCTAAAGAGAAGTTGGATACACCGATGGAACGGATTTTTCCGGCTTTCTTCATCTCATTCAGCGCGTTAACGGCTTCATCCTTAGGCGTATGTTCGTCAGGGAAGTGAATGTAGAACAAATCGATATAATCGGTATTCAAGCGCTTCAGGCTTTCATCAACTGATTTTTTAAGAAATTCTGGTGAATTATCAAAGACAAAGTCATTGCCTTGTTTTCTGTGAGCGGCTTTTGTAGCGATGACAACATCTTCACGGTTGAATTCACGCAGCACTTCACCAATTAATTCTTCGGAACGGCCGATCCCGTAAATATAAGCGGTGTCTAACATTGTCACGCCATTACGGATCGCCTCGCGCACCAATTCTTTTCCGGTTTCTTCATTTAGGTTCGGGTAGAGGTTATGTCCTCCGACAGCATTTGTTCCTAATCCGATAGGGAATACCTGCAAGTCTGATTTTCCGAGCTTCGCTTTTTTCATGATCTGCCTCCTAGAATAAAATGGATGATAGACTCTCAACACTATTGTAAACGTTAGGCCAGATGAATGCCGATTTGATGCTCATTGCAGTACTGCGTGTACTCGTCGTCTAATGGCTGAGAGGTCACAATGCAATGCAGCCTGTCAAACGGCGCATATGTCAGAAGCGTTGATTTTCCGAATTTAGAATGGTCAGCCAATAGATACACTTCTTTTGCTTTTTCTGAAATCCTCTTTTTAATTTCATATTCCAGCAGATCCGAATTGGTCAATCCGTGTGTCAGCGTCGTTCCGGTAGCGGACATAAAGGCTTTGTTGATATTGTACTTATCAAGCATAGCCGGGTCGTCCATGCCGACAAAGGAGCGGGTTTTTCTCTTATAGTTGTTTCCGATAATGATTAAGTTGATATTCTTCAAAGCTGACGCCGCATTGATAATGTCTAAACTGTTGGTTAAGATGGTGACATTTTTGGCTGGATCAAGCGTATCAAGAATAGACTTTGTCGTCGTTCCTGAATCAATGAAGACCAAATCGTGATCTTCAATAAATCGGGAAGCATAATGGGCGATTTTTGTTTTTTCATCCTGGTGCTGAATGGTGCGATTTTCAAAAGGAACTAATGCGGTTTTTTCAATAGATGTTACGCCGCCGTATACTTTTTCAATCGCACCCTTTTCTGTTAGCTTGTTGATATCACGTCTTACTGTGTTTTTGGAGACATTGAACACCTGGCACAGCTCATCTAAGGAAACAGTGCCATGCGATAAAATGTACTCCTCCATTTCCTGAATCCGCATCAGTTTCATATAAAAAACTCCTTCTTGAATCTTTACGTAACATAAATATATAATAAAAACCAAAAGTTAATCAATAGTTGCTTAAAAAATGATAACATCGGTGTATATCTTTTGCAAGATTCTACGGCCTTCTCTTACCTCTCTTACTTGATTAAAAGATTAATATAATAAAAATAATGAAAAAATGTAGTGTTTATGATTGACTTATGGGTATTATGCGATTAAAATATAACCAAGAAATGACCAAAAAGTAACCTGTTGTGCATGAAATGGTTGCTTGTATGTAAATATGCATCCGCCATTTATTTTTTTGGTTTTTTTGAAAGCGTTTAATTCTTGGCTTGCTGAAAAGTGGATATTGATATGAATCTATCCTGAACCATCCATACAAGTGTATGTGTTTACTAATGAAGGAGGCAATAAGAATGGCAGAAATCAGAAAATTAAAAAACTACATCAACGGTGAATGGGTTGAAAGCAAAACAGATCAATATGAAGATGTCGTCAACCCGGCGACGAAAGAAGTACTGTGCCAAGTGCCGATTTCTACAAAAGAGGATATTGATTACGCAGCGCAAACAGCGGCTGAAGCATTTAAAACATGGTCAAAGGTGGCGGTTCCTCGCCGCGCCAGAATTCTATTTAACTTCCAGCAGCTGCTGTCTCAGCATAAAGAAGAACTGGCTCATCTGATTACCATTGAAAACGGAAAAAACACAAAAGAAGCTTTAGGTGAAGTGGGACGCGGGATTGAAAACGTAGAGTTCGCCGCTGGAGCACCTTCCCTAATGATGGGTGACTCGCTTGCTTCCATCGCAACGGACGTTGAAGCGGCCAACTACCGCTACCCAATCGGAGTTGTCGGCGGAATCGCGCCATTTAACTTCCCGATGATGGTCCCTTGCTGGATGTTCCCAATGGCGATCGCACTCGGCAACACATTTATTTTAAAACCATCAGAGCGGACACCGCTGTTAACAGAGAAATTGGTTGAGCTTTTTGAAAAAGCGGGCCTTCCGAAAGGGGTGTTCAACGTCGTATACGGTGCGCATGACGTTGTGAACGGCATCCTTGAGCATCCCGAAATTAAAGCAATTTCATTTGTAGGCTCCAAGCCAGTAGGCGAATACGTCTACAAAAAAGGAAGCGAAAACTTAAAACGCGTTCAATCTCTGACTGGCGCGAAAAACCATACGATTGTCTTGAACGATGCGAATCTTGAAGACACGGTCACAAACATCGTTGGAGCTGCCTTCGGTTCTGCCGGTGAACGCTGCATGGCTTGTGCGGTTGTGACAGTTGAAGAAGGAATCGCCGATGAATTTATGGCGAAGCTGCAGGAAAAAGTGGCGGACATTAAAATCGGTAACGGCCTTGATGACGGCGTGTTCTTAGGACCGGTGATTCGCGAAGACAACAAGAAGCGCACGCTCAGCTATATCGAAAAAGGTCTTGAAGAAGGTGCCAGACTCGTATGTGACGGACGTGAAAATGTGTCAGACGACGGCTACTTTGTCGGCCCGACGATCTTTGACAATGTCACAACAGAAATGACGATCTGGAAAGATGAAATTTTCGCTCCGGTCTTATCTGTCATCCGTGTGAAAAACCTGAAAGAAGCGATTGAAATCGCCAATAAGTCTGAGTTTGCGAACGGCGCCTGCTTGTTCACATCCAACTCAAACGCAATCCGCTACTTCCGTGAAAACATTGATGCGGGAATGCTAGGCATCAACCTTGGGGTGCCGGCTCCAATGGCGTTCTTCCCATTCTCAGGCTGGAAATCTTCATTCTTTGGAACGCTGCATGCGAACGGAAAAGACAGCGTCGACTTCTATACACGTAAAAAAGTGGTAACGGCAAGATATCCGGCACCTGATTTCAACTAAACGACGAACAGCCGAACGGCGTCCATGTGCGCTGTTCGGACTCATTCTGCCAATAGAAAGAGGAGGGCTTCTCTATGAGTTATTTGTTGCGTAAGCCGCAGTCGCATGAAGTGTCTAATGGGGTCAAACTCGTGCACGAAGTAACGACATCCAACTCTGATCTCACTTATGTAGAGTTTAAAGTGTTAGATCTTGCATCAGGTTCAAGCTATACAGAAGAATTGAAAAAACAAGAAATCTGTATTGTGGCGGTAACGGGGAAAATTACAGTGACAGATCATGAGTCGACTTTTGAGAATATCGGCACGCGCGAAAGCGTATTTGAACGAAAACCGACAGACAGCGTCTATATTTCAAATGACCGTGCATTTGAGATCACAGCGGTCAGCGACGCAAGAGTGGCGCTTTGCTATTCTCCATCGGAAAAGCAGCTTCCGACAAAGCTGATCAAAGCGGAAGACAACGGAATTGAGCATCGCGGGCAATTTTCAAACAAACGTACTGTTCATAACATTCTTCCGGATTCAGACCCTTCAGCTAACAGTCTATTAGTAGTTGAAGTCTATACAGACAGCGGCAACTGGTCCAGCTACCCGCCTCACAAACATGACCAAGACAACTTGCCGGAAGAATCTTTCTTAGAAGAAACGTACTACCATGAGTTAGACCCGGGACAGGGCTTTGTGTTTCAGCGCGTATACACAGATGACCGTTCTATTGACGAGACAATGACTGTGGAAAATGAAAACGTTGTCATCGTTCCTGCGGGATACCACCCGGTAGGCGTTCCGGACGGATACACATCCTACTATTTAAATGTCATGGCAGGGCCGACGCGAAAATGGAAGTTTCATAACGACCCGGCGCATGAGTGGATTTTAGAACGCTAACAAGTGAGGAGTGGCTGTTTACGATGAAGTATACATTCAATGAAGAGAAGGCTTTTGACATTATTGCCATCGGCCGGGCATGTATTGACCTGAACGCAGTCGAATACAACCGCCCAATGGAAGAGACGATGACATTTTCCAAATACGTCGGCGGTTCACCTGCGAATATCGCGATCGGCAGCGCGAAGCTTGGCTTAAAAGCGGGCTTCATCGGCAAAATTCCGGATGACCAGCATGGAAGATTCATAGAGTCCTATATGAGAAAGACCGGCGTTGATACAACACAGATGGTTGTTGATCAAGATGGACACAAAGCAGGCCTTGCATTTACAGAAATCCTCAGCCCTGAAGAATGCAGCATTTTAATGTATCGCGATGATGTGGCGGATCTTTATCTTGCGCCTTCAGATGTAAGCGAGGACTACATCGCAAATGCGAAAATGCTGCTTGTTTCCGGGACAGCGCTCGCCAAAAGCCCGTCACGGGAAGCGGTATTAAAAGCTGTTCAATACGCGAAGAAGCATCAGGTTAAAGTGGTGTTCGAACTGGATTACCGCCCGTATACGTGGCAGTCATCAGATGAAACAGCCGTTTATTATTCTTTGGTTGCCGAGCAGTCTGATATCGTCATCGGCACACGCGATGAATTTGATGTGATGGAAAACCGCACAGGCGGAAGCAATGAAGAATCCGTCAATCATTTATTTGGCCATTCAGCCGACCTCGTTGTCATCAAACACGGCGTCGAAGGCTCTTACGCATACAGCAAATCCGGCGAGGTATTCCGCGCCCAAGCGTACAAGACAAAAGTGCTGAAAACCTTTGGAGCTGGTGACTCCTATGCGTCAGCCTTTATCTATGGCCTTGTCAGCGGAAAAGACATTGAAACGGCATTGAAATACGGCAGTGCTTCAGCTTCCATTGTGGTGAGCAAGCACAGTTCGTCAGAAGCGATGCCGACTGCGGAAGAAATCGTACAGCTTATTGAAGCACAGTCATAATTGAAAAAGATCGAGTAAAGGTGGGATCGTTTGTGGGCAAGAAAATTCGCTTAACAACAGCGCAGGCGCTGATTAAATTCTTAAACCAGCAGTACATCCATGTTGATGGAAAGGAAGAGCCTTTTGTCGAAGGGATTTTCACAATTTTCGGCCATGGAAACGTATTAGGGATCGGGCAAGCGCTTGAGCAGGATGCAGGCCATTTGAAAGTCTATCAAGGGAAAAATGAACAAGGAATGGCGCATGCGGCCATGGCGTACAGCAAGCAAATGCTGAGAAGAAAAATATATGCGGTGTCTACATCCGTCGGACCGGGAGCGGCTAACTTGGTGGCGGCAGCCGGCACTGCATTGGCAAACAATATCCCAGTTCTCTTGATTCCGGCAGACACATTTGCGACAAGACAGCCAGACCCTGTACTGCAGCAAATGGAGCAAGAATACAGTGCGGCGATTACGACAAACGATGCATTGAAGCCTGTATCGAGATA
Source organism: Bacillus sp. 204(2023) (assembly GCF_037027505.1). NCBI lineage: Bacteria > Bacillati > Bacillota > Bacilli > Caryophanales > Bacillaceae > Bacillus > Bacillus sp. 204(2023). Next base: position 261,072 of record NZ_JAXCHE010000004.1, on the reverse strand, counting down.
CTGGGACCGTATTACGCGCCCTGAGCAGCTGATGAGCAGTTTGCTGCGCGCGTTTGAAGTCATGACTGATCCGGCAAAAGCAGGTCCGGCAACGATTTGTATTTCTCAGGATGTTGAAGGGGAAGCATACGATTTTGATGAAAGTTTCTTCGTCAAACGGGTTCACTATATTGATCGCATGCAGCCGAGCGAGCGCGAGCTTCAAGGTGCGGCGGAGCTGATTAAATCTAGCAAAAAACCTGTGATTCTCGTCGGCGGAGGCGCAAAATATTCCGGTGCACGCGATGAATTGGTTGCCATTTCTGAAGCCTATAACATTCCGTTAGTTGAAACGCAGGCAGGAAAGTCTACTGTTGAGGCAGATTTTGCGAACAACCTTGGCGGAATGGGCATCACAGGTACACTTGCGGCAAACAAAGCGGCCCGCCAAGCTGATTTGATTATCGGCATCGGCACAAGGTATACAGATTTTGCGACATCCTCTAAGACCGCTTTTGATTTTGATAAAGCGAAGTTTTTGAACATTAACGTCAGCCGAATGCAGGCGTATAAACTTGATGCATTCCAAGTGGTGGCGGATGCGAAAGTGACGCTTGGCAAACTGCACGGCTTGCTTGAAGGCTATGAGAGCGAGTTCGGCACAACGATCCGGGAGCTGAAGGACGAATGGCTAGCTGAACGCGAGCGTCTCAGCAAAGTGACGTTTAAGCGGGAAGCGTTTGATCCGGAAATCAAAAATCACTTTTCTCAAGAGGTCCTGAATGAATATGCTGACGCGTTGAATACGGAGCTTCCGCAAACAACGGCATTGCTGACAATCAACGAGACGATTCCTGAAGACAGCGTCATCATCTGTTCAGCAGGCTCACTCCCAGGAGATTTGCAGCGTCTGTGGCATTCTAATGTTCCGAATACGTATCACCTGGAGTATGGATATTCTTGCATGGGCTATGAAGTGTCCGGGACACTCGGTCTTAAGCTGGCCCACCCTGACAGAGAAGTGTATTCAATCGTCGGAGACGGCAGCTTCCTGATGCTTCATTCTGAACTGATCACGGCGATTCAGTACAACAAGAAAATCAATGTGCTGCTCTTTGACAACTCAGGATTCGGATGCATCAACAACCTGCAAATGGATCACGGCAGCGGCAGCTACTATTGCGAGTTCCGCACAGATGACAACCAAATCCTGAATGTCGATTACGCGAAAGTCGCTGAGGGATACGGCGCGAAAACCTACCGCGCAAACACAGTAGAAGAATTAAAAGCTGCGTTAGAGGATGCGAAGAAACAGGATGTATCAACATTAATTGAAATGAAGGTGCTGCCTAAAACAATGACGGACGGCTATGACAGCTGGTGGCATGTCGGGGTGGCAGAGGTATCTGAACAAGAAAGCGTTCAGAAGGCATACGAAGCAAAAGAGAAAAAGCTGGAATCTGCAAAGCAGTATTAGAGGGGAGGCACCATAGATGGGCAAAAATGAAATCCTGTGGGGAATCGCTCCCATTGGGTGGCGGAATGATGACATGCCTGAAATTGGAGCGGGAAATACACTTCAGCATTTGTTAAGTGATATCGTTGTCGCACGTTTTCAAGGCACGGAGGTCGGGGGCTTTTTCCCCGAACCTGCCATCCTGAACAAAGAGCTGAAGCTTCGGAACTTACGCATTGCAGGAAAATGGTTCAGCAGTTTTATTTTGCGTGACGGACTTGGTGAAGCGGCAAAGACATTTACCCTGCATTGTGAGTATTTGCAGCAAGTAAACGCGGATGTCGCAGTTGTCTCTGAACAAACGTACAGCGTGCAAAGCTTGGAGAAAAACGTGTTCACAGAGAAGCCGCACTTTACGGATGATGAATGGGAGCGGCTTTGCGAAGGGCTGAATCACCTTGGCGAAATTGCCGCTCAGCATGGCTTGAAGCTTGTCTATCATCATCATCTCGGCACTGGTGTCCAAACAGCGGAAGAAGTGGACCGCCTGATGGCAGGAACTGACCCTTCGCATGTACACCTCCTCTATGATACAGGCCATGCGTATATTTCTGACGGCGATTACATGGGGATGCTTGAGAAGCATATCGGCCGCATTAAGCATGTGCACTTTAAGGATGCCCGTCTGAATGTCATGGAACAATGCAGGCTCGAAGGACAATCGTTCCGGCAATCATTTTTAAAAGGCATGTTTACGGTTCCCGGTGACGGCTGCATTGACTTTAGAGAAGTATATCAGCTGCTGTTGAAGCACAGTTATTCCGGATGGATTGTCATTGAAGCTGAACAAGACCCCGATGTTGCAAACCCGCTGGAGTATGCATTGATTGCGAGAAACTATATTGATCAGCAGTTGTTGGATCTGGCTTAATGGGGAATGAACATATGGGCAATACCAATGGAGATTCAGCCTTCAATAAACGGACAATCGCGGCAGCATTGGCCAACTATATTGATGCCGGTTCAATTGTGGCAGGCTCCGCCGGTTTATCATTATGGGTCAGTTACCTTAAGCTATCCGATACACAAATCGGGCTGCTCGGCGCGTTGAGCGCAAATGCGATTTCTGCCGCTGTCGGCGCGCTGCTTGGCGGGTTTTTGGCTGATAAAGTCGGACGGAAGGCTGTTTATACCAATAGTATGCTGGTTTATGCACTAGGGATTTGTTTGGTTTTGTTCGGGGTTAATTTCCCCATGTTGTTAAGCGGTTACATCATTATCGGTTTATCAGTAGGAGCTGACATAACCGCGTCATGGACCATTATTGCGGAAAATGCGCCAAAGAAGAATCGGGCCAGGCATTGCGGCGTAGCACAAGTTGCTTGGGCCGCGGGCGCTGTCGTTGTACTGCTCCTCTCCGTACTGGCAGGTGACTTGGGACTCTTGGGGAATAAAATCGTATTTGCCCATCTGCTTGTGATTGCGCTGATTACGTATATCCTGAGAATCAGGCTTCCGGAATCAGACGCCTGGCAGTCAAAAAATCAGCCGGAGGATGCTCAGGCAGAGAAGCCGGCTGTACTGAGTAAGACATCATATTTTGATTTGCTCAAGCCTATGTATCTCAAAAGCATATTGTTTTTGATGGGTGTGTACTTGGTTTGGAACTTAGCCGCCGGGGTCATGGGCTTCTTTATGCCATACATTTATCAGCAGGTCGGCGGTGTATCTGCCAACATGGCCAACCTTTTGCAAATGGGGCTGTTTATCTTCACAGGATTGGGGGTCGCCTTGATCTTCATGCCCTTTGCCGACAAATATAGAAAAACCGTATTTGGAATCGCCGCTTTCATGGCGGTGATCGGGTGGACACTGTTTCTGCTGCCAGTTGAAGGCCTGCCGATTCTGCTCCTGTTTATTGTCGTGATCGGCATCAATAACGGAGCAGGGCAGCAAGCGAACTATCAGTTATGGGCCAGTGAAATCTTTCCTACGCAATATCGTGCTTCCGCACAAGGGCTGATGTTTTTCCTTGTCCGTATTTCAATAGGGATTTGGAGTCTGTTTGTCCCAATGATTATCACCAATTTCGGCATTGGAACGATGGCTGCAATTCTTCTCGGATGTGTGACGGCCAGTATGATCATCGGGCTGCTCTTTGCGCCGAATACGTCTGGCAAGTCGCTTGAACAAATTCAAGAGGAACTCTACGGATCTCCTCAGAGCCAAGTAAAACAAGGAACAGAAAGCAAAATCATGTAACCAACAGAAGGAGTGGCTGTCAATGAGTTTACGTATTGGCGTAATTGGAACTGGAGCAATCGGAAAAGAACATATTAACCGCATCACGAACAAGCTGTCCGGCGCGGAAATTGTAGCTGTAACGGATGTTAATCATGAAGCTGCACAAAAGGTCGTTGAGCAATACCAATTAAACGCGACGGTTTATCCGAATGATGACAGCCTGCTTGCAGACGAAAATGTAGACGCTGTCTTAGTGACAAGCTGGGGGCCTGCGCATGAGTCAAGCGTGCTGAAAGCCATTAAAGCCCAGAAATATGTGTTCTGTGAAAAACCGCTCGCGACAACGGCTGAAGGATGCATGCGCATCGTCGATGAAGAAATCAAAGTGGGCAAACGCCTTGTTCAAGTCGGCTTCATGCGCCGGTATGACAGCGGTTACGTACAGCTGAAAGAAGCGCTCGACAATCGTGTCATCGGCGAGCCGCTTATGATTCACTGCGCGCACCGCAACCCGACTGTAGGAGATAACTACACAACCGATATGGCCGTAGTCGACACGCTTGTTCATGAAATTGATGTACTGCACTGGCTCGTCAACGATGACTACGAGTCCGTTCAAGTCATCTACCCGAAAAAATCGAAAAATGCGCTCCCGCATTTAAAAGATCCGCAAATCGTCGTAATTGAAACAAAAGGCGGTATCGTCATCAATGCTGAAATCTATGTGAACTGTAAATACGGCTATGACATTCAATGCGAAATCGTCGGAGAAGACGGCATCATCAAGCTTCCCGAGCCATCAAGCATCAGCTTGAGAAAAGAAGGCAAATTCAGCACAGATATTCTGATGGATTGGCAGAGACGCTTTGTTGCTGCGTACGATGTGGAAATCCAAGACTTTATTGATTCGATTCAAAAGAAAGGCGAGGTCAGCGGACCGACGGCATGGGACGGCTATATTGCTGCTGTCACGACTGACGCGTGTGTAAAAGCCCAGGAATCTGGACAAAAAGAAAAGGTTGAATTGAAGGAAAAACCGGAATTCTATCAATCTTTTACAACAGTTCAAAATTAAAAAACAGAGGAGTGAAAATATGAAGTTAGCATTGGATCCATCCATGTATCGTGATGATTTAACTTTAGAGGAAACGGTCTATAAAACGGCAGAGCTCGGCTATGAATATATCGAATTGTCTCCGCGTGAGGATTTTTGCCCGTTTTATAAATATCCGAAAGTCGATTCAGCAAAGATCAAACAATTAAAGCGCCTTTTAAGAGATACAGGTGTTAAGCTTTCATCGCTTCTTCCTCTTTACCACTGGGCGGGTCCTGATGAAGACCGCCGGCAGGCAGCGGTGCGCAATTGGAAACGGGCGATCGAAATTGCGGTTGAACTTGAAGTGGATTTGATGAACAGCGAATTCAGCGGTTCAAAATATGATCCTTTAACAAGTGAAGAAAAATTTATCAAATCCATGGATGAGCTTCTGCCAGTCTTTGAAAAAGAAGGTATTAAACTTAATCTTCAAGCCCACCCATACGATTTTATCGAAACGCACAAGGGTGCGATGGATATGATCCGCGCGCTTGACAAGGATTGGATCAATCTTGTCTACTCGACTGCGCATACGTTCTTCTATGATGACGGCAAAGGCGACATCGAGACCATGTTTGACGAAGCCGGCGACCGCCTCACACATGTTTTATTTGCAGATACCTATAATCATAAAGCGGCTCATGGCCTTCGCTACATCGTCAATCCGCCTGACGCGAAAGTAACGGTTCACCAGCATTTGGACATTGGCCAAGGCGAGGTTGATTTTGATACGATTTTCAGAAAACTGAGAGAGATGAAGTTCGACGGAATTGCGACGAATGCCGTATTTGCTTGGGTCGATGAAAGAGCGGATGAATCAAGCCGATTTATGCTTAAAAAAATGAAAGAAGAATTAGGTCTGGCATAAGCTGAGCATGGAGTTCGGCGGGATATGGCGACAGCCTTCCTGCCGAACTCCCTTCATATCTAAAACGCAGATGGGGGAGTCTGGCATGAAACTTTGTTTTAATGAAGCGACAACATTGGAAAACTCAAACCTTAAACAGGATTTAGAACTATGCGAAAAGCACGGCTATGATTATATTGAAATCCGCACAATGGATAAGCTGCCGGAGTACTTAAAAGATCATTCATTGGATGACCTTGCGGAATATTTTCAAACCCACCACATCAAACCGCTTGCCTTAAACGCACTCGTTTTCTTCAACAACCGTGATGAAAAGGGGCACAACGAGATCATCACTGAATTTAAAGGCATGATGGAAACATGCAAAACCCTCGGTGTGAAATATGTGGTGGCCGTTCCGCTTGTGACAGAGCAGAAGATTGTAAAAGAAGAGATCAAAAAGAGCAGTGTAGACGTGCTGACTGAGCTGTCAGATATCGCGGAGCCATACGGTGTAAAAATCGCGCTTGAATTTGTCGGCCATCCGCAATGTACGGTCAATACGTTTGAACAGGCGTATGACATCGTAAACACAGTTAACCGTGACAATGTCGGACTTGTCCTTGACAGTTTTCACTTCCATGCAATGGGTTCAAATATTGAGAGCTTAAAGCAGGCGGACGGAAAGAAAATCTTCATCTATCATATTGATGATACAGAAGATTTCCCAATCGGCTTTTTAACAGATGAGGATCGTGTATGGCCGGGACAAGGGGCAATTGACTTAGATGCCCACTTATCAGCACTGAAGGAAATTGGCTTCTCTGATGTTGTATCGGTTGAGCTCTTCCGGCCTGAATACTATAAGCTGACTGCTGAGGAAGCCATTCAAACAGCGAAAAAAACAACAGTGGACGTCGTATCAAAATACTTCAACATGTAATGGATAAAGGAGGGGTGGACATGGCTTTTGTATCGATGAAAGAGCTTCTTGAAGATGCAAAGCGGGAGCAGTATGCGATCGGCCAGTTTAATATCAATGGTTTGCAGTGGACGAAGGCGATTTTGCAGGCGGCGCAAAAGGAGCAATCACCGGTCATCGCCGCGGCTTCCGATCGCCTGGTCGACTATTTAGGCGGATTTAAAACGATTGCCGCCATGGTAGGGGCGTTAATAGAGGACATGGCAATTACCGTTCCGGTCGTGCTTCATCTCGATCACGGCAGCAGTGCGGAACGCTGCAGGCAGGCCATTGATGCCGGATTCAGCTCAGTGATGATTGACGGCTCCCATCAGCCGATTGACGAGAATATCGCGATGACAAAAGAAGTCACCGATTATGCCGCAAAACACGGCGTGTCAGTAGAAGCCGAAGTCGGCACGGTCGGCGGAATGGAAGACGGACTGGTCGGCGGGGTCCGCTATGCCGATATCACGGAATGTGAGCGGATCGTCAAAGAAACCAATATCGACGCGCTGGCCGCCGCCCTCGGCTCTGTACACGGCAAATATCAGGGTGAGCCGAATCTCGGATTTAAGGAAATGGAGGCTATCTCCCGCATGACTGATATTCCCCTCGTTCTTCACGGGGCATCCGGGATTCCGCAGGATCAGATCAAAAAAGCCATCACACTCGGCCATGCGAAGATCAATATCAATACGGAATGTATGGTAGCGTGGACAGACGAAACACGCCGCATGTTTCAGGAAAACAGCGATCTGTACGAACCGCGCGGCTATTTGACACCCGGCATTGAAGCCGTGGAAGAGACAGTGCGAAGCAAAATGAGAGAGTTCGGATCAGCCGGTAAAGCAGCTAAGCAGCAGGTCGGCTAAAGAGACCAGAAACCGCCGAGATGGCGGTTTTTTTGTGCGGTGTTGCGTCCATACGCTCAAAACGATTATGATGATGGCAGCAGTGTAAGAAACGGGAGTGGTTCAGTTTGAATAAAATCATGATTGTGGAAGACAGTGAAGACATTCGCGGACTATTGCAGAATTACCTTGAAAAATACGGATATCAAACAGTGATCACCGCGGATTTTACAGCTGTTCTTGATGCCTTTTTGCGGGAAAAGCCCGATGTGGTGCTGCTTGATATCAATTTGCCGGCATATGACGGATATTATTGGTGCCGGCAGATCCGCCAGCACTCCACAAGCCCGATCATCTTTATTTCTGCCAGAAGCGGGGAAATGGATCAGGTGATGGCGATTGAAAATGGGGGAGACGATTATATCGAAAAACCGTTTTCTTATGATATTGTGCTGGCGAAAATCAAAAGCCAGATCCGGAGGGCGTACGGGGAGTACGCCGCAAAGCAGGGAGAGAAAGTGGTTGAATATGCTGGCGTTCAGCTCTTTGTGGAACGGTTTGAACTGCGTTTTCGGGATGAAAAAAGCGAGCTTTCTAAAAAAGAAAGCAAGCTTTTGGAAGTGCTTCTTGAGCGGGGAGAAAAGGTGACGAGTCGGGACCGTCTCATGGAAAAGACGTGGGACACCGACATATTCATCGATGATAATACACTTAACGTGTATATCACGCGGCTCAGAAAAAAACTGCGGGAGCTGAATGCGCCTGTTTCTATTGAAGCGGTGCGGGGCGAAGGCTACCAGCTGAGGGCGCAGTCATGAAGCTGTTTCTCCGGTCTCATGCAGTGCTGATTCTGCTTTTTCTCCTTCAAGGGCTGTTTGTCTTCTTTTATTACTGGTTTGCGGGTCTTCATTCTTTTTCTCACTTGTTTTACATATTGGGCGTGCAGCTTCTTATTTTGGCGGGCTATCTTGCCTATCGCTGGTACAAAGACCGCGGCGTGTATCATTGGCTCAGCTCGGGGCAGGAAGGGACGGATATCCCGTATCTCGGTTCTTCAGTGTTCTGTTCAGAGCTGTATGAAAAGCAGATGGAGCTGAGCCGGCTGCAGCACCAGAAGCTCCATGAGACCGAAGCCAAGCTTGAAGCGCGGGTGACGTATATGAATCAATGGGTGCACCAAGTAAAGACGCCGCTGTCGGTCATTAATTTAATCATTCAAGAAGAGGATGAGCCCGTTTTTGAACAAATCAAAAAAGAAGTCCGGCAGATTGAATTCGGGCTGGAGACGCTTCTTTATTCTTCAAGGCTCGACCTGTTTGAACGGGATTTTAAAATCGAAGCGGTTTCCCTGTCCGAGCTTCTCCAATCAGTCATTCAAAGCTATAAACGATTTTTTATTCAATATCGCGTTTATCCGAAAATGAACGTTTGCGATGATCATCAGATTTACACCGATGCCAAATGGCTCAAATTTGCAATCGGCCAAGTAGTCACAAATGCGGTCAAGTATTCAGCGGGCAAGAGTGACAGACTTGAGCTGAATGTCTTCCGCGATGAAGACAGGACGGTGCTTGAAGTCAAAGATTACGGTGTCGGGATTCCCTCACAAGACATCAAGCGGGTGTTTGACCCTTATTACACCGGTGAAAACGGGCGGCGTTTCCAAGAATCTACGGGAATCGGCCTCCATCTCGTCAAAGAAATTACAGATAAGCTCAATCATACGGTGGACATCAGCTCGTCTCCCGGTGAAGGGACATCAGTTCGATTTTCATTTCTTACAAAAATGTAAGGCTGCGTTAAGAAAACAACATAGCCCGCTTTGTTTCCCCTTGATAACATGGATTTATGTCAAGGGGATTTTTATGTTGAACGTCCCGGCACTACATGAAAGCAGCCCAGATCAACAAGAATAAAACCATAAGGAGGATTTTCATGGCGAATATGCTTGAAGTCAAACATATAAATAAAACCTATAAAGGACAAGTGTCCTATCAAGCCTTAAAGCAAATTTCATTTTCAATAGAAGAAGGCGAGTTCACGGCGGTGATGGGGCCGTCCGGGTCCGGAAAAACAACGCTTTTGAATATCATTTCAACGATCGACCGTCCGGATTCAGGCGATATCCTGATTCACGGAGAAAACCCGCATCGCCTGAAGCGGACAAAGCTCGCTCATTTCCGCCGCAAGCAGCTTGGATTTGTGTTTCAGGATTTCAACCTTCTGGACACGCTGACAATCGGTGAAAATATCATGCTGCCGTTAACGCTTGAAAAAGAAGCACCGTCTGTCATGGAAGAAAAACTGCAAGGCATCGCGGCAAAGCTCGGAATCGAAAACCTGCTCAACAAACGGACGTTTGAAGTATCCGGAGGACAGCGCCAGCGTGCCGCCATCGCAAGAGCGGTCATTCATAAGCCGTCACTCATCCTGGCCGATGAACCGACGGGCAACCTTGATTCCAAAGCGTCAAAAGACGTCATGGAAACGATGCAGAGCCTGAATCAGGATGATCATGTCACGGCTTTGATGGTGACCCACGATCCTGTTGCGGCAAGCTACTGCCGCCGCGTCATCTTTATAAAAGACGGTGAACTGTTTAATGAGATTTACCGCGGGGAAAACCGCCAAGTCTTTTATGAACAAATTCTCGATGTGCTGTCTATGCTGGGGGGAAACGCAAATGACCTTTCTTCAGTTCGCTTATAAAAACGTCACGAGAAACAAAAGGGCCTATCTTGCATTCTTTTTAAGCAGCGCCTTTTCCGTTTTGATTTTCTTTACCTTTGCAATGTTCCTGTTTCATCCGGCATTAAAGGAAGGCTACCTGAATAATATCGCCAAAAAAGGCTTAACCGCTGCGGAATGGATGATCTTTGTTTTTTCTTTCTTATTTGTTCTGTATTCGGTTAACGCATTTTTGAAATCGAGAAATAAAGAATTCGGCATTCTGCTCATGCAGGGCATCACGCCGGGGCAGCTGAGAAAGCTTATTACTGCGGAAAATATGATCATTGGCGTCATGTCAATTGCAGCCGGCATTATCGGAGGGTTCATTTTTTCAAAGACGTTCTTTACGGTCGGCGCTTATATTTTAGAAATGGACGCGCTGCCTTTGTATATGCCTTGGAAAGCGCTCGGTATTACGGCCTGCGGATTTCTGCTCTTATTTTTCTTTTTATCACAGTTTACGATCCTTTTTGTCAGATCAAATACGGTTATCAAATTAATAAAGGGCACTGACAAGGTTAAGCCGGAGCCTAAGCCGTCCGTGCTTCTGTCCTTATTCGGCATCGCCTGTCTGTGCGGCGGGTACTTCATGGTTCTGAAAGGCAATGTCCACGGGGCCGAACCGTTTATCATTTTACTGCTCACCGTCATCGGAACATATTTCTTTTTCAGCCAAAGCAGCATATGGATTCTGCGCGCGCTGAAGAAGTGGAAAACCTTTTATCTGCGCGGGAAAAACGTCATTTGGGTTTCTGACCTTGTCTATCGTCTAAAAGACAACGCCCGCCTGTTCTTTATTGTCAGCATTATTTCCGCGGTTGCGTTTACTGCGACAGGCGTGCTCGCAATGTACAAATCGACCGTCGGAGCGGAAGAGTCCGCTTATGAAATGGAGTATTTATCTTACAGCAACAATCCAAAAGAACAGACTCATTTGAAAGATATTGACCATGAACTGAAAACACACGGCTTTACGTATAAGAAAGACAAAATAGATGTTTCCTATGTTCGCTATCAGGAAGGAGAAACTGTTCCCCCTGTTTACATGATCAGTGAATCGGATGCGGCAAAATACTTCCATGTCAAAGTGAACGGCCTGAAAGAAGACGAGGCTGTCTATTTCCCGGGCACGTATGACCGCAATTTCAAAAACAAAGCGCCGGATCAGCTGAAGCTGCTGAACCAAAAAGGGGAGCTGTCTGATCAAAAACTGTCGGTAAAAGAAGTCAAAAAACCGCTGATCTCATTGAATGCCATCATCGCGGTGAATGATCAAACCTTTGATCAGCTGAAATCACTCGGTGATCAAGCGTCATTATACGGCTACAGCTATGATCATTGGAAAGACAGTCTTGAGATCAGCCAATCCTTGCAAAATGAGATTTACGGCAATTATATCGACGTGCATTCTGATTTTGCTTCAAAAGCCGGGACTTACTATGATACGGTGCAACTGCCGAGCCTGAGTTTATTTATCGGCCTGTTTATCGCAATTGTATTCTTTGTCGCGGCAGCAAGTTTCTTATACTTCAGGCTGTTCACTGATTTAGATGAAGACCGGGAGCGCTACCGTTCACTGGCCAAAATCGGCCTGAGTGAGCGTGAAATGGCACAAAGCGTGACAATACAATTGGCCATTCTTTTCTTCTTTCCATTTGTCATTGCCGTCATGCATACACTGTTTGCCTTGAGAACATTGGCTGTGGAAGGCTATTCCGATGTCGCGGGGCCGCTCAGTCTCACCATCGGAGGGTTTTTCATTTTTCAGCTTCTATTCTTCCTCGCGGTGCGGTCAAGCTATTTGAAAAAAATGAACAAGTAAGGGGAGTGCAAAGATGAAAAAAGCAATGGCAATCCTGGCCGTCTTGGCGGCTGCTGCCGTAATATGCGGGCTTCTCTTTTTTCATAACGATGTTACAGACAGATTTAATCCGTTTATTCACCAGCAAGATGTCTATGTTCAGATTGACCGAGATGGCAGACATCTTAGCCCGGGCGGTACTGAATATACATTAGACGGATATAATGCATCCGGGAAAAAAGAAGAAGTGACCTTTTTCGCTGGCAAAGAGCTTCGGAAGAACGCGTATTTGAAGGTAAAGGCGAAAGGAAAGTATGTCGAGACTTGGGAAGAAGTCAAGTTTGAAGATATGCCGGACTCCGTACAGTCAAAATTAAAGTGAATCATAAAAAACGGCACAGCGTCATGACTGTGCCGTTTTTTTATTTTTTATTTTCTTCGGCCCGTTTGATCAGCATGTCGGTGATGATATCCACCTGTTTGCTGACAGAAATCGGGTCGTACGGGTAGAACGTGTCAAAGTCATTGATAAACACGCGATTATGTTTAACAGCGTCAAGGTTTTTCCAAATAGAGGAATTCTCCAGCTTGTCGAGTGTTTTGCTTTCGCCTTTCGGGTTGTAATCCGTAATGAACATATAATCTGCGGCATACTCAGGAATAACCTCTTGAGAGAGCTGTTTCATCTCTCCTTTTTTGATGACATCTTGCTCAATTTTTTCAGGCGCTTTTAACCCAAGTGCATTGTATACAGCTTGGCCGCCGCGTCCGCCATTGTCATTGAACACCCAGAATTCGCCCTTGTCTGTGTTTTCATAAATGCCGAAGGTCGCATCTTTGTCGATGACGCCGGCAATTTTCTTCTTAGCTGCTTCCGCTTTTTTGTTAAAGTCAGCCATAAAGGATTTTGCTTTGTCTTTTGCTCCGGCGATATCTCCGAACATGCTGACTGTGTCTTCTACGTTTTTCGCTGTGTTATAAGGTATGACAACAGTCGGAGCGATTTTCTTTAATTTATCAACATTCTCTTCATTCATGACAACAATTAAGTCAGGCTGAAGCTCCATCACTTTTTCAACGCTGATTGGATCACCAACATCCTTCACATTTTTCAGCTTTGATTTTAAAAACGGATTATCAAATGACCATGAGCCTGAGCCGACCACATTGGCCCCGACAGACAGCAATTCACCGGCATAAAAATCAGTGACGATGCGTTTCGGATGTGCAGGAATGTTGACGTTCCCTTTTGGTGATTTGTATGTTCTCATTTCTGTTTTTTCGGAAGCAGAATCGCTTGAGCTCCCTTTAGAAGCCGTGCCGCTGCAAGCGCTGACAAACATGAGAAGCAGCACAAGCATGCCCACGAGCAATATGTTCTTTTTCATTAAGAACCCTCCCACTATGTATCTCAATAGATTAGTAATGATTATCATTATCAATTAATAATATAGCAAGAAACCTGTTCTCCGTCTATCACTATTTTTAAGGGAGAAAGTTTTTCCCGTTTATGGGTGACGCGGTATGCCTAATCGATTATTATAGGTAAATAGGAGGAGAAAAATATGGGAATTACAAAAAGAGGTTCCGCTTGGGAATGGCTGCATAGCTGGTGGATGCTGTTTATTTTCATGCCTTTTGCCATTACCAGTTTTTTTGCCTTTTTATTTATTGGCATCAAGGTTAGAAATAGAAAGTGGATCATGTACGGCATCATTTATTTTTTCATTTTTGCGTTTGGTTTTGTTTTGCCCGATCTGCCCGGTGTTTTTATTGTGGTCCCGTTATGGGCGGTGACCATTATTCATGGATTTAAAGTGCGCCCGCTGTATTTGATTCAGCTGGATGTCTACAAAGATCATGTGGAGGCGCGGGCTTTTGCCGAGGCAAGAAGTGAAGCCGAGAGCAGATTTCATGCACCGAAACAGTCTATTCAGGATATACATATTCGCAAAGAACAGTAAGAAAAAAAGCTCAACACTCGCATTGTGTTGAGCTTTTTTATATATTACTGCTGGTAGGATTGCTGCTGAAATGGCGTGTTTTGGCCGAATGGAAGTGTAGACACATTCGTATTCATGACGCTGGATTGTCCAGTAAGTTCCTGTTGCATTTGGTTGCACATGTTGACAACCTGCTGGCACTTTTGAATCGCCATGTCATGTCCGTGCAGTGCTTGCTGAATGGTATGTGCAGCTTGTTGTTCGTGGTTTAGAATCTGCTGCAGCATTTGGATGTTTTGCTGCTCCTGATGAAGCATGTGGCGATATTGCTGGCTGCTTTGCTGTGTTTGCTGAATGAGCTGCTGAGCAGTTTGGCGGCATTGGTTCAGCTGCTGCAAGCCGTGTTGTGTATTATGCATGAATGATCCCTCCATGTATCGATTGACGTGAGTCGGTATTATCATGCAACCTGATTGAAAAGAAATTCTGCAAATGAGGAACTACAATTATTTTCCTCAGCCCCTCTGTCTTTGAATGAAAACGGTAAAGATTGTATACTGGGTACAAACCCTTTTTATGTAAATGTTCCGTTTTAACATATAAAAATGGCGGAAAACGAAACCCTGAAATGGGAGAATCGTATTCCGCTTTTTTTCTTTGCTTGCTCAGAAACCGCCTTCCCCTGCAGTAAATGGGATATTCAGCCTGTTTTCTACTGTACGGAGGCGCTGATTGAGCCGATTTAGGCGGCGTGTATGGCGTTCAACAGTCTGGCTTAGCTGATTGACCTGTTCTGCCAGCCGCGCAATTTCGCGGTTTTGACGGCGGTCTTCGTTTGTTAGACGGGTTAATTCTCTCGACTGCTGTTCATTTTGCCGTTCAAGTGCTGCGATTCTTCTTTCTAATGCCGGCTGTCTATCCATTTGGTATGGATCGTATACATCCTGCTGCGGATAAGAATTGTACTCATAGTGGCTATAGTAAGGTTCCTGCTGAGGCAGCTGAGGGCTGTAATATTGATAAGGGTTCATTATGATCAATCTCCTTGTGGGTGAATTCCTTATAACTTATGTAGTCATTGGCACAGCGGCACGGCATTCGCCCAAAAAGAGGAGGAAAGGATGTGATCCCCTTGAGAAACAAATATGGCATTTTGCTTTTAACTGCTGTATGCATCATGGTATCGGGCTGCCAACAGCAAAAAGAAGAGACACCGTTTTATTACGGAACGTGGGATGAGGGGCTTGCCCCCGGGCCAGCGGATGGCGTGAAATCAGCAACAGTCACATTTACCGAAGACGAGGTTGTGGAAACGGAAGTGATGGAAGGAAGAGGAGAGGTACAGCTGCCTTTTATGGCATACAAGGTGATTTCCCAAAGCACTGACGGGTCTATCGAGATTCAGTACCTCGGCCCCTATTATCCGCTCAAAAGCACGCTGAAAAGAGGAGAAAACGGGACATTGATATGGGAGCAAAATGGCCAGACAAAAACGATGACAAGAATCGAATCAAAGACCGGCAGGGAGGAGAAAGATGAGAAATCAAAAAGCTGAAAGACTGGTGGCAGCGGGGCTTGTTTTACATATCATTCAGTGGATATTTATATTATGGGCTTTTCTCAAAGTCAAACATGTATTTAGTGACTATACGATCTATAACCCTAATGTCATCAGCGGCTCCATGCAATCCTTATCGTTTATACAAATGATGCGCGCTATGATGTACTCAGGGGCAATCGTGAATTATGTTTTGTTTTTTGCCCTTGTATTGCTGATTTATGGCATAGTGCTTCATGCCATCCTGATCGTTCTGGAAATGGCGGCTTACGTCATGATCAGACGGAATCCATCATCTTCATGGGGGTTCTTTTTCATCGCGGCGGGTGTGAAGCTTGCCATCTTGAATATAACCGGCATTCCTTTTTTAGTTGCCGGCTTTCTGCTGATGAAACAGAAAAAAGCAGAAAACGGCGTCAAGGCAGAAAGAAAGCGGAAACCGCGCTTGCGTATCCGAAGACAAGGGCGGCGTCTAAACAGAATCCGGAGAAAACCATCTCTTCCGGTTGAATATCAAAAAGAAAAAACGATATGATGGGACTATAGCCTGAAAACGACATGAAGGAGATGCAGGATGTACAAACTAATTGCAATTGATATGGATGGAACACTTTTAAATGATCATCATGAAGTAACAGAGGAGGTCCGCGACGCCCTTCACGCGGCAAAAGCGGAAGGTGTCAAAATTGTGCTCTGCACCGGCCGGCCTATCGGGGGTGTGCAGAGATATTTAGATGAACTGAATTTAATTGAAGAAGGCGACTATGTCATTGCGTATAATGGAGCGCTTGTTCAAAATACGCATACAAACGAAGTGGTCTCGGAGCTGTCTCTCGGTTATGATGATTTGACTTCATTATATGACCTGAGCTTAGAGCTGAAGACGCCGATGCATTTCTTTGACTCATCTAATTTGTATACGCCTAACCGGGACATTAGCGAATTTACCGTATACGAATCCTATGTGACACAGGTGCCGCTTCATTTCCGCAAAATTGACGAGGTGCCAAAAGATATCCTCATCCCGAAAGTGATGTTTATTGATAAACCGGAGAACTTAAGCCGCGTCATTACATCGATTCCAAAAGACCTGAGAGAAAAATATACAATGGTGAGAAGCGCGCCTTTCTTTTATGAAATTCTGCACTCGGAAGCCAGCAAAGGAAATGCTGTACGCCAGCTGGCTCAGCTGCTTGGAATTGAACAGGCGGAAGTCATGTGCATAGGCGACAACGGGAACGACCTGACAATGATCGAATGGGCGGGCTGCGGGGTTGCCATGGCAAACGCCATTCCAGAAGTATTGGAAGCCGCAAACTTTCAAACGCGCTCCAATAATGAACATGGTGTTGCGCATGCGATTCACGAGCTTGTTTTGTCGAAATAATGAAATCCAGCCTCTGAGAAGGCTGGATTTTTCGTTTTATTTGATGTAATGTCAATTCTTTGACGAATCTCTTTGACTTTCGTTATGCTGATAAAACAAGTTGTTCACAAAATGTATGATTTTAGCCTGAATTGAAAGGGGATTGAATCAGATGTGCACAAGTCTTACATTGGAAACTGCTGACCGGAATCATTTATTAGCGAGAACAATGGATTTTGCATTTCAGCTGGGGACGGAGGTCATTCTCTATCCACGGCGTTACAGCTGGAATAGTGAAGCTGACGGAAAGGCTCATAAGACACAGTACGCATTTATCGGTATGGGAAGAAAACTTGGTAATATTCTATTTGCAGACGGCGTTAATGAAAACGGTTTATCGTGTGCTGCACTTTATTTTCCGGGCTATGCAGAGTACGAAAAAACGATACGGGAAGACACTGTTCACATTGCCCCGCATGAGTTTGTGACATGGGTGCTGTCAGTCTGTCAGTCTTTGGAAGACGTAAAAGAAAAGATTCGATCTTTAACGATTGTAGAGAAAAAATTAGATCTATTGGATACAGTTTTACCGCTTCACTGGATATTGTCAGACCGGACGGGACGAAGCCTGACGATAGAACCGAGAGCAGACGGCCTCAAAGTCTATGACAATCAACCTGGTGTCATGACGAACAGCCCCGACTTTATATGGCATGTAACCAATCTGCAGCAATATACAGGAATCAGACCGAAGCAATTAGAGAGCAAAGAGATGGGCGGGTTAGCCCTTTCTGCTTTTGGCCAAGGCTTAGGAACTGTTGGCCTGCCGGGGGACTATACACCGCCTTCCCGGTTTGTCAGAGCTGTTTATTTGAAAGAACACCTAGAGCCGGCGGCCGATGAAATGAAAGGTGTAACAGCCGCTTTTCACATTTTGGCAAATATGACAATACCAAAGGGCGCAGTGATAACGGAAGAAGACGAAATTCATTATACGCAATATACTTCCGTGATCTGCAACGAAACTGGAAACTACTATTTCCACCACTATGACAATCGGCAAATCCAAAAAGTAAATTTATTTCATGAAGACCTTGACTGTTTGGAGCCTAAAGTGTTTTCTGCTAAAGCAGAAGAAAGTATTCTAGAACTTAATTAAGATTCAATTAGCTGATTTCGGTATGAATCCGGGATCAGCTTATTTTTTTATGTGATGTCTCAGCTTCTGAATGAGTGGGAAAATGGACCGTTCTACGACGGCGATCACGCGCGTTTATTAGCAAAGAGCAAAAGCGGCGGCAAAATGCGTATGGTCGGAAGTAGAGATAAGGTACAAGCTACATTTATATAAAACTTTGGATTAAAACGAGTCTCAGCATCAGACTGGTTTTGCCAGTATACAGGTTGCACAAATGCCGCCCCATGATTCTGCGAGATTCTTTTCAGCTTAAAAAGAAAAAATTAATCTCAACTCATTGACAAACTCGCAATACAAATGTACATTTTGATTTATTCATATTAAACGACTAGGAATATAGGAGTTTATTTTTCGGATTATTCAGCCTAAAAACATGATAAAAGGAGTATCAACATGACAAGCAAAAAGAAACAAATCAAATTAGGGGTATTTTTAGCAGGTACAGGCCATCATGTTGCGTCTTGGCGGCACCCGGACGCGCCTTCAGATGCGAGCATGAATTTGGATTATTTTAAAGAGCTTGCGAAAACAGCGGAGCGAGGCAAGCTGGATATGCTGTTTTTAGCGGACAGTCTTTCAATTGACAGCAAATCACATCCAAATGTATTAACAAGGTTTGAGCCATTCACCCTGCTCTCTGCTTTGGCGCAGGTCACATCAAAAATTGGACTGACTGCAACAGCCTCCACTACATACAGCGAGCCATTCCATATTGCCAGACAGTTTGCGTCATTGGATCATCTCTCCAATGGCCGTGCCGGATGGAACGTCGTCACTTCATCTATTGAATCCACAGCGCTGAATTTCAGCGGTGAAAAGCACCTTGAACACCATTTGCGCTATCAGCGGGCAGAGGAATTTGTCGAGATTGTAAAGGGGCTTTGGGATTCATGGGAAGAGGACGCCTTTATCCGTAATAAAGAAACGGGTGAATTCTTTGACAAAGAAAAAATGCACGAGCTGAACCACAAAGGAGACTATTTCTCGGTTCGCGGACCTCTGAACGTTTCAAGAACCCCGCAGGGCCAGCCGGTCATTATCCAGGCAGGATCATCAGGAGACGGAAAAGCGCTGGCTGCCAGAACAGCAGAAGTGATCTTCACAGCACAAAACCACCTGGAATCAGCTCAAGAATTTTATCAATCCATTAAAGAACAGGCAGCGGAATTCGGACGTGATCCAGAAAAAATTGCAATCATGCCGGGTATTTTCCCGATCATTGCCGATACAGAAGAAGCGGCGCAAGCCAAATACAAGGAGCTTCAAGATCTGATTATTCCATCTGTCGGTCTGCAAATTCTCCAAAATTACTTAGGCGGAATTGATTTGTCGGCATATCCGCTTGATGGGCCGCTGCCGAAGCTTGACGCAGAAGCTTCAAATGCTGTGAAGAGCCGCTTCAAGCTTGTTCAGGAGATGGCTGAACGTGACAATATGACGATACGAGAGCTTTACAAATACGTTGCAGGCTCCAGAGGCCACCATATCTTCGTCGGCACGCCGAAGCAGCTCGCCGACAAGATGCAGGAATGGGTGGATAAGAAAGCGTGTGACGGGTTTAACATCATGCCTCCGCTTCTCCCAGAAGGAATTGAAGTGTTTGTTGATCAAGTGGTTCCGATTTTACAGGAGCGCGGCGTGTTCAGAAAAGAATATGAAGGCACAACATTACGAGAGCACTTCGGTTTGGAAAAGCCGGTAAACCGCTATGCAAAGTAAGGAGGAACGCTAGATGAAGCCACAATACCGCCTTGCAGTTGAACGTGATGCCGAACAGCTTCTCGAGCTGACATTGCGGGCTTATGAACCGATTCGAAAGCTCGGCATTCGTTTTGCTGCCGCTCATGCGGATTTGGATTTGGTGCTGAAAAATATTCGGGAAAATGCTTGCTACGTCATGGAAGAAGACGGGCGGATCATCGCGACCATCACCTTGAGAATGCCTTGGGGAAAACAGCCGGGACCGTATGGCGTTCCGCATATCTGGTGGTTTGCTGTGGACCCCGACACCGGAAAAAAAGGAATCGGAACAAAGCTGCTTCAATGGCTGGAGGAAACAATCCTCCGCGATACGTTAAAGGTTCCGTTTGTTTCACTCGGAACAGCGGATAAGCATCCGTGGCTGATTGAGATGTACGAACGAAAAGGGTATGTCCGCTCAGGTGAACAAGACCTTGGAAAAGGGCATATCACAGTCTATATGAAAAAACAATTGCGACATGATCTATAAAAATAGAAAAGGCGGGAAAATCAAATGAAGATGAAAAAATGGACAGTGCTGGTCGTTGCTGCATTATTAGCGGTGCTCTCCGCTTGCGGCAATGGAAACAGCAGCAGTAAAGAGGATGACAATGTGCTTCATGTCGGTGCGACAGGACAAAGTTACCCATTTGCTTATAAAGAAAACGGAAAGCTGACAGGTTTTGACGTTGAAGTGATGGAAGCGGTCGCTAAGAAAATTGACATGAAACTGGACTGGAAGCTTCTTGAATTCAGCGGGCTGATGGGAGAGCTTCAAACAGGCAAGCTTGACACCATTTCCAACCAGGTAGCTGTGACAGACGAACGCAAGGAAACGTATAACTTTACGAAACCATACGCTTATGCGGGAACACAGATTGTCGTCAAAAAAGACAATACAGATATCAAATCAGCAGACGATTTAAAAGGGAAGACAGTCGCGGCCGTTCTCGGTTCAAACCACGCGAAAAACCTTGAAAGCAAAGATCCTGATAAAAAAATCAATATCAAAACGTACGAAACACAAGAGGGCACGCTGAAGGATGTTGCGTACGGCCGTGTAGACGCTTATGTCAACAGCCGAACTGTATTGATCGCGCAAATCAAGAAGACCGGTTTGCCATTAAAGCTTGCAGGAGATCCGATTGTTTACGAACAGGTTGCATTCCCATTTGCCAAGGACGATGCGCACGACAAGCTCCGCAAAAAAGTCAATAAGGCGCTAGATGAATTGCGTAAAGACGGAACACTGAAAAAACTCTCTGAAAAATACTTTAATGAAGATATCACAG
This sequence comes from Bacillus sp. 204(2023), assembly GCF_037027505.1. Lineage (NCBI taxonomy): Bacteria > Bacillati > Bacillota > Bacilli > Caryophanales > Bacillaceae > Bacillus > Bacillus sp. 204(2023). The sequence goes on along the minus strand of NZ_JAXCHE010000004.1, from coordinate 240,007 downwards.
TAGAACAGAAGCATTAAGAAACGGCGGTGAATCACCAGAATGAACACGATTGATTGGGAATTCATGATATCAGCGTTCCCGACTTTAATTCAGGCCCTTCCGATCACGTTGTTTATGGCTATAGCGGCTATGATTTTTGCCATTATCGGAGGACTTATTCTCGCACTCATTACAAAGAACAAAATTCCAGTGCTTCATCAGTTGTCAAAGCTGTATATATCCTTTTTCCGAGGCGTGCCGACCCTTGTGCAGCTGTTCTTAATCTATTACGGGCTGCCGCAGCTATTTCCAGAGATGAGCAAAATGACAGCTCTCACAGCTGCCATCATCGGGTTAAGCTTAAAAAATGCAGCATATTTGGCAGAAATCTTCCGGGCCGCCCTCAACTCTGTTGATGACGGGCAGCTGGAGGCGTGCCTGTCGGTCGGTATGACAAAATTTCAGGCATACAGACGGATTATTTTGCCGCAAGCGATCCGAAATGCGATTCCGGCAACGGGCAATACCTTTATCGGGCTCCTGAAAGAAACGTCACTGGCCTTTACATTAGGGGTCATGGAGATGTTCGCCCAAGGGAAGATGTACGCTTCAGGAAACCTCAAATATTTTGAGACGTACTTGGCGGTTGCGATCGTCTATTGGGTTCTTACCATTATCTACAGCATGTTGCAGGACTTGTTTGAACGTGCCATGAGCAAGCCATACCGGACTTAGAGGTGAAATCAGTTGATAACAGTAAAAAATATTCGCAAAGCGTTTAAAGATCTCGTCGTGCTCGACGGAATCGATCTAGAAGTGAAACGCGGAGAAGTGGTGGCAATCATCGGTCCGTCCGGTTCCGGAAAATCAACGCTTCTCCGGTGCTTAAATCTATTAGAGCGTCCGGATCAAGGCCTTATTGAAATCGGAGAAGCCAAACTGAATGCGGAAAAGTTTACACGCAAGGAAGCACATCGGCTTCGCCAGCAAACGGCCATGGTCTTTCAAAACTACAATCTGTTTAAAAATAAAACGGCTCTGCAAAACATTACAGAAGCTTTAATCGTGGCTCAACATAAACCACGCGACGAAGCGAAACGTATTGGAATGGAGATTCTGAAACAAGTCGGTTTGGAGCATAAGGCTGACAGCTATCCGATCACAATGTCCGGCGGCCAGCAGCAGCGAATCGGCATCGCCCGGGCGCTTGCGGTCAATCCGCATGCGATTTTGCTGGATGAACCAACGTCAGCGCTTGACCCTGAGCTCGTCACAGGGGTGCTTCAGGTCATCAAGTCCATTGCGGAAAAACAAACAACGATGATCATTGTTACACACGAAATGGCGTTTGCAAAAGAGGTTGCTGATCAAGTGATTTTTATGGCAGACGGCCATATTATCGAGCAGGGAACGCCAGAGGAATTGTTTGACCATCCGAAAAACGAACGGACGAAACGATTTATCAAGCAGGTGGGAGAGCCTGCAGAGCTTATATAAGAAGGAGAGAAGAACAATGGCCGACAAAGCGTTTCATACCCGTTTAATCAATATGCGGCGTGATCTTCATGAACATCCTGAACTGTCATTTCAAGAGGTTGAAACGACGAAAAAAATCCGCCGCTGGCTTGAGGAGGAGCAAATCGAAATACTTGATGTTCCTCAATTGGAGACTGGTGTGATTGCAGAAATCAAAGGACGGGAAGACGGCCCCGTGATAGCAATACGAGCGGATATTGACGCGCTCCCGATCCAAGAACAGACGAATCTCCCATTTGCATCTAAGGTTGATGGCACAATGCATGCATGCGGACACGATTTTCATACCGCTTCTATTATTGGCACAGCGATGTTGCTGAATCAAAGAAGGGCCGAGCTGAAAGGTACAGTCCGCTTTATCTTTCAGCCAGCCGAAGAAATTGCCGCAGGAGCAAGAAAGGTTCTAGAAGCTGGCGTACTTGATGGCGTTTCCGCGATTTTCGGCATGCACAATAAGCCGGATCTGCCTGTCGGGACCATTGGTGTAAAGGAAGGTCCGCTCATGGCAAGTGTTGACCGGTTTGAGATCGTCATCAAAGGGAAAGGCGGACACGCCGGCATCCCGAATAACAGTATTGATCCAATCGCTGCAGCCGGGCAAATCATCAGCGGGCTGCAATCTGTGGTCAGCCGCAATATCAGCTCACTGCAAAACGCAGTCGTCAGTATCACAAGAGTACAGGCGGGCACGTCGTGGAACGTGATTCCAGACCAAGCTGAAATGGAGGGGACGGTTCGAACCTTTCAAAAAGAAGCGCGGCAGGCTGTTCCGGAGCATATGAGACGAGTGGCTGAAGGAATTGCAGCGGGCTATGGGGCACAAGCAGAATTCAAGTGGTTTCCTTATTTGCCTTCCGTTCAGAATGACGGCACATTTTTGAATGCGGCATCCGAAGCTGCGGCACGGCTTGGCTATCAAACCGTTCATGCTGAGCAGTCTCCGGGCGGAGAAGACTTCGCTCTGTATCAAGAGAAGATTCCGGGATTTTTTGTCTGGATGGGAACGAACGGGACGGAGGAGTGGCATCATCCGGCCTTTACACTGGATGAAGATGCCCTTACGGTTGCCTCTCAATACTTTGCGGAGCTGGCGGTTATTGTATTGGAGACCATCAAATGAGCAAACAAGGGCTGACAGCAGGTCTTGCAGCGGCTGTGAGAGCGTCACAACCTGAGCATTCAGTTGACGCGATTCGCGAAGCAAAAAAAGGATTACTTGATTTTACTGCCGCTTCATTCGCAGGAAGAGAAGATAAAGGAATTCAAAAGCTCCTCCGTCTGATAGAGGATGAAGGAGGCCGGCCCCTTGTTCCTATTATCGGACAGGGCAAAAAGGCCGCGCCATTACAATCCGCGATGCTGAATGGATTTATCGCCCATGCATTGGATTTTGATGATGTCCACTCCGATGTAAGAGGACACCCCAGTGCAGTCATCGTACCGGCCCTTATTGCTTCTGCCGCTCGCGGACATGACGAGCGGCTTCTTGGCGCTTATATTGTTGGTGTTGAAGTGATGGCACGGCTGGGAGAATCAATTGGCAGCCGACACTATGAAAAGGGCTGGCATAATACAGGAACACTTGGTGCGATCGCTGCCGCCTGCGCCGTAGGTTATGCTGAGGAGCTGACTCAGGAAGAGCTGGAAAAAGCGATTGGTTTTGCGGCTACGCAATCTGCTGGGATGAGGGTGCAATTTGGAACAGAAATGAAACCACTGCACGCCGGTTTGGCGGCTCAGGCTGGCTTGCTGGCCGTTAAGCTGGCCCAAACAGAATTTGGCGGGTCCCGCACGGCATTTGATGGAGAAACTGGTTTCTTCAGTCTGTACGGTGACGTTGAAAAAGCACAACACACTTTGCTAAACGATTGGGGGGCGCCGTGGAGAATTGTGCAGCCGGGTCTATGGTTTAAAATCTATCCATTTTGTTCCGCGGCACACCATGCTGCAGATGCGGTACGACAGCTTATCTCCGAAGAAACCATTTCTGCTGCCAATACCGAACGTATTGAAGTGATTTTTCCGCCAGGCGGAGATGCTGCATTGACGGAAAGATCTCCGAAAACTGGAGAGGAAGGCCGTTTCAGCGTTGAATATGTGATTGCTCTTGCTTTGCATGGACACGGCCTGACCGTTGAACATTTCAACAGCCAGCCGATCCCAAACGGCATTCAAACGACAATAGGGCATATTCAGCGCGTATATGACAATGCTACTCAGCCGGCTCCCCATGCCGTTCCAAAAGGCCGTTTCACGATTGTCCGGGCCTATTTATCAGACGGCCGGATTTGCGAAGCGCGTGTGGACTGCCCAAAAGGGGCGCCGGGAAATGAGCTGTCTGAAGAAGACATAATAGAAAAATTGACATTAACGGTTCCTCAAGAAAAAGCGCGGCGCATCATAACAGCCGTTGAAAAAGCCGATATAAAAGAATTTTTAGCTCATATTGAATAAGATCAACTCTATTCGGTGATTTCAGATGATATGATAAAACCAATCATACGTTTGAAAAAGGAGAAAACCATGACGGTGAATGACGCGGTTGTATTCATTTTGGCTGCCTTTTTACTATGGGGAGCGGCGGATTATTGTTTGGGAAACAGATGGGGGCTAGGCGAGCGGTTTGCGGACGGCTTTAAGGCTATGGGGCCGCTGGCGCTGTCCATGATCGGAATTGTGTCGCTGGCGCCCGTGCTGGCAGCAATCCTGATTCCCATTGTTGCTCCGTTTTACACAGCGATTGGCGCAGACCCCTCTTCCTTTGCGAACACCATTTTGGCGATTGATATGGGAGGATATGCGCTGGCTGGAGAAATGGCGAAAGATCCGCAGGCCGGGCTGTTTTCATGGGTGTTTTTAGGAACAATGATGGGACCGGCAATCGTCTTCACAATTCCCGTCACTCTTGGCATCATCGAAAAAGAGGACCATCCGTATTTTGCGAAAGGCATATTAATCGGGCTGTGCACAGTGCCGATCGGTTGCTTAATCGGCGGATTATGCGCAGGTTTTGACATCGGCATGGTAGGTAAAAATCTTCTGATCCCGAGTCTGTTATCTGCTGTGATCGCCTTTGGGTTATGGCGGTATACCGACAGTATGATTCGGTTGTTTCATTACTTCGGGAAAGCGGTCAGTGTGGTTGCGATTATCGGGCTTGCAGCTGTTTCTGTTGAAACGATGACCGGCATTGTGCTGATTCCGGGAATGGAGAATGTCGAGACAGGGATACAAACGACAGGGACGATCGCCATTGCCTTGGCAGGGGCGTTTCCAATGACGGCTTTTATTACAAAAACCTTTAAAAAACCGCTTCAGGCCCTGGGGAAACACCTTCATTTAGATGAGACAGCAACAGCAGGATTAGTGACCTCTTTGGCGCATCATATCCCGATGCTGGCTTCATTAAAGAATATGACGCCGAGAGGAAAGGTTATCAATGTCGCGTTTGCGGTCAGCGGCGCCTTTGTACTCGGCAGCCATCTCGGTTTTGTAGCTGGAATGAAAAAAGAAATGGCGGCGGCCATGATCATTGGGAAATTAGCAGGCGGAGTCACAGCTGCCGCAGCGGCTGCTTGGATGACACCTGCACAATCAGCTAAACAGCAAAAACGTATCTCAGCCAGCCATAGCTGAGGCAGGAGCTGTTTCAACTTTGTTCAATCGGGAATGTTACAGTAAAGATTTCTGTGAAAGAGGGTTGGACACATGGCGGTGAAAGACCGGTACATGTCAAAAATAAAACAGGAAACCAAGCCTTGGATCAAGCGATTCGGGAGGCTTGGTTATTTTGCATTCGGCGGCGTTTTTATTCTGCTTGGGGTTTTGGCTTTTATGACGGCTGCCGGGGCAGGCCGCGCGAAAGATTCGAGCGGAGCGCTCCAAACGCTATCACGCATGCCGTATGGGTCACTATTGCTTTTTTTAATAGGCATCGGCCTTATCGGCTATGTAATCTGGATGGTGTTAAGTGCGATCAAGGACACGGAGGGGCACGGAAACAGCAGGCGAGGCCTGTCACGGAGAATAGGAAACTTTTTCAGTGCCGCCGTTTACACATCCATCGCTTGGAATGCCTTGCGATTTGTGTTTGGCCAAGGGGACGGCGGCACTTCAGAACAGACGTGGTCCGCTTATGTATTGGCGCAACCGTTCGGCCAATGGCTCACAGGGCTTACGGGTGCGGGTTTTATCGTATTTGCGATTGTTCAATTTATGAAAGGTGTTCGGGCTGCTTTTATGAAAGAATTTGATACGTCAAAAATGAACAAACAAATGATATGCATCACAAAAAACACCGGACGCGCAGGCAATATCGCCCGGGCCATTATTTTCTCGGCTATCGGCTATTTTCTCATCAAAACAGCCATGACCGCTGATCCCGACGACACAAGAGGCTTTGACGGCGCGCTCGCCGAACTCGCGCAGCAGCCGCATGGCAAATTGATTCTATCTATATTGGCGTTAGGCCTGATCCTATATGGAATGTACGCCATTATGAAAGGCATTTATCAGCATATGACCTGGGAGAAGTAAGCTCTGGGCAGGTCCGCGCCCAGAGCGTCGTTCAGTTTCTTAGAATCAGGTGGATGAAAGTCGGCGCCACCCTGTATAATAAAAGCAAATCAAAAGCAGTTTTATCAGGACTGATCCACAGGGAGGTGCAGAATGGATCGGGAAAAACAACAATTAAGCATAGAAGCGGCAAGGCTTTACTATCAGTCTGACTACAGTCAGCAGCAAATTGCTGAGCAGCTCAACATTTCAAGGCCAACCGTTTCCCGGCTGCTGCAATATGCAAAGGAAAAAGGATATGTCCAGATTCGCGTCATGGACCCTTTTGAGGATTTGGATGCGCTCGGTTCCATGCTTGAAGAGAAATATGGTCTCCTCGAGGCGCATGTTGTGTTTTCTCCGACACCCGATTATGCAGGAATTACACATGACCTAAGCCGCTATGGTGCAGAATATATGCATGAAACGGTAAAAGACGGCGACATTGTCGGCGTCAGCTGGGGAACCACCATGTATCAAATCGCGCAAAACATGCAGCCGAAGCAAGTAAAAGGCGTCGAGGTCGTCCAGCTAAAAGGCGGCATCAGCCATTCCCGGGTAAACACGTATTCGGCTGAAACGATTCAGCTGTTTGCAGAGGCTTTTCAAACGATGCCGCGCTATCTCCCGCTTCCAGTCGTGTTTGATAATGCGGATGTGAAGCGAATGGTGGAGAAAGACCGTCATATTGAGCGGATCATCGAGATGGGAAAGCAGGCGAATATCGCTCTCTTCACGGTGGGGACTGTCCGTGATGAAGCGCTGTTGTTCCGACTCGGATATTTTAACGAAGAAGAGAAAGCCCTGCTGAAAAAACAGGCCGTGGGGGATATTTGTTCACGCTTTTTTGATGCGAAAGGGAATATTTGCAGCAGCGCCATCAATGACCGGACCATCGGTGTTGAACTTGAAGACCTCAGACTGAAGGAACGCTCCATTTTAGTTGCCGGCGGAAGCAGAAAAGTATCTTCCATTCACGGAGCATTAACCGGAAAATATGCCAACGTTTTAATCATTGACCAGCATACCGCGAGGGCGCTTGTTAATGATTTGTGACACGTTCAAACCTTTCATTGAACAAAATTTCAATTACCAATTTACATATGTTCAAAAGTCGGTTATGCTAAAAAATATCTTAACAAAAAAGGAAGTGTGCGAAGGATGTCATTAGCCAACATAATTGATCATACAGCTTTGAAACCGCATACACAAAAAGCGGACATTCTAAAACTAATTGAAGAAGCGAAAACATACAAATTTGCTTCAGTATGTGTCAATCCGACATGGGTGGAGCTTGCTGCAAAAGAGCTTAAGGGAACTGGAGTCGACGTTTGTACGGTCATCGGCTTCCCGCTCGGTGCCAATACAACTGAAACAAAAGCGTTCGAAACAAAAGACGCCATTTCAAAAGGCGCCACTGAAGTGGATATGGTCATTAATATTGCCGCTTTAAAAGACAAGGAAGACGATGTGGTTGAAGCGGATATCCGCGGTGTAGTGGAAGCTGCAGCCGGAAAAGCGCTTGTCAAAGTCATTATCGAAACGTGCCTTCTGACTGATGAAGAAAAAGAACGTGCATGCCGTTTAGCGGTGTCTGCGGGAGCGGATTTCGTAAAAACATCAACAGGCTTTTCTACAGGCGGCGCAACGAAGGAAGATATCGCCTTAATGCGCAAAACAGTAGGGCCTGATATCGGCGTGAAAGCATCTGGCGGCGTCAGAACGAAAGAAGATGTAGACACAATGGTAGAGGCCGGAGCAAGCCGAATTGGCGCCAGCGCAGGCGTTTCTATCGTAAAAGGAGAAAATGCATCAGGCGGAGACAACTATTAAGAGCTGACGGAAGGCAGACTGCTTTCCGTTTTCTGAGGAAACAGTGATTGTAAGCGAATACAAATAAAGGAGAAACACATATGAAGTATTTGATTGGGATTATCGGTTTAATCGTGTTTTTAGGCCTCGCGTGGATCGCGAGCAGCGGCAAAAAAAGAATTAAGATCCGCCCAATTGTTGTTATGCTCATTTTGCAATTTATTCTTGGCTACATTCTCCTCAATACCGGAATAGGGAATTTCCTCGTGGGAGGATTTGCAAAAGGATTCGGTTACCTGCTTGAATACGCGGCAGAGGGAATTAACTTTGTGTTTGGCGGCTTGGTGAATGCGGACCAAACGACATTCTTTATGAATGTTCTCTTGCCAATCGTGTTTATTTCCGCTCTGATCGGGATTCTGCAAAAGTGGAAAGTCCTCCCGTTTATTATTAGATATATCGGCCTTGCCCTCAGCAAGGTAAACGGTATGGGAAGATTGGAATCGTATAACGCAGTGGCTTCTGCGATTTTAGGGCAGTCAGAAGTATTTATCTCCTTGAAGAAAGAACTCGGTCTTTTAAATCAGCAGCGCTTGTACACGCTTTGCGCATCTGCGATGTCAACTGTGTCAATGTCGATTGTCGGCGCGTATATGACAATGCTGAAACCGGAATATGTTGTAACAGCGCTGGTCTTGAACTTATTTGGCGGTTTCATAATTGCTTCTATTATTAATCCGTACGAGGTTGCAAAAGAAGAGGATATGCTTCGAGTTGAGGAAGAGGAAAAACAATCCTTCTTCGAAGTGCTCGGAGAATACATCCTTGACGGTTTCAAAGTGGCGGTTGTCGTCGCTGCGATGCTGATTGGATTTGTCGCGATTATCGCCTTGATCAATGGCATTTTTAATGCAGTATTCGGTATTTCGTTCCAAGGCATTCTTGGATATGTGTTTGCTCCATTCGCTTTTCTTGTCGGTATCCCATGGAATGAAGCTGTTAATGCGGGAAGCATTATGGCAACAAAAATGGTATCGAATGAATTTGTCGCCATGACGTCGCTTACGCAAAACGGTTTCCATTTCAGCGGCCGTACAACAGCGATCGTATCGGTATTCCTTGTGTCATTTGCGAACTTCTCCTCAATCGGAATCATTGCCGGTGCCGTAAAAGGACTGAATGAAAAGCAAGGAAATGTCGTCGCTCGTTTCGGCTTGAAATTATTATACGGTGCTACGCTTGTCAGCTTTTTATCAGCAGCTATTGTGGGCTTGATTTACTGAACTTAATCGAAAAGGATCGGTGACCAAACATGAGAATGGTAGATATCATCATCAAAAAACAAAACGGAAAAGAACTCACCACTGAAGAAATTCAATTTTTCGTGAACGGCTATACAGACGGAAGCATTCCTGATTATCAGGCAAGCGCGCTTGCTATGGCGATTTTCTTCCAGGATATGAGTGACCGTGAACGCGCGGACTTGACGATGGCTATGGTGAACTCCGGTGAAACGATTGATCTTTCTGCCATTGAAGGAATTAAAGTGGATAAACACTCCACCGGCGGCGTCGGCGACACGACAACGCTCGTTCTCGCTCCGCTTGTTGCGGCTCTTGATGTGCCGGTTGCCAAGATGTCCGGCCGCGGTCTCGGCCATACGGGTGGCACGATTGATAAGTTAGAGGCAATCGACGGCTTCCACGTGGAACTGACGAAGGATGAATTTATTAAACTTGTGAACCGCGACAAGGTTGCGGTCATCGGCCAAAGCGGCAATTTAACGCCGGCTGATAAAAAACTGTACGCGCTTCGTGATGTAACGGGAACGGTCAATTCCATTCCGCTCATTGCAAGCTCGATTATGAGCAAAAAAATCGCTGCCGGGGCGGACGCCATCGTGCTTGATGTAAAAACGGGAGCGGGCGCCTTCATGAAAACAGAAGAAGACGCAGCTGAACTTGCCAAAGCGATGGTACGCATCGGAAATAACGTCGGCCGTCAAACAATGGCTGTCATTTCAGACATGTCCCAGCCGCTCGGCTTTGCGATCGGAAATGCGCTTGAAGTCAAAGAAGCGATCGACACACTCAAAGGCGAGGGGCCTGAGGATCTTCATGAGCTTGTCTTAACGCTCGGCAGCCAGATGGTTGTGCTTGCGAAAAAAGCCGATACATTGGACGAAGCGAGAGCGAAGCTGGAAGAAGTCATGAAAAACGGCAAAGCGCTTGAGAAATTCAAGGATTTCCTGAAAAACCAAGGCGGCGACAGCTCAATTGTTGACGATCCGTCTAAGCTTCCGCAAGCCGCATATCAAATTGATGTGCCTGCCAAAGAAGCGGGTGTCGTTTCTGAAATCGTTGCGGACGAAATCGGCGTCGCGGCGATGCTGTTAGGTGCCGGTCGCGCCACAAAAGAAGACGAGATCGATTTAGCCGTCGGCATCATGCTCCGCAAAAAGGTCGGCGACAAAGTAGAAAAAGGCGAACCGCTCGTGACGCTTTACGCCAACCGCGAAAACGTTGAAGAAGTCATCGCAAAAGTCTATGACAACATCCGCATCGCCGCGGAAGCGAAGGCGCCGAAGCTGATTCATACGTTGATTACTGAATAAAAATAAAGCACATCCCATCCTGAGTGGGGTGTGCTTTTTTGATTACAGGATGTGATCAGCCTGATATTCCTCTTGGCTGATTTTTTTCGCTTTTGTAACATTTCTTTTGAAATGGTAGATCAGATAGCAAAGGATGATACAAGGAACTCCGCAGAAAAGTGCGATTCTTTGATTGGGATCAAAAGCAAGACCGATACAAGAAGCAGAACATAATAAGAGAGCGGCTATAGGCATAAGAGGATAAAGCGGCGTGCGAAATGTCAGATCTTTTACATTCCCCCCTTTTTTCAGAAATCTCTTTCGAAACAAGAGTTGGGACAAGGCAATGCTCATCCAGACCACGACTCCTGCAAATCCAGCAATTGCGACCATCACCACATAGACAGTTCCAGGGGCCACGATACTGGAAACGAGAGATAAACAAGATACAGCCATACTGATCATTAAGGCATTTAAAGGAATGCCTTTAGATGTCACTTTCTTAAAACGGGAGCTGATCATGTTTTCATTTGCTAACGACCACATCATACGGGTCGAAGCATATAAGCCTGAGTTGGCGACAGACAGCAAGGCTGTTAATATCACGAAATTCATAATATCAGCAGCGTAAGGGATTCCGATCTCCGCAAATACGGCGACAAACGGGCTTTCAATCACGCCTGCGTCCTTCCATGAAATCAGCCCGGATAATATGAAGACAGCGCCAATGAAAAAAATCACGGTTCTCCATGCAACATTACGGATGGACCGCGGAATATCTTTTTGAGGATTTGCTGATTCTCCTGCTGTAACGCCGATTAACTCTGTACCGGAAAAGGCGAAGCTCACAGATATCATCGCGATAAAAACGGCGAGAAAGCCATTCGGAAACAGCCCGCCATGGTCCGTGAAGTTTGACAACATAGGAGCATCCGCCGTTCCGTTTAAAGAGATCAGGCCAAACATGGCGGCTCCTCCTAGAATGATAAATAAAATAATGGTGACAATCTTTACGCTGGAAAACCAAAATTCAGTTTCCGCAAATAACTTAACTGAAAATGCGTTGCATATAAAAAGAAGGGCTGCAAAAATCGCACTCCACATCCATACACTGCTGTCAGGGAACCAGCGCTGCATGAGAATACCGGATGCGGTAAACTCAGAGCCTACTGTCACCACCCAATTGATCCAGTACATGATGCCGACCATAAAACCGGTAGATGGACCGATAAATGTTGTAGCATATTTTTGAAAAGAGCCGGTTACCGGCATGGCAACCGACAATTCGCCGAGACATTGCATGACGAGGTACATCATCAACCCGCCGATTACATAAGCGAGTATCGTACCGCCGGGTCCGGCTTGATGTAGCGTATAGCCCGTACTGAGGAAAAGTCCTGTGCCTATGACGCCTCCCAATGAGATCATAAATAGGTGCCTGCTTTTCATTGTGCGTTTTAGCTGTTGGCTGCTGTTCTCCTGAAGATTCACTGTCTCGCCCTCCTTTTAGCTGCCATTCCTTAGGCAGATGAGTTTCTTATGCCCAAAATACAACCTGCCAGAAGATCACTTGAATGGGGAGAGTTTCATTCCTTTTAATGCGTGTAACAGAACATGAGCTGCAGCTCTGCTTGTCATATCTCGAAAATCGAGGGTAGGATCGACTTCAACAATTTCAATCCCGGCAACATTGGGCTGTTGTGCAATGTACTTGACTGCTTCAAGCAATTCGTCTGTATAGAGGCCGCCCGGGCCAATCGCTGGACAGCCGGGTGCATGGGACTGGTCTAAGACATCCATGTCAACAGAAATAAAAATGAAATCTGTTCTATTTTGAACGGCTGGCAAAACCTCTTTTATCGTGGAGATGAGCCCTTTTTCCCGTATCATGTCCATCGTGTGAATGTTCACGTTATGTTTTTTTGCATATGCTTCATAGGCCTGGCTGTTGCTGAATTCTCTGATCCCCAGCTGGATCAAATGTTGACCTTTAATAATCTCTTCATCCAAAAGGCGGCGGAAGGGGGTGCCGTTTGTCGGCCCCCCGTCCTCCGTATTGCGAACATCATGATGGGCATCAAATTGAATCACTGCTGTCGTTCCTTTCGTTTGTGCTATCGCTTTTATGGTGGAGTAGCTGATCGAATTGTCTCCCCCAAGTATGAGCGGCACCCAATCCGGATGGTCCGAAAGCAGAGCGTGCATAGTTTGGAAAATGTGATGATGTGACTTTACGATATCAGTGACATGAATATCGATATCCCCCAGATCATATAGAAGCTCTGATACGACATGCTCTCCAAGCTCAGCAGAATAGGCTGATGAATGTTTCAGAGCCTGGCGTATTGTTCCGGGTGCAAAGGAAGCGCCTGAATGACTGATGGATGATTTTGATAGGGGGACACCTATCAACGCCGGTCCCTTAATGTCCTGGCCGTCCCATGTTGCGATCAGGTCGCTCATTTTTGTGACATCCCGGTCTTTAAACGAAGATCCGGCCTCTCTGAGAAAAGGGTACTTATCCAAGAATGGCTCCCTCCCTGTTGACAACAATTGTTCCGTTTTTCATGACTTGATGTACATGGTTGACTCCGTAGTGATACGGAATATACATATAGTTCGGGGATTGCCAAATGACAAGATCAGCTGAGCGGCCAGCTTTGAGCTGACCGGCTTCTTCACCTTTCCCTATGGCATATGCGGCATTGACTGTGACCGCGTGCCATATTTCTTCTGCTGTCATCTTCAAATGAAGCGCGGCAATCGACATGATCAGCTGGATATTTTCAGTCGGCGAGCTGCCAGGGTTAAAATCCGTTGCCAAGCTGATACATACCCCTTCATCAATCATAGCTCTTGCCCTGGCGTATGTGCTTTTGCCAAGATAAAATGTCGTGCCCGGCAAGAGGACGGCGATCGTTCCTGCCTCAGCCAATTTCTTTATGCCTTCGTCCGATGCACCTACCAAATGGTCGGCTGAGACGGCCTTTAGCTCACCTGCTAATTCAGCTCCTCCAAGCGGATCGATTTCATCTGCGTGTATTTTTAATCCGAAGCCCGCCTCAGCTGCTTTTTGTAAATAACGGCGGGATTGGCTGACTGTAAAAACGCCTGTTTCTGTAAAGATATCAGCAAAGCTGGCGAATTCCAGCTCTTTGATTTCCGGCAAAAGGGAAAGCATTTGATCCAGAAATTCATTTGGATCGTTTTGATATTCGGGAGGAATCGCATGTGCTCCCATAAATGTGGAAACAAGATCAACAGGCTGGCTTTCATGCAGTTTCTTTGCGACACGCAATTGTTTGAGCTCTGTCTCTTTTTCCAAGCCGTAGCCGCTTTTCACTTCTGCTGTGGTTGTGCCGTAGGACAGCATTCTTTGCAGATGAAAATGGGCTTTTTGCAGCAGCTCTTCTTCTGAAGCCGCCCTGGTATCCTTGACTGTAGACAGAATCCCGCCGCCCTGCGCCAGAATATCCAAATATGAAATGCCCTGAAGCTTAAGGTTCATCTCCTTTTCACGAGATCCGCCAAATACAAGATGGGTGTGCGGATCAACGAGGCCAGGCGTTACAAGGCGTCCCGAACAGTCAATGATTTCGTCTGCCTCGTAACCGGCTTCAGCCCCTTTTTGTCCGGCGAACACAATTTTCTGTTCATGGATGCCGACAACAGCGTCTTCGATCACATGAAGATCCTGCATGCTTTTGCCTGCCCGCGGACCGCTGCTTTCCATCGTCAAAAGCTGACCGATGTTGATGAGAATCGTATCAATTTGCTTTGGCATGTCATCACTCCTTTATTTTTGCATCGGCACGATAATGTCCTGTTCCTTCGCTACTTCAACGGCACGTTCATAACCCGCATCCGCATGACGGATAATGCCCATTCCCGGGTCGCTCGTTAAGACACGGGCGAGCCGCTCGTCAGCCAGCTCACTTCCATCGGCCACTGCGACCATACCGGCATGCAGGGAATAGCCCATTCCGACACCGCCGCCATGGTGGAAGGAAACCCAGCTTGCACCCGCCGCCGTGTTGACAAGCGCATTTAGCACAGCCCAATCACCGATAGCGTCACTTCCGTCCTTCATCGCTTCTGTTTCCCGGTTTGGAGAGGCGACAGACCCGCAGTCCAAATGATCTCTCCCAATAACGACAGGCGCTTTTAGCTCCCCGGTTCTAACCAGCTCGTTAATGGCGAGGCCCATCTTTTTTCGTTCTCCATATCCAAGCCAGCAGATACGGGACGGCAAGCCTTGGAAGGTGACTTTTTCCTGTGCCATATCAATCCAGCGGTGAAGGGCTTTATTTGTCGGGAACAGCTCTTTTAATAACGCATCCGTACGGTAAATATCTGCCGGATCTCCGGAAAGCGCCGCCCAACGGAACGGCCCTTTTCCTTCACAGAATAAAGGGCGGATGTAGGCAGGGACAAACCCCGGAAAATCGAAGGCATTCTCCAGCCCTTCATCCTTTGCGACTTGCCGGATATTGTTGCCGTAGTCAAATACAATAGAGCCCTTTTGCTGAAAGGCCAGCATGGCTTCGACATGTTTTTTCATGCTTTGCTTCGCAAGGCGCACGTAAAGCTCTGGATTGTCTTGACGCAAACGGTCAGCTTCATCAAGGGAGTAGCCTTCGGGAACATAACCGATTAAAGGGTCATGGGCAGATGTCTGATCTGTCACAATATCAATTTTGACGCCTCGGTTCAAAAGTGTGTGATGCACCTCAGCCGCGTTTCCGAGAAGCGCAATGGACAAAGGTTTTCCTGCCAGCTTTGCCTCTTCAGCCCAAGCTAAGGCTTCCTCAATCGATGCTGTTTTTCGATCGCAGTATTTTGTTTCGATCCGCTTGTCGATGCGTTTCTCGTCAACCTCGACGGCAATAACGACGCCTTCATTCATCGTGACAGACAGCGGCTGTGCGCCTCCCATTCCGCCGAGACCCGCTGTCAGCGTCAATGTTCCTTTTAAGCTGCCTCCAAAGTGCTGTCGCGCCAGTTCAGCGAAGGTTTCATAGGTTCCTTGCAATATGCCTTGTGAGCCAATGTAAATCCAGCTGCCAGCCGTCATCTGTCCGTACATCATTAACCCTTTTTTCTCAAGTTCGTGGAAATGCTCCCAGTCTGCCCACTTCGGAACAAGAACAGAATTTGCCAGGAGCACGCGCGGGGCCTGCGGGTGTGTACGGAACATGCCAACTGGCTTTCCGGATTGCACGAGCAATGTTTCATCATTTTTTAATGTTTTCAAGGAATGCTCAATGGCGTGAAAAGCGTCCCAATCCCGTGCAGCTTTGCCGATCCCGCCATATACGATGAGGTCTTCCGGCTTCTCGGCGACCTCTGGATCAAGGTTGTTTCGAAGCATCCGAAGCACTGCCTCTTGCTCCCATCCTAAGCATTCAAGCTCTGTTCCTCTGTTGGCACGGATTGATTTTTTTACATCAGTCATATGTTCATCCCCCTTAGTTCTTTATTCTGATGATCAGGTATTAAAGATTCTTTCTTCAGCCAGTCAGTCAAGCGTTCAATGTCATAGGAAAAAACACGGTCCTGCTGAATGGACGGCACGACTTTTCTCATTTCCTGAAAAAGCTGTTTCGTATAGGACGCTGCATGTTCTATGCCTCTGTATTCAACAGCCTGTAATGCGCAAATGGCTTCGATCGCAATGACTCTCCTTGTATTTGCGATCACCTGATAAGCATGCCGAGCGGCGATGGTTCCCATGCTGACATGGTCCTCCTGGTTGGCGGATGACGGAATGGAATCCACACTTGCCGGATGGGCCAGTGTTTTATTTTCAGAAACGAGTGAGGCCGCGGCGTACTGCATGATCATTGCACCGGATTGCAGACCGGGATGAGGGCTCAGGAACGGCGGCAGGTCATTCAGCTGCGGATTCACAAGTCGTTCGATCCTGCGCTCTGCGATATTCGCAAGCTCTGATATTGCGATTTTCAGAAAATCCATGGCAAAGGCGATCGGCTGTCCGTGAAAGTTTCCGCCTGAAATCACTTTGTCACCGTCATTGAAAATGAGTGGATTGTCTGTAGCTGCGTTCATTTCAATCTCTAATTTTTCTTTGACATAGCCTAGTGTCTGCCAAGTCGCACCGTGTACTTGCGGAATACAGCGCAATGAATAGGCATCCTGAACCCGCAGTTCTCCCTGGGAGGTTGTCAGTCCGCTGTCAGATAGATAAAAGCGAATTCGTTCTGCGACATCGATCTGCTCCTGATAGCCGCGGGCTAAGTGAATATCCTCGTCAAATGCATCGATAATTCCCCGCAAGCCTTCAATCGTTAAGCTGGCAATTCGCTCTGTTTGATAGGCTAGTTTCTCAGCTTCGATGTAGGCGACCACCCCCATTGCAGTCATGGCCTGAGTCCCGTTAATCAAGGCAAGCCCTTCCTTGGATGTCAGCGTTACCGGCTGAATACCGGCTTTTTTCAAGCCTGTCATTGCCGGCATTCTTTCCCCCTCAAAAAAGACCTCTCCTTGCCCGATCAGCGCAAGCGCCAGGTGGGAAAGCGGCGCCAGATCTCCACTTGCGCCAAGTGATCCCTGCTGAGGGATGACAGGATGGACGCGTTTATTTAAAAAAGCAAGCAACTGTTCGATCAGCTCAGCACGTACACCGGAAAAGCCTTTTAACAGCGCATTGGCGCGCAAAAGCAGCATTGCCCTGGAAACACACTCAGGAAAAGGGTCGCCAACTCCGCAGGCATGAGAAAGGATTAAATTCAGCTGCAGCGCCGCCGAGTCTTCTTTTTGAATCAGGACATCGCTGAATTTGCCAAATCCGGTGTTGATGCCGTAGATTGTCTTTTCGTCGCGTACAATCCGTTCCACTGCTGCTCTGCTTTTTTTCACGCGCTCCATACTTTCCTCGGAAGCCGCTGCCTCCTCAAAATCAAACAGCACACGAGCGACGTCGGCTGTTGTCAATGAAGAACCGTCTAAAGTCACCATAAGCCCAACTCCTTTTTCTTTACTTTGGTAAAGCGCCCATACAAAAAGGAGCTATGCTGTGAACATCTATTTTCACGCATAGCCCCCTATCGTCTAAGATCTATGGGCTGTTTCATATGTGATTAATTCCAACACCGAATGTCTCGTGCTCAAGACCTTTAATCGGCGCCCCGATTGTTCCGTAAAGCGAGACAGCAATCCAATCGCCTTCCGCTTCACTTTCATAAGGATTTCCCCTCAAAACGGCAAACCTCAAGCCCACCGTCCGAAGCAGCGATCCTAGTAGCATTTCACCTCTGGTCACGCCATGCAAAGCCTCCATCGTCGCATGATAAAGCGCATGTGACTCCCGATAACCCTCAGATTGAATGACACCGCTCTTTTTGGAAGCGGTTTCAATTGCAGCTACTACTTTATGCGCGTCCATTGATCCTACCTTGCCAAGACAGACCTTCCATCCGTCTCGCTCCAGCTCCTCAACCTGCGTACTCTCTTCCGCCTCATTCAGCAGCAGGAGAACAGACAGCCGTCCGATCCGACGCTCTTTATGCAGTGTCATATGAATCACTCAATTCCTAAAAATTCTGATAACTATTAACTGAGTATTATATTAATTGGTTCAGCAGCAGAAGTCAAAAGGTTTTTTACAGTCTTTAACAAGTTAGATTGGTATTGTAATAGCGCGACGCAGAAAGCAGGATGGGTTTTTTCAGCGATTGCACACGATATCCAGACAAGGAGGCAAGCGCCGCTGTCTAACTCTCAATATGCGTTTACAAAGTCGTATTTTTCGTAAGGCGTTTTATAAAGAGCCAGCCGAATGACTCCGGTGTTGACGGGCAATCAGGCATCATCTTAAAAACCGCCGACAACGAAATGGCTGTATCACAGTCGATGCAAAACCTGACAAAGCAGTTATTACATGTACGCGAATGAAAAACAGAGTGATGAAAGAAGGAGAAACAGCAAAAGAGTTGAACTATGAAGGAAAGGATATGCAAGCAGCAGTTCTGCGCAAAACAGCCAGACATCAGTCTGACTATGTAAGAGAACAGTGAGAAATCACCTATCTGTTTGAATATGAAAACATTCGGCTGTTTTAATAGGCCGGGGTATCTTCATAGAGAAATGTAAGCGTTTAAAATTTAATAAAAAAGAGAGGCGAATTGTTTAGATGTTCAACCGATTGTTCCGTGTATGTTTTCTTGCAGCTCTTATCATGGCCTTCATCCTCCCAAGCTCCGTCTATGCACAAAAACCTATTTTTAAAGAAGTCAGCGTCCATGACCCTTCCATCATTGAAACAAATGGCACCTATTATGTTTTTGGATCTCATCTCGCTTCAGCGAAATCGAATGACCTCATGCAATGGCAGCAGCTGACCACCAGCGTAAGCAACAACAACCCACTGATTCCGAATGTCTATAAAGAATTAAAAGAAACCTTCGAATGGGCGCAATCCGATACTCTTTGGGCGGCTGACGTCACGCAGCTGGCGGACGGCAAATACTACATGTACTACAACGCCTGCCGCGGCGACTCGCCTAGGTCCGCCATGGGTGTTGCCGTCGCTGACAACATCGAAGGGCCATACAAAAACAAAGGCATCTTTTTGAAATCAGGAATGGAAGGCACAAGCAGCGATGGAACACCGTATGACGCAACCAAACATCCGAATGTCGTCGACCCGCATACCTTCTTTGATAAAGACGGAAAGCTGTGGATGGTGTACGGATCATACTCAGGCGGCATTTTCATACTTGAAATGAATCCAAAAACGGGCTTCCCGCTTCCTGGGCAGGGATACGGGAAAAAACTGCTCGGCGGCAACCACAGCAGAATCGAAGGCCCGTATGTTCTCTACAATCCAGACACCCAATACTACTACTTATACCTATCATATGGCGGTCTCGATGCAACAGGCGGCTATAACATCCGTGTGGCCCGCTCCAAGAAACCAGACGGCCCTTACTATGATGCAGAAGGCAATCCAATGCTCGACGTCCGCGGCAAAGAAGGCACATTCTTCGACGACCGTTCCATCGAACCATACGGCGTCAAACTCATGGGCAGCTACACTTTTGAAACAGAAAATGAAAAAGGCACCGGGTACGTCTCACCAGGCCACAACTCCGCATACTATAACGGAAAAACCGGACGCTCCTATTTAATCTTTCACACCCGCTTCCCGGGCAGGGGTGAAGAACACGAAGTCAGAGTCCACCAATTGTTCATGAACAAAGACGGCTGGCCGGTAGCAGCGCCATATCGTTATGCGGGCGAAACATTGAAAGAAGTAAAACAAAAAGACATCACAGGAACATACAAACTTATCCAGCACGGAAAAGACATCTCAGCCGACATCAAACAAACCATCAACATCCAGCTCAACAAAAACCACACCATTTCCGGGGAAATGACCGGAACATGGAAGAAAACCGGAAAAAATACAGCTGAACTTATGTTAGCTGGCAAGAAGTATAATGGCGTATTTTTACGCCAGTGGGATTCGGTGAGAGAGAAGAACGTGATGACGTTTAGTGTGTTGAATGGCAGCGGTGAGGCTGTATGGGGATCTAAATAAGATGGAGAAGGCGCCTTCTAGAGAAGGCGCTTTTTTATGAGCTTTATTGACTATAAGAAATGGTTGAGCGAGAGAAAAAACAGAAGTGATAGCGGGGTTCAAGACCTAAACGAAAAGTACCCATCATGATGATTCTCCCTCTTACAAAGTTATGAAATTGAATTTTTAGCTATTTAGAACCGGGATAAAGTTCCTCAAGACAATCCTTTTTACCTATTTATCCAATATGACCCATCATGTAATATGAAAATAGTCTGTATTGTAAAGAATTGACACAGTTTGATAGAAACACGAGGTGTTGCGGCATGCATAGTGAAATGTTGTTACATTCGGTCAAAGCCGACTTACATGAAAAGCAGGAACAGATCCATCAATTAAAACGAGTGCTGCACGAAATCAGGCAAATCAAACACGAATTCTCCGAGGCCCAGCATCTCATTCACCGGCCTCATCTTAACCGGGAGGCATGGAGAGGAACACATGCTCAGCGGTTTGAAGATATTCGTGAAGGAATGAACAAAGCATATCAGCAAATCAAAAGCGATCAAGTCAGCGGAATCATCGAAAGCATAGAAGGAAAAATCCACTCATTAGAGGGCGATGTCTATTCCATAAGACGCCAAATTACGAGGATAGAGCATGAAATAGAGAAGGAAAAACATAAAAAGTGAGGTGAGCACAAATGGCACAGGAAATTAAAATGGTGTATGGCACAGTGAAGCAAGGGCTCTCTCAGCTCAAGAATTCAGCAGAACTCAAGTCCTCCTTGCCCGGCCATCTCTCAGGCAGAAACCATTTGAATGTTGTGAAGTCCATTGAGCAATTAAATAAGGACATCAAAGAGCTCACTGAAGCATATGCATCTGTTCTGGCCAAGCATATCGCACAAACGGAAAGCGCGGTAAACGCCATGAAGGAAACGGACGAAAACATATCATCTTCCATGAAATAAAGCGCGGGAGGACAAGGGATTGAAAACATTAGATGTCCACGCTCTTCACGAGGGCATTCAGCATACGATTGAGAAACTGGACAAGCAAAAACAACAGCTGGAGAAGCTGGAAAAAAGCGTTGAGCATCTGGCAGGCATGAAGGATGCGCTAAAGGGAAAAGGCGGAGATGCCATCCGGACCTTTTACGAGGAGTGCCACAAGCCTTTTCTCCTTTTCTTTGGCATGTTTATCAACGAATACAAAAAAGTACTGAAACAAACACAGCATGCGATTTCCTCTGTAGAATCTGGCTCTCACGGCATGATTGCAGAGGCTTTTCTCTCACACGATGCGAGACATGGGGTCAAGTATGCACGAGAAGTGACAGAGCAGCTCACTGATGCAGTAAATCGCCAGACATCGGCCATAGATCACATCGTCAGCCTGCCGACAGTCAATGATACCTTTTTCCGAATGGAAACAGAACAGGCTGAGCGGCTGATTTCGGACACCCTGAATAAGCTCTTTCAATTTGACGGCCAGCAAACCCAAGCACTAGAAGCCGCAAAATCAGATTTTCAAACGATGAAAAAATACATTGATCAGCTCGAAACCATGTACACCGGCCCGAAAATTGAAATCACAGGCTACAAAAGCGGCTCCATCCTGAAATCACAGGAAGAAGAAAACATCAACCAAACCTTCGGCGCGATTAACCCACAAATGAAGCAGGCGGATGATTCACCGATGGAGATGATGTTGAAGAAATTAGCCGAGAATGAAAAGTCTAAAGTGGATTCAGTTGTCAAAACGGGTCATTCTAAAAAGGTAAGTAAAAATATCATCGTTATCAATGGAAAAGTGTATAATACGAGTGAACATAGAGAACATATAAAAACTGATTTCTCAAATGCAGAGGTTAAGCAAGTTGTTTATAATGATACACTTTACAATGTATACATATCTGGTAATGACATGAAGCTTGAACCTGTCGTCTCGCTTTCGGACATTAAAGTGGATGAGAATGGATATGTGAAAATTTTAGAGACAGCTGTAGAACTTACCGGCGTGTATGATCTATTTAAAGCAGCCACGGGCAGAGATCCGGTATCAGGCGAAAAAGTCACAGGGAAAGACCGTGTTGTTGCCTCCATAAACTCAGTACCATTTTCCAAAATAGCTAAGTTAGAAAAGTTAATAGATATTAATAAACTTATTAATGATGGGAAAAAGGCTAAGAAGGCTTCGGAAGTTAAAAACGTTGCTAAGGATAAAGGGAAAATTGCGAATGATGTAAGTGGATCTGCTAATAAAATTAATTCTGATTTAATAAAAAAGTATGCTAGAGATATAGAACAACGCACAGGTAGAGAATTACCTAAAAATCAAATAGATAAATTAAAGGAAGCATTAAGAAATAAAGAATATAAAAAAATGTCACCAATAGAGACTGCAAAACACAGGACTAAATTTGATAAAGTAAAAAATAAAGTTATAAAAGAATGGGAAGAAAACACTGGACAAACATGGCCTGTTTATAAGGAAAATGTTGTATCTGAAAAAACAGGTAAAATTATTAGAAAAAAAGGGGATAAGTATGATGCTCACCATATAATTGAGAATACTTTTGGCGGAGAACATGAATGGTGGAATATGCATCCAGCAAAATTTCCTAACGAGCATCAAGCTGGGATTCATGGTACAGGCTCACCAGCAAATGAATTATTTAAAGGAGGCAAAAAAAAATGAGTTATAATTTTATAAAAGCAAACAAAGAAAATGATTTTTATCCAGTGAATCAAAGTGAGATTGAAGAGATTGAAAAAAATTTAAACTTAAAATTACCTAATGAATTAGTGAATTTTTATTTAGAAGTTGGCTATGGGTTTATTAAAGGATCAGAGTTTAATACTAATCGCATTTTGGATCCATATTCTGTAAGAGACTTTCGATTGAGGATAAATGACTTTGAATTTTATCCTGACATAGAAATATATGATGAGTTTGAGAATGATAAATTAATATTTTTTGAAGGTAGTGAATCGGCATTAATGTCAATTGAATTAAATGATAATAATGAAAATCCGATTTACTATTATGATATTCAAATTGCAACTTCTCTCACCGAGTTCTTAAGAAAAATAGAAGAGAATGATCAGTATTATCTTGATTTATTAGATGATGAATGATTTTAACATTATCCCGTTGCCTCTCCCTTAAAGGAGCGAGATGACATGTTATCGATCGATAAACAAGAGGACCCTGTATTTCAGTTTTTAGCTGGAACATTCCATCAGGATATTGAATCTTCCGATGACGCTTTACAAGAGTTATTAACAGAGGAAAGTAAAGAATATTTGGAGTATGCTATTGTCTTTTTAACGGGTTTTATTGAAAGTGAGCATTCAGACAATGAGAAAAATGAATACATTCAATCTTGCGCAGATGGCGTGTATTTTCCTGCGTTTATTTTAGAACCAATTGATTGGCTAAAAAATGTAATAGTGCAAATAAAGAAGTCTTTAAATAAAATTTAAACGATAACAATTCTTAACCTTGATTGGAAAAAATGCCTTTCAAGGTTTTTAATCACAATAATTTTTTATTGAAGTTAATACTATGTTCAAACCTTTATGATTACTTTTGTTCTAAAAACATAGTCAACACTCAAAATGAAAGCGTTGACATCCCGTGAATCTAGTGCTAAAGTATACCTACAAACAAATAAAACGACCCGTCAGGATTGTTACTGCGAAAGCAGGCAAAACCTAAATGGTGCAGGTGCAGGAGGTGACTCTCGCAATCTGTGTCATTTAGGTTTTTTTTATTCTCTTTTAGGAGGTGATGCGGCATTTGATACAAAAAAAGCTGGTGAAAGGCGGCCACCTTTCATCCAGCAGTCCCCCATAAAAAGGAGGTATACACATGGATTATGATAAATTATCGAAGGACATATTACAACTCGTAGGCGGTGAAGACAACGTTCAGCGCGTGATTCACTGCATGACGAGGCTGCGTTTTAATCTTCATGACAACGCGAAGGCGGATCGCAGTCAGCTGGAGCAGCTGCCGGGGGTGATGGGCACCAATATCAGCGGCGAGCAGTTTCAAATCATTATCGGAAACGATGTGCCGAAGGTGTATCAGGCGATTGTGCGGCACAGCAATCTCAGTGATGAGAAGAGCGCTGGTCCATCCTCTCAGAGAAAGAATGTGCTGAGTGCGGTCTTTGATGTGATTTCTGGGGTGTTTACTCCGATTCTGCCTGCGATTGCGGGAGCGGGGATGATCAAAGGGCTTGTGGCGCTGGCAGTTACGTTTGGCTGGATGGCGGAGAAGAGCCAGGTTCATGTCATTTTGACGGCTGTCGGTGACGGTGCGTTCTACTTCCTGCCGCTCCTGCTAGCGATGAGTGCGGCGAGAAAATTCGGAAGCAATCCGTACGTAGCGGCTGCCATTGCGGCGGCGATCCTGCATCCGGATTTGACAGCCCTGCTCGGTGCGGGGAAACCGATTTCCTTTATCGGGCTTCCTGTAACCGCTGCCACTTATTCGTCAACGGTCATCCCGATTTTGCTGGCGATTTGGATTGCTTCGTACGTAGAAAAATGGATTGACCGTTTTACACACGCATCTCTCAAATTGATTGTGGTTCCGACATTCACGCTATTGATTGTCGTGCCGCTGACATTGATTACAGTCGGTCCGCTTGGCGCTATTTTAGGAGAATACTTGTCTTCTGGGGTCAATTATTTGTTTGATCATGCAGGGCTTGTGGCAATGATTTTGCTGGCGGGAACGTTCTCTTTAATCATTATGACGGGCATGCACTATGCCTTTGTGCCGATCATGATCAACAACATCGCTCAAAATGGCCACGATTATTTACTGCCGGCTATGTTTTTGGCGAATATGGGGCAGGCTGGGGCATCATTTGCCGTCTTCCTTCGCTCCAGAAACAAAAAATTTAAATCACTCGCGCTTACCACAAGCATCACGGCGCTGATGGGGATCACAGAACCTGCGATGTACGGCGTGAATATGCGATTGAAAAAGCCGTTTGCGGCCGCTTTGATTGGCGGTGCAGCCGGTGGCGCGTTTTACGGCATGACGGGTGTTGCTTCCTATATCGTCGGGGGGAATGCAGGTCTGCCGAGCATCCCTGTCTTTATCGGTCCAACGTTTATTTACGCGATGATCGGTCTCGTGATTGCATTTGTGGCGGGAACAGCAGCTGCGTATTTGCTTGGATTCGAGGATGTCCCTTCTGACGGCAGCCAGCAGCCGGCAGCGCATGAAGGCAGCAGAGAGATCATTCACAGCCCGATTAAGGGAGAAGTGAAAGCATTAAGCGAAGTCAAAGACGGAGTGTTTTCTGCAGGGGTCATGGGAAAAGGATTTGCCATTGAGCCTGAAGAAGGAGAAGTTGTGTCGCCTGTTTGTGGAAGCGTTACCACCATTTTTAAAACAAAACACGCAATTGGCATTACGAGTGATCAGGGAGCTGAAATACTCATACACATTGGATTGGACACGGTGAAGCTGGAGGGACAATGGTTCACGGCTCATGTCAAAGAAGGCGACAAGGTCGCACCGGGAGATCCGCTCGTGTCCTTTGATCTGGAGCAAATCAAAGCCGCGGGATATGACGTCATTACCCCGGTGATCGTGACCAACACAGACCAATATTCATTTTCGCCGGTGAAAGAGATCGGTAAAGTGCATCCAAAAGAAGCGTTGCTAGCTTTATCTTGAAAAAACTAATGGGGTGATCAATATGAGTTCAAACGCAAAACGATTTCCAGAAGGATTTTTATGGGGCGGCGCAGTTGCTGCCAACCAAGTGGAGGGTGCTTATAACGAGGGTGGTAAGGGGCTTTCGACAGCTGACGTATCGCCGAACGGGATCATGTCTCCATTTGATGAATCAATGACTTCCTTGAATCTGTATCACAACGGGATTGACTTTTATCATCGTTATAAAGAGGATATCGCCTTATTTGCAGAAATGGGATTTAAGGCGTTCCGCACATCGATTGCGTGGACGAGAATTTTTCCGAATGGCGATGAAGAGGAGCCCAATGAAGAAGGCCTCAGCTTTTATGATGATCTGTTTGATGAGCTGTTAAAGCATCATATTGAGCCTGTCGTAACCATCTCTCATTATGAAATGCCGCTCGGTTTAGTGAAAAATTACGGCGGCTGGAAGAATCGCAAAGTCATAGAGTTTTATGAACGCTATGCCAAAACGGTTTTCAAACGCTATCAACACAAAGTGAAGTATTGGATGACGTTTAATGAAATTAACGTGGTGCTCCATGCACCATTTACCGGAGGCGGTCTTGTTTTTGAAGAAGGAGAAAACAAATTAAACGCGATGTACCAGGCGGCACACCACCAATTTGTGGCCAGTGCTCTTGCTGTCAAAGCGGGTCACGATATCATTCCTGATTCGAAAATCGGCTGTATGATAGCGGCAACGACAACCTATCCGATGACTTCTAAGCCGGAGGATGTCTTCGCGGCAATAGAGAATGAGCGCAAAACACTTTTCTTCTCAGATGTTCAGGCAAGAGGCGCATACCCAGGATATATGAAACGCTATCTGGCAGAAAACAATATTGAAATTGAAATGGCTGAAGGCGATGAAGAGCTCTTGAAAGAACAAACGGTGGATTATATTGGATTCAGCTACTACATGTCGATGGCGGCGAGCACAGATCCTGAAGAGCTTGCAAAATCAGGGGGCAACCTGCTGGGCGGAGTCAAAAACCCTTACCTCAAATCATCAGAATGGGGCTGGCAAATTGATCCGAAAGGCTTGCGCATCACGCTCAACACCTTATACGACCGTTATCAGAAGCCGCTGTTCATCGTTGAAAACGGCCTTGGCGCTGTAGACAAGGTTGAAGAGGACGGCACGATTCAGGACGATTACAGAATCAACTATCTGCGTGATCATTTAATTGAAGCACGCGAAGCCATTGCGGACGGCGTTGAATTAATCGGATACACATCATGGGGGCCAATTGACCTTGTCAGCGCATCTACTGCGGAAATGAAAAAACGCTACGGCTTCATTTATGTGGACCGGGACAATGAAGGAAATGGAACATTTAACCGCATCAAGAAAAAAAGCTTCAACTGGTATCAGCAGGTTATCGCCACAAACGGAGAGAGTCTCTGACAAATTTTTGAAAACTCATGCGCTTCAATTGACAATAACGAAATGCAGGCGGACAATAAAAGAGAAAGATGAACCACCCACAGTCCGAAAGGCGGGAAGAGCATGTTTAACAAAATGTTAGTAGCGATTGACGGATCAGACATGAGTGCAAAAGCGCTTGATGCCGCAGTGCATTTGGCAAAAGAGCAGCAAGCGGAACTAAGCATTCTTCATGTGGGGAGAGAAGCCGTCGTCACGACTTCTTCTCTGACGGGAATTGTCTATGTGCCTGAACACTTTATTGATGAAATCAGGAACGAGGTTAAAAAAGAGGGCCTGAAAATCCTTAAAAATGCAAAAGAAAAAGCAGCCGAAAAAGGCGTTCAAGCTGAAACCATTTACGCGAATGGCGAGCCGGCGCATGAGATACTAAATCACGCAAAAGAGAAAGGCGTCAGCCTGATTGTAGTTGGCAGCCGGGGGATCAGCGGCCTGAAAGAAATGATGCTTGGAAGCGTCAGCCATAAAGTGTCTCAATTATCAACATGCCCGGTTTTAATTGTTCGATAGATTTGTTAAAAAAAGCGCCCTTGGGCGCTTTTTTCTATTTAGAATAGAAGTGTTATAATATCTACATGTAAAAAAGAGGAATTCTATGTGTAGATTTCTGAATTCATAAAAAACAGTTTATGCTATGCAGTACTGGAGGTAGAATACGTTTGATGCAACAGGATCTTTCCATATCGTCAAAACAAAAATCAACAGCCGTAATCAAAATGGTCATCTCTATGGTGATTTTCGGTTCTATCGGCTTTTTCTCAGAGCATACCAATCTGCCGTCATTTGAATTGGTCTTTGTCCGCTGCCTTTGCGCGACGCTGTTTTTAGGCCTTTGCTGGCTGGCGTCCGGCCAGTATAAAACTGAAAAATGGAGCAAGAGAGACGTGCTGCAAACATTGGCGTGCGGTTTCTTTCTTGTATTCAACTGGGTGTTCTTATTTAAGTCTTTTGAAGAAACGTCCGTTACAATTGCCATCTCCGTTTATCACCTAGCGCCGGTGCTTGTTCTTCTTCTGGGGAGCTTCCTCTACAGAGAGAAATTAAATGTGATCTCCGTCAGCTCCATTATCATCTGCTTTCTGGGAACTGCGCTGATTTCCGGGATTAACGGCAGCACTTCATTGACACAGCTGATGGGATCAGGGATCATATGGGCAGTTCTCGCCGCGCTGTTTTATGCGTTCACCACTTTATTGGGAAAAGGCATTCACAATCTCAGTCCTTACACGACCACCTTCTTGCAGACGGGTTTAGGGGTTATCATCCTGATTCCGTTTATTCACTTTGGCGCTTTTGCTGACCTATCTCAGGGAAACTGGATTATGGTGGTATCTACCGGCATCATCCATACGGGTATTGTATATTTGTTGTTTTTTGACAGTTTACGATTTTTATCAACGAAATTTATTTCAATCATTGTATTTCTCGACCCCGCTGTCGCGATCGTGCTCGATACCGTCTTCACAGGCTTCCGCCCTGACCTCTATCAAACGCTTGGCATCGTAATGATCTTTGCGGGCATGGCCTTGACGCTTGTCAGGAGGCAGGGGAAGGCGAATGTGGCAGCTGAGGGTACGGATATTGAACAAATGCAATAATAAAAAAATGTAAAAAGGCCTATGCGGCCTTTTTTTGTTTTAGGTCAATTGACTCTCGCTAATCCTTAAAATAAGATAAATTTTCTAGAAAAATATTGTAATAATATTTCAGTCTAGTTAAGATTATTGAGTAAATATTACTTTTATTACAAAAGGAGAGAGAAAATGAAAAAAAGAAAGAGGCGAAACTTTAAAAGGTTCATTGCAGCATTTTTAGTGTTGGCTTTAATGATTTCATTAGTGCCAGCAGATGTACTAGCAAAAACCACAGAAGAAGAGAATGGAAATCGTATTGCTGCCGATGATCCAGAAGAAACTCTTCAGAAAGAACAAACTGAGGAAGCCGTACCTTTTGATCCAAAAGATATAAACAAAGAGGGTGAGATCACCTCTGAAAGAACAGAAAATACAAAACTCTATTATGAAGGTGACGGTGTCTATAAACAGGAAGTATACCTTGATCCTATTCATACAAAGGAAACACCTGATGCAGACTGGGAAGACATTTCTCCCGAGTTAAAAGAGTCGACAAGCAAACAAGTCGAGACAGAGAATGCCATTTTGAATTCAGATTTTCAAAAGCAAATGAAGAACGGGCTTTATGCGACTTTTGAGCATAATGACCATAAGGTTACATATTCACTTGTAGAAGCGAAAGGCCCGAATAAAACTTCACTTACTCCGAAAGATACCTCAGCAGATTATAAGACTGACAGTAATGAGATTGTGTATCCGGATGTTTTTCCGAATATTGATCTTCAGACTTTCACATTCAATGAAAACATAAAAGAAGATTTAGTCCTTCATCAGTATGATGGATACAACACATTTACATTTCAGTTAAAAACCGATTTGCAGGCTAAAGAACAAGAGGATGGATCCATTGATTTTTCTGATGAAAAAGGCAAAGTTGTTTTTTCTGTGCCTAAACCTTTTATGACGGATTCAAAACTAGATGAGCTTTCCGGCGAGGTTGAACGGTCAGACAAAGTCAGCTATAAGCTGGAAAAGAATGAAGGAGGGTATTTGCTTCATCTTACGGCAGACGAGAACTGGCTGAAAGACCCAGAACGCGTATATCCAGTATCTATCGACCCGTCAACTTCTTTATCTGTTTCATCGGACACGTTTGTCATGAGTGCCTACCCGACGACGAACTATTCGGCCTCCTCACAAAAATGGGATGCTAATTTAAAGGCCTATGTACTGAAAACGGGCTATTATGACAAAACAACAGGCACAAATTATGCGTTCATGAAATTTAACAACCTAAAGCCAATTCAAAATATGACTGTCACCAAAGCTACATTAAAAACATACGTAGCCCATTCCTATTATGGAACAAAGGCAACCGGTCTTTGGCTGGATACGGTCAACAGCAATTATGATAATGGAAAAGTGACATGGAACACCAAACCGGCATCTAAAAATATCGGAAAAGCCGACGTCCATAAAGGACAGTGGGCGAGTTATGATGTGACCGCTGCTGTAAAGTCATGGAACTCCGGCGGGGCCAACTATGGGTTTAAGCTTCATACAAACGGAAACGGCAAGGAATATTGGAAAAAACTAATTTCTTCAGCGAACTCCGCCAATAAACCGTATATTGAAGTGACGTATACCATACCAAAGGGAAACACCCCTACAATTAAAGCCTATCACAATGGTGATTCCACTGGTTATTTCGATATCAGCTGGAAAAAGGTTGAAGGTGCAAAAGGATATAAGGTATGGATTTACAATGGTAAGGAATATCAAGCGATTTCTGCAGGAAACGTCACGTCGTGGAGCACAAAAGGAAAAAAAATCTGGCCTACGAGCGCAGAAATTGCCTCCAAGCGATATAAACTGCATCTGGACGGCAAGGATGGAGCTGAATTGGCATTAGACCCATCCCCGGTCTATAAGAACTCCGGCGGAAGCTATGCCACAAGCAAAAACTATTGGATTGGCGTCAGTGCGATATTTGACCAAGGTGAAGGAGCGATGTCCGCACCGGCAAAGCCCGTTATCCCTAATGTAGGAAAAGCACAAGCACCATCAGCAAAGGGCTACAATAATGGGAATGCCACAGGATACTTCGACCTTTCTTGGAAAGCTGTATCCGGTGCAACCGGCTATAAGGTTCAGGTGTTCAATGGGAAAGGCTTTGAGACACTTGATCTCGGAAATCAGACGTCTTGGACCACAAAAGGGAAAAAGATCTGGCCGACAAGTGCAGAAATCAAGGCGGGAAAATATGCTCTTCACCTAAAGGACGGAAGCGGAGCAGAGCTGCCGATCAATCCCGGACCAACCTATAAAAACGCCGGGGGAGATGGAGCCAAAAAAAATTACTCGTTTAAAATTATCGCATACAACAAAGGTGGCGAAGCCATTGCATCCCCGGCTGCTAACCCGGCACTTCCTGATATCGCTAAGCCAAAGAATGTAACTGGCTATTTGTATACAAATACAAAATCGAGTCAAACGGGCTATGTGAATTTGATATGGGAAAAGGTTCAAAATGCGAAAGGCTATAAAGTTAACATTTACAACGGTAAAGAATATCAATCCTTTGATGTGGGTGACGCGGATCATTGGACAACCCAAAATAAAAACATCTGGCCGACTTCTGAGGAAATCAAAGCTGGAAGCTATAAGCTGCATACCGATGGAAAAGGCGGGGAATTAGCCCTCGATCCATCACCTGTCTATAACAATGCAAATGGGAATTACAAAGGGAAAAAGAATTATTCTTTCACGCTTGTCGCTTATGATGCGAATGGTGAAACGATTCCGACAGCGCCCTTTAACCCAACGTTCCATGAAGGCGCAGAATTCCTAGGGACAGAAGAGTACTGGTCTATCATTGATATCCCAAGCGGCCAGTTAAATGGTGCGACAGGCAATGTCATTGTGAATGAAGAAGATTTGTCAATTGACGGACGCGGTCCGGGACTTGGCTTATCGAGAACCTACAACAGTCTTGATAGCTCTGATCATTTATTTGGGCAAGGCTGGTATGCTGATGCAGAAACATCTGTCATCTCAACGGATGGCGGGGCAATGTATATCGATGAAGACGCTACGACACATCGATTTACGAAAAAAGCCGATGGCACGTATCAGCCGCCGACCGGTGTATATCTTGAATTAACAGAAACAGCTGATCAGTTCATATTAAAAACAAAGGATCAAACTAACGCTTATTTCAATAAAAAAGGCGGCAAACTCCAAAAGGTAGTGGATGGCCACAACAATGCAACCGTCTACACTTACAACGACAAAAATCAACTGACCGCCATTACAGATGCATCAGGCCGCAAGCTTACATTTACCTATGATGAAAACGGCCATGTGACTTCCATCACCGGACCTAAAAACAAGAAAGTCACCTACTCATATGAGAATGATTTGCTGAAGA
The DNA here is from genome assembly GCF_037027505.1 of Bacillus sp. 204(2023). NCBI lineage: Bacteria > Bacillati > Bacillota > Bacilli > Caryophanales > Bacillaceae > Bacillus > Bacillus sp. 204(2023). The sequence continues at coordinate 207,809 of NZ_JAXCHE010000004.1, read as the reverse complement.
AGGTTACAGATACAGACGGGACTGTCACAAGCTATGACTACGATAGCGAAGGGCGCCTTGTCAAACAGTATTCAGCCAACAGTACCGAAGCAAAGCCTGTCTTTACCGAATATCAGTATAGCGGACACCGTCTCGAAAAAGCGATCAACGCTAAAAAAGAAACATATGTCTACAGCTATGATGCTGATAAAAAGACGCTTCTCATGACACAGCCAAATGGCCGGAAAGTACAGTATGGCTATAATGAAGCGGGAAATCCGATTCAGGTCATTGATGATGCGGAAGGGTTAAAAATTACAACGAATACAAAGTATGAAGGCAACAATGTTGTAGAAGATGTCGATCCAAACGACGTAGGCACCGGAAAAGCAACGGAAAGCTATCAATATGACAAAGATGGCAACGTTACGTCGGTTAAAGATGCATATGGAACTGAGACATACGAATACAACAAAAACAACGATGTCACAAAGATGAAGGATACCGAGGGCAATGTCACGGATATTGCTTATGACGGACTGGATGCTGTATCCGAAACCGATCAGAGCGGAAAATCATCGTCAGCAGCTGTTTATGATAAATATGGAAACCAGATTCAATCGAGCAAAGATTTATCAGCTTCAACTAATATTTTGAAAGATGGAAGCTTTGAAGCGCAAAAATCCGGCTGGAATCTGACTGCCTCTAAAGACAGCGGCAAAATTTCAGTCATCGCCGATAAAAGCGGAGTTCTTTCCGGATCAAAGGCATTGGAAGTCTTGAGCCAATCAACGTCTGCAGGAACCGATCACGGGTATTCCTCAGCGACTCAAACAGTTGAACTGGAGCCGAATACAACCTATACATTAAGCGGGAAAATCAAAACAGATCTTGCGAAATCAAGAGCCTACTTTAACATTGATTTGCGAGACAAAGATCAAAAACGGATTCAATGGATTCACAATGAATACAGTGCATTAGCCGGAAAAAATGACTGGACAAAACGGCAAATCACTTTTACGACTCCAGCAAATGCAGGAAAAGCTGTTGTGTATATGGAAGTCGATCATAAAGATAAAGATGGCAAAGGAAAAGCATGGTTCGATGAAGTCCAGCTGGAAAAAGGCGAAGTATCGTCAAGCTATAACCCAGTTCAAAACAGCAGTTTCACAACAGCAACGGAAAGCTGGAATGTAAGCGGGGCATCCGTTGATTCTGAAGAAGGCTTTAATGATGATGTATCATTAAAAGCTGCCCGGACCAGTGCGTCCCAAGCCGGATCAGTAACAAAACAAACCGTTGTCTTAGGGCAAAGCGCAAACGACAAACCAGTTTATCTCACACTGACAGGCATGTCGAAAGCAAGCAGCGTCAAATTTACAGATGAAAAAGACTATTCTCTGCAGGCTAATGTCACTTACGCGGACGGCAGCACAGGCGTATACAATGCGAAATTCCCTTCTGGAACACAGGAATGGAACCGCGCAGCTGTTGTTATACCGAAAACAAAGCCGATTAATAAAGTGGACATTAGCATTCTGTTCCAAAAGAGTGCGACAGGCACAGTCTGGTTTGATGATATCCGTCTGATTGAAGGAAGCCTTCTGACAAAAAGCACGTACGACAGTAATGGCAACTATGTGACCAAGGAAGAGGACGAACTAGGTTACGCCACTTCAACTGATTACGATGAAACTGGTAAGAAAACAGCTGAAACGGATGCAAAAGGTGAAAAAACAACCTATACGTATGATCAGGCAGACCAATTGACAAACATGACGCTCTCCAACGGCACTTCTATCCTTCACAGCTATGATAAGGAAGGCAATGAGATAAGCAAAACCATCCGGGCGGGGGCAGATCAAACCTATAAATACGAATATGATGTGATGGGCAAGCTTGTCAAAACAACTGACCCTCTCGGCAATGTGTTAGCAAGCGAATATGATGCCAACAGCAACCTGACCAAAACCATTTCTCCAAATGGCAACGAAGTGTCTCTTTCTTATGATGGAACAGACCGGGTGAAATCAAAATCGTATAACGGTACAGAAAAGTACAATTTCACGTATGACAAAAATGGAAATGAAACGTCGGTCGTCAATAAAGAGCAGAGCACCACAAAGAAACGGACATTTGACAACAAAAACCGTTTAACCGAACTGACAGACCGCGGCGGCAGCCAAACTTGGACATACCCTAGTGACTCCGATAAGCTGAAAACCTTCTCGTGGAGCCATGGGGATCAAAAAGGAACGAATCAATTTACGTATAACAAGCTGGATCAAATGATTGAGATGAAAGACAGTACATCTTCATATTCATTTGATTATGATGAAAATGGCAACGTCCAAACCTTTATTACGGGCAACGGCGGTGGAACAAGTTTTTCATATGACGAAAGAAACCTTGTAAGCTCGCTGCATATCGGTGACAAAAACGGCGGAAACATTCTGACGGAAAGCTATGAATATGATGCCAACGGCAATCGCACAACGATAAACAGCTCAGCAAGCGGCAAGGTGCAATATGAGTATGGGAAGCTGAATCAGCTTGTCAAAGAAACCCATGAAGACGGTACTGTCATTGAATACACATATGATGGATTCGGGAACCGGAAAACCGTTACAACTGTAAAAGACGGCTCAAGCAAAACGGTGAACGCTTCCTTCAACATCATGAACCAGCTGACAAAAGTCAATGATGAAAGCATCTCTTACGATAAAAACGGCAACCGCACATCCGACGGCAAATTCACATATACGTGGGATGCAGAAGATAACCTGACCGCCGTTACCAAAAAAGGCGAAGACAAGCCATTCGCAACATATAAGTATGACGAAAAAGGAAACAGAATCCAAAAAACCGTCAACGGAAAAGTCACGAACTACTTCTACGACGGAGACAGCTTGAACGTCCTGTATGAAACAGACGCGGACAACAACGTCACAAAATCATACACGTACGGAGACAGCGGCCAGCTGTTATCCTACACAGAAAATGGCAAGAAATATTTCTATCACTACAACGCACACGGCGACGTCATCGCACTCTCAGACAGCACTGGAAAAACCGTTGCCAAATATCAGTATGACGCATGGGGAAATCCAACAAAAACCGAAGCAAGCGACGAAGTAAAAGACAACCGCTACCGCTACGCAGGCTACCAATACGACGAAGAAACCGGCCTGTACTATCTCATGGCCCGCTACTACGAGCCAAGAAACGGCGTGTTCCTATCGCTCGACCCAGACCCGGGCAGCGACGGAGACTCATTGGATCAGAATGGGTATGCTTATGGAAATAATAACCCGGTGATGAATGTTGATCCGGACGGGCATTGGGTATGGCTAGCCATTAATGCTGGATTTGCGGCTTATGATGCTTATAAAGCATATAAATCTGGTAAGGGCTGGCGAGGAGTTGCTAAAGCTGCAGCATTTGGTTTTATTGGTGGGGGAAGGTTAAAAATTGCTAGTAGGATAGGAAAATGGGCTACTACGACTAGATATTGGAGTAAAGGCACTTTTAAGAGTGCAAAGGCTTCTTTAAATTATCATCATAAAAAACATGTCGTTTGGAAAGGGAGATCTTACGGTAAAAAAAGGTACACTAATGCAGCTAGGGCTTTTTATAGATCTAATAAACATTTAAGACAAAAACATGTTCTTTCTAACGGGAAAAAAGGCTATAAAATTAAGAATGGCAAAAGAGGAGGGTATTATACGAGAAGTGGTAAAATTATTACATTTTGGCATAACGGTTGGAAGAAAAGAAGATAGTGTTTTGTAAGACACAAATTATTTGGGGAGGGATAATAATTAAAAAGTATAAGCGTTACAATTTAGATAATGAGTTAATTTCCACCCTTGAGAGAATTAAAAGAGATTTAGAAGGTCCATTTCCTTCTGATATTGAGAAATTAGAGGAAGATTATAATGAATTTTGTTCAGCGGAAGATTTTTATGAATTTTTTATGCTCATCGTTGGAAGTCTAAGTTATGTTTTAGCAGATAAAAAACTGCCCAAACGCCAACTTGATTCATTATCAAAATCTTTTTTTGAACTATGCCCAAGGTACTCTCAAATGAATGGAATTTTAGAAAACTATCCTGCACTAAAGCGAGAACTAGAACTACACGAGCGAGCAAGGAGATTATTAATTAAAATAATTTCTAATTAGCTAGCACTTTAAGAAATAGGTACGTACTACTTTCAATTTGAAATGATAGTATAAGCTTAGAAAATGTATTTAGAACTGGCACGGAAAGTTATTAAAAAGCAAAACCCCAGCCTTCACTCAAGGTTGGGGTTTCTGCGTATGACGCGCCAAATTCTGAAGACAGTGGCTGCGTAAGTGAGGATAGCCGGAAAGAAAGGATGTTTATGGTGTTATGAAGTATGGAAGCTTCAGCAGAAATAAACATACTCTTGATGACAGTGAAAACCGCAGTAAGACAGAGCATGAACAATGTGATATAGCGGAGGGTATATTCACTTTGTTTGTATTTATCAATCATGGTTGAACGGTCGGAGTAAATCGGCTTCGTTCCGGGTGCGGCGGCAAAGATATGTGTGGTGTATTCAGAACAAACATGCTCCCATCCGGCATTTTCGAATATTTCAAGGTACTCATCTATGTTGTCATTATCGACGGCACGATAGTCTAAGCTGTAGATCAATTTCCGCGGCTCAGCTTTTCTAAACTTATACCCCATAAACGCAAAAGAATCTAGTACCCAGCCTTTGCTGGCCTTATCACTTTGTCTCTTCATATCCTTTTCTTCTGAAAAGGCCAACCCTTCAGACATCATATATTTTTTCTGTTTCATGACGAATCCCCTTTCAATTGTTGAAAAGCACGTTGACCGTGTTCAGCCATCACTTTTCTGCGCTGAATTTCTTGTTTGAGTAGTTCTTGGCCGTGCAAGGTGGTTTGGTACACTTTGCGGCGCGGGTTGTCATTGTTGACAAGCTCAATGATCCCTTCTTGCAGTAATTTCTTTAACAATGTATATAAGGTAGCCGGGCCGATCGTAAAGGAGTCATCGGTCATGTCCTCAATCTCCTGCATGATCGAATATCCGTGTTTTGGCTCCAGCAAGGTTAAGACAATATAATAGGCTGGATCGGTAAGCTGATCCATTTCCTGCGGACGCTGCTTTGGCAAGTGTTCACCTCATTTCCTATATCAACAAATGATATATCATCTATTGATATAATAAAATCTTCCTTTTTGTTTGTCAACGCAATTTTTTTCTCCCTTCAGTCATCATAAAGAAACAATCACCGAGTATGCATTAATGTATGTGTTTTCATAGAGGGGGAGTCTTGATGAAAAAATGGATGGCAGCGGTTTTTGTGATGATGTTGATGCTGGGTTTTGGCGGGATTGAGAATGTGAAGGCGGCGGAGCCGAAGGTGTATCAGTTTGACTTTGGAAGCGGTTCGGTGGAGCCTGGTTATATTGGCGTCAGGGCGTCTGATCGGTATGACCGCTCAAAGGGCTACGGTTTTCAAACACCGGAGAATATGAGGGATGTGGCGGCATCCGGGACTGGTGTGAAAAGGGATGCGGTTCAGTTTTTAGCGTATGGGACGAAAAGCAATAACACGTTTAATGTGGATCTCCCGAATGGCCTTTATGAGGTGAAGGTGACGCTTGGCAATACGGCAAGGGCCAGTGTGGCGGCGGAGGGCGTGTTTCAGGTCATTAATATGACAGGGGATGGCGCGGAGGATACGTTCCAAATTCCTGTCACCGACGGGCAGCTGAATCTGCTGGTGACAGAGGGGAAAGCTGGCACCGCTTTTACGCTCAGCGCCTTGAAAATAAAGAAATTGTCTGATCAGCCGGTGACGAATCGAACCATTTATGTCGGCGGCGACTCGACGGTGTGCAATTATTATCCGCTCAACAGCAGCAAGCAGGCGGGCTGGGGGCAGATGCTGCCTCACTATATCGATAAACACACCTTTCAAGTGAGAAACATGGCGTCTGGCGGGCAGATCGCGAGAGGGTTCAGAAATGATGGACAGCTTGAGGCGATCCTGAAGTATATTAAACCGGGAGATTATTTTATGTTGCAGCTCGGCATTAATGACACAAATCCGAAGCATAATGAATCTGAAGCGGAGTTTAAAGAGGTGATGCGTGATATGATTCGTCAGGTGAAAGCGAAAGGAGCGGACGTTATCCTATCAACGCCCCAGGGCCGGGCGACCGATTTTACTTCTGAAGGCATCCATTCGTCTGTAAACAGATGGTACAGGGCCTCTATTTTAGCTTTGGCTGAAGAGGAAAAAACACACCTCATTGACTTAAATGTCCTCAGCTCGGCATACTTTACATCGATCGGTCCGGAAAAAACACTCGCGCTTTATATGGACGGAGATACGCTTCATCCGAACCGCGCTGGGGCCGACGCACTGGCGCGATTGGCTGTTCAGGAGCTAAAACGCCAGGGAATCGATGGCTTTTAATACATCATTTTTCGACAAAACACATATGCCTTCGTCAATTAGAGTATAATGAGAACATCTGCAAGAGACAGGAGTTTATACATGAGTCATTTTAAAAACTATCAAATCAGTCATGACATTTTACGAGCATTGGAAGGACTGGGATATACAGAACCGACCAAGGTGCAGCAGAGCGTGATCCCCGCTGCCCTTGAACGAAAGGATCTTGTCGTCAAATCACAGACGGGAAGCGGGAAAACGGCTTCGTTCGGAATTCCTCTCTGTGAGCTGGCGGATTGGGATGAAAACAAGCCGCAGGCGCTTATTTTAACTCCAACCCGTGAGCTTGCGGTGCAAGTAAAGGAAGATATCACGAACATCGGACGATTTAAACGGATCAAAGCGACAGCCGTATTTGGAAAATCCTCCTTTGATAAACAAAAAGCTGAGCTTAAGCAAAAAAGCCACATTGTTGTCGGTACGCCGGGACGTGTTCTGGATCATATCGAAAAAGGCACGCTGCCGTTGGATCGTCTCTCTTATTTGGTCATTGATGAAGCGGATGAGATGCTGAATATGGGCTTCATTGAGCAGGTGGAGGCGATTATCAAGCATCTTCCGACTGAGCGTACGACGATGCTGTTTTCGGCGACGCTGCCAGAGGACATTGAGAAATTAAGCCGTCAATATATGCAAAACCCGGAGCATATCGAAATCAAAGCGGCCGGGCTTACCACAAGAAATATTGAACATGCGGTGATTCAAGTAAGAGAAGAGAATAAATTTTCATTGCTGAAAGATGTGCTGATGACGGAGAATCCCGACAGCTGCATCATTTTCTGCCGAACGAAAGAGCACGTCAATCAGCTGACCGATGAATTGGATGACTTAGGATATCCATGCGATAAAATTCACGGCGGAATGATTCAGGAAGACCGATTCGACGTCATGAATGAATTTAAACGTGGCGAGTACCGTTACTTAGTGGCGACGGATGTCGCCGCGCGCGGGATTGATATTGAAAATATCTCCCTTGTCATCAACTATGATCTGCCGCTTGAAAAGGAAAGCTATGTCCACCGCACGGGCCGAACGGGACGCGCAGGGAACAAAGGAAAGGCCATTTCGTTTGTCACGGCCTTCGAAAAACGGTTTTTAGCCGACATTGAAGAATATATCGGATTTGAGATTCAAAAAATAGAAGCCCCTTCTCAAGAGGAAGTGGCAAGGAAGAAACCAGAATTTCTAGCTAAAATGAATGACCGTCCGGAAAGCAAAAAAGACAAAAGCGAAGAGCTGAATAAAGACATTATGAAGCTGTATTTTAACGGCGGAAAGAAAAAGAAAATCAGAGCCGTTGATTTTGTAGGAACGATTGCAAAAATTGACGGTGTGTCAGCTGACGACATCGGCATCATTACGATCATGGATAACGCCTCATACGTTGAGATTTTAAATGGTAAAGGCCCTCATGTTCTCAAAGTGATGAAGAACACAACCGTCAAAGGGAAACAGCTGAAGGTGAATAAAGCGAATAAATGATGAATGACCTGCTCCCAGTTAAAGGGGCAGGTCATTTTGCTGCTGGCTGACATCGGCGCTGGTCTCCTCCGGAACAAAGGCAAGAATCACAATACCAATTACAAACAGAATGATCAGACTGAACACCGCAGTCGAGGATTTCCCGGTCAGCTGGGCGGTCACGGCAATGAGCAGCGGCCCCATAATTGAGGCGAATTTCCCGAAAATGTTGTAAAAACCGAAGAATTCATTAGCGTGGCGCTTTGGCACAAGCTTGGCGAAATAGGAACGGCTTAGGGCTTGAATACCGCCTTGCGAGGTGGCGACAAGCATAGCCAGTATCCAGAAATCAAGCGTTGTCTCCATAAAATAGGCATACACGCAGACGATCATATAAATGACGATCCCGACGTACAGCATGGTCTTCCCCGTGAAGCGTTCTGCCAGTTTTCCGTATACAATCGAAAACGGCGCGGCGACTACCTGGGTGACAAATAGGATGATCAGAAGGCTTGAGGAACCGATCCCTAAATCTGATCCATAGGATGTCGACATCGTAATAATCGTGCCGACTCCGTCGATATAAAAGAAATAAGCGAGCAAGAAGAGGAAAAGTGCCCGGTATTGCCTGATCCGTTTCATCGTTTGGCCGAGCCGCTTAAAGCTGTTGATGACAATATGAGGTTCTTTTTTGATGTAATAGCGTTGATGGACATGTTTAATCATTGGGATGGTGAACAGCCCCCACCAGGCAGCCGTTAAGAAAAAGGACAGCTGGCTTGCGGCCGATACAGACACTGGAATAGTCTCTGCTTGTGCGAGCAGGATGACAGCAATACTAATGATAAATGGAATCGTGCTTCCGATGTATCCTAAGCCAAATCCCCGTGCCGAGACGAGATTCATCCGCTTCTCAGGCGTGACGTCCACGAGAAAGGCATCATAAAACACATTGGCGCCGGAAAAACCGATAGCCGATATCGTATAAAACAGCAACAATAGCAGCCAATGTTCACTAGGAATAAAGGCGAGCATCGCGGTGCTGGCGACACCGGCTGACACAAAGAAACCGAAGAACTTTTTCTTGCACCCTTCATAGTCGGCGATTGTGCCTAAAATAGGCCCGAGCATCGCAAGAATAAACGTTGAAATCGCAATGGTATAGCCCAGATAGGCAGTCGATTGAGCGGCGCTGACACCGCTTTCCGCAGCTGCTGATTTATAAAATAACGGAAATACCGCGGTGGTCACGACAATTGAGTAAGCAGAATTTGCCCAGTCATATAATACCCAGCTGTTTTCTTGTTTCGTAAAACGTTTCATCATCAGAGCCCCTCTCCGGTAACGATACTTCTATTGTACGAGAAATGGGCCTGAAAAGAATGGAATGCACGTCAATTTTTACAAAATATTTATGTTTTTTCGCTTCAAATCATACTTTTGATTTATTGCTTGGGTTAGGTGCATCTGGTACCATTTAACTATATTTTATGGTATTTTCCAGAAGGGATTCAGCAGAGAGGAGACAGAGCATGAGGCGAATAGGCTTGTGTATAAGCCTGCTGGTCACAGTTCTTGTGATGAGCGCATGCGAAAGTGAAGGTGAGGCTCAGATGTTCGCAGACTGTGATCAAAAGACAGTAAAACAAACCGCAGCCAAACCGATGAGCAGTAAGAAAAAGCAGGATTTCCAAGCCCTCGCAAGCGACAGGCAGCTGGCCATTGTGTTCAGTTCCATGATACAAGTGAGCGAAGCATTTGATTATGGAATCGGCAATCCAGAATACTTCGTGCGAATCAGCATGACTGAAGAAGAAGCAGACATTGCGAAGGAGAATCTCGAATCGATTAAGCTTGAGAACAAATCGCTCAAAAAACAAAACAGCGAGGCGGTCGCCTTGCTTCAAAAAACGCGTAATCAAGACATGAGCCGCATCGAAATTCAGCAGCTGACAGAAAATAGAGCTGCTTTTTTTGAGACCGCAGACAGTATGATCAAACTCATCGGCCAAGTCACACAGAAAAACGCGAAGAAGACAAGACAGCAGCTGGATCAGCTGAAAAAACAATATACACAATACAGCGCCGAAAGCGTCAAAATCATGAACAGCATTGTCAAAAAGCAGAAAGCTGACAAGGCATCATTTGAACGCCATCTAGAGGCGCTGCTTCAAAAACAGCCCGGACAGCAGGTACGGAGTGAATTGTACTGACCAGCTTCCGTCTTTCCCTGATGATATTGACCTAGTACAAAAAGAATGTACAATCAAGATATAGTCTGTTCTTAGTTGATTGGAGGGACATGTCATGAAAATTGCGAAGGTGATCAACAATAATGTGATCAGCGTGGTCAATGAACAGGGGAAAGAATTGGTCGTCATGGGCAGGGGGCTCGCGTTTCAGAAAAAGTCCGGCGATGATGTCGATGAAGCCCGCATTGAGAAAGTGTTCACGCTCGATAACAAGGATGTATCAGAAAAGTTCAAAACCCTTTTGTATGATATACCGATCGAGTGTATGGAAGTATCCGAAGAGATTATCAGCTACGCAAAATTACAGCTCGGCAAAAAGCTCAACGACAGCATCTATGTGTCGCTGACCGACCATATTAACTTTGCCATCCAGCGCAACCAGAAAGGGCTTGATATCAAAAACGCCTTGCTGTGGGAAACAAAACGGCTGTACAAAGACGAATTTGCGATCGGCAAAGAAGCGTTGGTTATGGTAAAAAACAAGACTGGTGTGTCTCTGCCAGAGGATGAAGCAGGCTTTATTGCTCTGCATATTGTAAATGCCGAGCTGAATGAAGAGATGCCCAATATTATCAACATTACAAAAGTCATGCAAGAGATTTTGAGTATTGTAAAATACCATTTTAAGATTGAATTCAACGAAGAATCGCTTCACTATTATCGGTTCGTCACCCACTTAAAGTTTTTCGCGCAACGTCTATTTAACGGCACTCACATGGAAAGCCAGGACGATTTTTTGCTGGATACAGTGAAAGAAAAGTATCATCGCGCGTATGAATGCACGAAGAAAATCCAAACCTACATTGAGCGGGAGTATGAGCACAAGCTCACAAGTGACGAGCTGCTGTATTTAACCATTCACATAGAAAGGGTAGTTAAACAAGCATAATGAGAGCGCTGACATTTGTGTTTCCTTGTGTTCACTTTTTCTTACATTCACATATGAAAATGGTAGGATTGTTACTGATAAAGCAGGCAAAACCTAAATTACAATGAGTGCGGATCATCTCTGTCTGTGCTGATGGTAATTTAGGTTTTTATTTTTTTCAGAGGGAAGATGATGATAGTTACAGGATTCAAGTTAGTTAGATTCGATATTATCATTATTTTGACCGATGTTCCCTTTTACAAGAATCATGTAAGATCAACGTAGAAAACGCTTTCAACGAAAGGGGAATGCCAATATGCCTTATCTGAAACGAGTGTTGCTGCTTCTTGTCACTGGATTGTTTATGAGTTTGTTTGCAGTCTCTTCTACTGCCTCAGCTCAAACAGGTGGATCGTTTTTTGACCCTTTTAACGGCTATAACTCCGGTTTTTGGCAAAAAGCAGATGGTTATTCGAATGGAAATATGTTCAACTGCACGTGGCGGGCTAATAACGTATCAATGACGTCATTGGGTGAAATGCGTTTAGCGCTAACAAGCCCATCTTATAACAAGTTTGACTGCGGGGAAAACCGTTCTGTTCAAACATATGGCTATGGACTTTATGAAGTCAGAATGAAACCAGCTAAAAACACAGGGATCGTTTCATCGTTCTTCACTTACACAGGTCCAACAGATGGAACTCCTTGGGATGAGATTGATATCGAATTTTTAGGAAAAGACACAACAAAGGTTCAATTTAACTATTATACAAATGGTGCAGGAAACCATGAGAAGATTGTTGATCTCGGGTTTGATGCAGCCAATGCCTATCATACGTATGCATTCGATTGGCAGCCAAACTCTATTAAATGGTATGTCGATGGGCAATTAAAACATACTGCAACAAACCAAATTCCGACAACACCTGGAAAGATCATGATGAACTTGTGGAATGGCACGGGTGTCGATGAATGGCTTGGCTCCTACAATGGTGTAAATCCGCTATACGCTCATTATGACTGGGTGCGCTATACAAAAAAATAATGCCAAATGTGAAAGAGCCTGCTGCAATATAGCAGGCTCTTATGATTGTAATGAGAAGTTGTTGGCATGAATCTTCTATTCACTCATAATATCCTATTTGATCTTCTCCCCTCTGTAAATCACGTACTCACTCAATGCTACGATCAAGCTCATACATTTAGAAAGAAATAATCCCAATCAAAAGTGCGGCAATCGTCATCACAATCGTTGTTCCTACGGCCCATTTAATAGTGAATTTTTGATGGTCGCCAAAGCTGACGCCTGCCATTCCTACCAATAGATAGGTGGAAGGCACAAGCGGGCTGAGCAGATGCACAGGCTGTCCCAGCAAGGAGGCCCTTCCGATTTCAGCGGCGTCTATTCCGTAAGCGGAAGCGGCTTCGGCGATGATGGGAAGGACACCGAAGTAAAAGGCGTCATTCGACATGAAAAAGGTGAATGGCATGCTGACGATCGCAGTGATCAACGGCAGGTGCGGGCCCATGGCATCAGGGATGAGTGAAACGAGAGAATGCGCCATGGCATCGACCATTTTTGTGCCGGAGAGAATGCCTGTGAATATGCCCGCAGCAAACACCATTGAGACAACGTTTAACGCATTACCCGCATGCGCCGAGATTCGTTTCTGCTGCTCTTTGACATTTGGATAGTTGACCATCAAGGCGACGGCGAACGCAGTCATAAAAAGAACAGGGAGCGGCAGCAGGCTGGTGATCAGTGCGGCCATCAGAGCGACAGTCAGCAGCAGGTTAAACCATTGAAGAGCGGGACGCTTGAGCGGTGCGGCCTCCGGATCGGAAGACGGTGCGTGCTCAATCGAAATGACGCCGAGCCGCTTCCGCTCTTTCTTTCCGAGGATATAAGCAACGGCAATCACCCAGAGAATGCCGGCGATCATAGCGGGAATCAGGGGCGTGAAGACCTCTGACGTGTCCAATTTTAAGGAGGCCAAAACCCTCGCAGTCGGCCCGCCCCACGGGATAATATTCATAACCCCCGAACCGAGCATCGCTATTCCCGCTAACACCAAACGGTTCATGCCGAGCCGTTTGTAGAGAGGCAGCATCGCTGCAATGGTAATCATATAGGTTGTTGTCCCATCTCCGTCCAGCGAAATGGTCATGGTCAGAACCGCTGTGCCTACGGCGATTTTTAACGGATCTCCTTTGACAAACGACAAGATTTTGGCAATGAGAGGATCAAACAGGCCTGAGTCAATCATAATGCCGAAATACAGGATGGCGAATAACAGCATGATACCGGTAGGGGCGAGGTCTGTAACGCCCTGAATCATCATCTCGCCGAGATCTTTGCCAAATCCGCTGATCAGGGCGAACACAATAGGAACGACAATCAAAGCAATAAGAGCGGAAAGCCGGTTAGACATAATAAGGTACATAAAGACAATCATCATCACAAAACCGAGTATGGCAAGCATGATATGACCTCCCCTATTCAACAGCTTTTTAAGTAAGCGCTTCTATCCTTTCTTTCTGTGAAGAAGGCTTATTTCAAATGTGTATGACCGCATATTTATATGTAGACCAAAAATCCTAATGAGCGGATTAGCAGTTTATATGAAGAACGCCACGGGTAAATGTGCTGTAGAATGTTTCGTTTTAAAAGGGGGAACAGACATGAGTGATGACCAAAACAAACGTGTAAATGAACACTCAAAGGACGAGCAGCTTGAGCAGTACAGGGCCGATAACAGCGGGAAGAAAATGACGACAAACCAAGGCTTGCGGGTGTCAGAGGATGAGCATTCGTTAAAAGCCGGGGTTCGCGGCCCGACGCTGATGGAGGATTTTCACTTCCGGGAGAAAATGACGCACTTTGACCATGAGAGGATTCCGGAGCGCGTTGTGCATGCGCGCGGATTTGGCGTGCATGGCTTTTTTCAGGTTTACGAACCAATGACCGAGTACACACGGGCCAAATTTCTTCAGGACCCTTCGGTGAAGACACCGGTATTTGTCCGTTTCTCTACGGTTGCGGGTTCTAAAGGCTCCGCAGACACGGTGCGGGATGCCAGAGGCTTTGCGACAAAATTTTATACTGAAGAAGGAAACTATGACCTTGTGGGAAATAACATTCCGGTGTTTTTCATTCAGGACGCAATCAAATTTCCGGATTTGGTTCACGCGTTTAAGCCTGAGCCACACAATGAAATGCCTCAGGCCGCGACTGCCCATGATACGTTTTGGGATTTTGTCGCCAATAACCCTGAGTCTGCCCACATGGTGATGTGGACGATGTCTGACAGAGGCATCCCCCGCAGCTACAGAATGATGGAGGGCTTCGGCGTGCACACGTTCCGTTTTGTCAATGAACAAGGAAAGGCGCGTTTCGTGAAATTCCATTGGAAACCGGTGCTCGGCGTGCATTCTCTCGTATGGGATGAAGCGCAAAAAATTGCTGGGAAAGATCCGGATTTCCACCGCCGTGATCTGTGGGAAACGATTGAAAACGGCGGCACGGTTGAATACGAGCTTGGCGTGCAGATGATTGACGAAGAGGATGAATTCAAGTTTGATTTTGATATTCTTGACCCGACCAAACTGTGGCCGGAAGAGCTCGTGCCGGTGAAAATCATTGGGAAAATGACGCTGAACCGCAACCAGGATAATGTGTTTGCGGAAACAGAACAGGTCGCATTCCACCCTGGAAATGTCGTGCCGGGCATCGATTTTACAAATGACCCGCTTCTGCAGGGGCGGCTTTTCTCTTATACAGATACACAGCTCATCCGTCTTGGCGGCCCGAACTTCCATGAGCTTCCGATTAACCGGCCGGTATGTCCGTTCCATAACAACCAGTACGACGGCTATCACCGAATGACGATCAATAAGGGACCTGTCGCTTATCATAAAAACTCTCTGCAAAACAATGATCCGTCGCCTGCGACAGCTGAAGAAGGCGGATACGTCCACTATCAGGAAAAAGTCGAGGGCAAAAAAATCCGCCAGCGAAGCGACAGCTTCAACGATTATTACTCACAGGCGAAGCTGTTCTGGAACAGCATGTCTCCTGTGGAGAAGCAGCACATCATTTCTGCTTTCTGCTTCGAGGTCGGGAAGGTCAAAAGCAAAGACGTACAGCGGCAGGTCGTTGATGTCTTCAGCAATGTCGATGCAGATTTAGCAGAAGAAATCGCCAAAGGAGTAGGCGTGGCGGCGCCCGCGAAGCGTAAAGCATCTAAAGAAATTCTTACTTCGCCTGCGTTAAGCCAAGCCCGTACAGTGAAAACCGCGTCAACAAGAAAAGTCGCTGTACTCGCCGGAAACGGATTTCATGAAAAAGAGCTGCAAACAGTGCTGGAAGCCTTAAAGCAAGAAGGAATCACAGTAGATATCATCAGTCAAAATCTGGGGTATATGACAAGCGGCAGCGGACAGCAGCTTGAGGCCAACGGCACGTTCCTGACGGTTGATTCTGTTCTGTATGATGCCGTCTATGCCGCAGGAGGGCTGGAGTTAAAAGACAACAAACAAGCGATGGCGTTTATCAGAGAAGCTTACAATCACTACAAGGCGATCGGTGCGGCAAATGAAGGAATTGACCTTCTTCAATCCTCTGTCGGGACAACAGAGGGACCAGGCATCGTAACGGCTGAAGAAGAACCTGACTACACCGCTTTCAGCAAGGCATTTATCGATGCGATTGCTGCTCATCGCCATTGGGATAGACAGATATAATTTATTAAAAAGAGTATCTTTTATAAGGTACTCTTTTTGTTTTTTCTAAAATCATATTAAGTAGAATATTTATAATGAATATGATAGTATAAATATGTAAAGTTTTGAATGTTTTCTTTTTAATTCCATAGTTATTATATAAATAGATTGCTGAGGTGGGCAAAAAGGATGATAATTGGAACTTTTATTAATGGGTATAAATCTTATGCAAAATCAATTTTTGCTCCTATTGCAAATAATAATGATCAAAAATACGCTGTCTATATTGGAGCAAACGGAGTTGGGAAAAGTGGTATTTTAGAAGCATTAGATGTTTTTTTCAATGGGCGTGAGTGGAATGCTACAAGAGGTTCTACTCGCGAAGATCGATATATCACCCCGATCTTTTTTATTGAGAAGAAAAGATTTCTAACGTTTTTATTTAACAGTCATCGTTACAGTAAGTCAGATATTGATGTTAATAGGAAACTTTTAAATGATTTAAATAATATAAGTTCTCAATTTTGGAATGGCATACAAGATTCGCTTAAAGGAGCTGCAAGAAGAGAGTATATTAACACATTTTATACATTTCTGTCCACTTTAACTAAGGATACCGACCAAGAAGAATATCTAATATTACCTTCAGGTACAAAATTTAATGGAAAACCGACTTTGGCTCCCTTCGATAGTCATTTTAAAAATTTATTAGGTGACAAAGAGTATGAAAAGAAAATTGACAGGTTAAGAAAATTGCTTAGAGATTATTATGCATATGTCTACATTCCTGTTGAACAAAGTGCTGATGAAATTCTAAAGATAGAGGATAGGCAAATGCAAACTTTAATGAATAAAGACGTCCTAAATGAAATTGATAATGTATTAACTACTAAGTATGAAATAGAAGGGAGAAATAAAAGTTTTTTGTCGTTTATAAATGATTATTTAAATACGTTTATGGAAAATATAAATGAATCCATACAACTGATTGATAAACAATATAATTATAGTCCTGAAGCGAATAGTAAAAGAAACTTAACTGTAACAGATATAAGAGAAAAAGTTTTAGAAGCCTATTTTTCTAAAAGACCTTTAAGGTATAAAAATCGTGAAGTAAATAAACTAAGTTCTGGTGAACAAAGAAAGGCGTTAATTGATATATCATATGCATTCTTATCAAATGTAAAAGAAATGGATAGGGAAATTATATTAGCTATTGATGAACCTGAAGTTTCTATGAATGTAATTAACTGTTTTCCACAGTTTGAAAGACTTGAACAGTTATCAAAGGTTTATAATAGACAAGTGCTTATTACTACTCATTGGTACGGGTCTTTACCTATAACGAATAGCGGTCACCTATTTCATCTACATAAAGAAATTGAAGGCGATGTATGTATTTCTAATTTTAGTTTTTTTGATTATTTAGACGAACAAAGAAGATTTCCTAATGATATTGGACTTAAAAGCATGTTTGATTTGGCAACTAGTATAATAAGTTATTCAAAATCTGCTAATAATACTAACTGGATTATTTGTGAAGGGAGTACAGATAAATTATATCTTGAAGAGATCCTTAGGGATAATGGAAACTTCAAGGTATTACCGGTAGGGGGTTGTGCAAATGTTATAAAATTATATGGTCTCCTAAGTTATCCATTAGCAGATAAAACTACGGCTAATGCTATGAATGGAAAAATACTATGTTTAATTGATACGGATTCAAAAAGAATGGAAATAACAAAAGCACCGGAGGGTAATGGAAGAATTGATATAAGAAGATTACAAACGTTAACAAGTAATAATATTCAATCAGTTAGACTGTTAGAGCCTTGGAAACAAGGACAATATTATGAGAAGACTGTTATAGAAGACTGCTTAAATCCGAAAGTTTACTACAATGTCATTAAAGAAATAATTAATTCCGATGCAAATATGACTATTCAACAACTTTTTAGCATGTATCGGTTTAATGAAAATACAAGATTTTCGAGAGTTTTAGACGAATCCTCATCTTTTTTAATTCCTATGAATATAGAGGCAGCTCAGAATAAAATAAAAATAGCAGAATTTTTAGCTGATAAAAAAATCAAAACAAAAGTTGCTTTATTATACAATGAAAAGTGCAAAGAAATGCAATCATCAGATAATCTATTATCCGATGCGATTTGCAAGTATTTCAATATTACTGATAGAATTAATGAAGAAGTATTAACTTAATATTTATTTAACTATATTGCAGGAGTATATAACTATGAACGAAAAACAGCTCGCTGAAGCTTACGAACGCGATGAAAATATGATGATTTTGGTGTTTGCCCAATGGTGCGTGAACCATGATCTTGATCCGATGGAGCTGTACGCCAAAGCGTATCCGCAGCAAAAGCTGAATGAAAGCTTGAAAAAAACCATGGACGATCTGGTCGTGCCAAAACACGAAGCAGAGCACATTCCGAACCAGACTGTCATTGCGGTATTAGAGATATTCGGAAATACAGATTTGGCACAAGCCGTTCATGAAGCGATTTCTGGGCGCAAACAATAAAAAAAGAGACATCCTGTGTCTCTTTTTTTATTGGGAAAATCATGCTGTTAGACCTAGAAACTTCTTTCGATTTAATCAGTCTATAAAAGTGTGTATTGCTTAAATAAGGGAATGATAAACAACGACATCAAAGGAGGAGATTGTATGAAATGGAATAAAATGCTGAAAGCCGCGGGGATTGCAGTCTTGCTTTTTTCCGTAGTTGCATATGCGGCCCCATCTCTAAAAGCAGTTCAAACGAAAACACCGACTGTCAGCACTCATACGTACAAAAAGATCAAGGAGTTAACGTATCCACAAGTGCATCTCATCGGGAATGCCGCTTTTGAAAAGAAAATCAATCAAGAGCTGAAAGCCTACATTGAACAATCGTATCAGGAATATCTGAAAAACAAAAAAGCAGGCGAACAGCAGGGCTTTAAAACGGAATATCAAACATCCTTCAGCGTCAAATACAATGCGGCAGGCAAGCTCAGCATTCAAACACTCAATTATATCTATTCAGGGGGCGCCCACGGTTTAACGTCTGTCCAGTCCTTCAACTATGACTTGAAGGCACAAAAGCGGGTGACGCTGGATCAGATTTTGAACACCAAAACAAAAGTCAGCAAAACGAGAGATTACCTATATAGCTATATCCAAAAACACGATGAGCTGTTTTTCCCTGATGTTAAGAAAGAGGATATAACCCTAAATAAAGACACAATGTTTTACTTTACGGCAAACGGGATCGCCATCGTCTTTGGCCAGTATGACTTGGGGCCTTATGCAGCGGGAATCCGGGATGTGCAGGTACCAGCCTCTATTTATCAATAATGAAAAGAGCCATATCCGAAAAGGGATATGGCTCAATGTTTCTACCACACAAACAGGCCGACAATCGCAGCACTTAATAAAGATACCGCAATTCCGCTGACGAGCAGTTTCCACACGTTTTTCCCGATGACCGTTGACTTTTCTCCGTCAAGGATCGAATTGTACGTGCCGTAAATCATGCCGACAGTACTGAAGTTTGCAAAGGACGTCAGGAATGTCGTCGCCACCGCAACGGTGTGAGGCGGAAGGGATTTGAGATTGTTTTTCAAGTCAAGCATCGCAACAAACTCGTTCGTTGCTAATTTCATGCCCATCAGCTGAGCAACATACATCGCATCGTGCACTGGCAGTCCAAGCAGGAATGCGAACGGACTGAACAGATAAGCAAAAATCGTCTGGATGGTCAGTCCGTGTACGAAAACGCCAAGAATGCCATTGACTGCTGATGTTAATGCGACATATCCGATCACCATTGCCAAAATAACGATCACCATGTTCATGCCGACAAGCATACTGTTAGAAATCGTAGAGAAAAAGTCTTTCTTCTCTTCTTTAGGCGGTGTATAGATGATATCTTCATCCTCCGGCACGTGAACAGGATTCAGCAGGTTTGCGATAATCAGCGCGTTTAAGCAGTTCAAAGGAATCGCTGTAAACACGTATGTCGCGGGTACCATTGACAGGTAAGATCCAATAATGGAGCCGCTGATGCTGCTCATGCTCATTAAACCGAATGTGAGCAGGCGGTTGTTGCTTAAAACCGTTAGCTGCTGGCGGATAACCGCAAGTGCTTCGGTATTTCCAAGAAACATCATTTGAATAGAGAAAAAGCTTTCTAATTTCGGCAAGCGGGAAGCCTTTGAAATCACCCATCCGATTTTATCAATCAGCCAAGGCAAAATGCCGAAATACGTTAAAATATCAAAGAATGTGACGATAAAGATAATTGGAAGAAGCGCACTAAAGAAAAAGTCTACTGTTTCATTCGCCATCACTGACGGAAAGGCAAACGCGATACCGTCACTGGCGCAAGCAATCAGCCAAGTGAAGAAATCACCGATTTTACCGATGGCCCAGCTTCCGACTTTTGTTCCCAGCATAAACCAAGTAATCAGCAATTCCAGAACAATTAACGTAATGATCGGGCGCCACTTGATTTTCTTTTTCTGCGGAGAACATAGGAATACAACTGCCATAATCACAATGAGACCGACAAGGTTTAGTAAAAAGTACATGATAGCAACTCCTATGAGGGTTATTATGGAAACAAAAAAAGCTCTTATTCTTCACAAATTCTGGAAGTGCAGAAAGTGTGAAAAATAAGAGCAAACAGAAAAGAACTTGTCCTTTTCAACTCGTTCAAATTTATTCAAACTTTCTTGTAGTCTAGTTTTTTACGGTTACTAGGTAGAAACAATCAGACCATATTACTGATCATATACAAGAATGTCTTTTTCTAAGATGATAGCAGTATTTTATCCTTTCACTTTTTGAAAATCAACCTTTTTAACTATTTTCACAATAATAAAATTTATATTCTAAAATGAGAAAATAAAGGAAAAACATGCTGGATTGCTATGCTGATATGATGTTGGCGGGATACCAGCATGTCAGTACTGATTTTTCTTCACTATAAGGTTCCAGCTCCTGGATATTTGTTGTATGATGGAAACGGGGAAACCCATACAGCAGAAAGGGAGTTTTTTTCATGATTATCCAATTCATTCGTTATAGATAATGACAGGTGTAGACAAACTGCCAGACCTGGCCAATTTTTGAGATAGGCCTAGGTTTATTTGTCTATGCCTTTTTCATTTATCTAAAAATGAATGAATGGGGTGTTTTTTATCATGAAGCGTACAGTTGATTTCAGCATGTTTCGATGCCCGCTCTGCGATTCTTCTATGGATGCGGCATCAGGGAAAAGCTTGATTTGTACAGAACGAGGACATACATTTGATCTATCTCGGCACGGCTACGTGAACTTTCTGACGAAGCCGGTCAAAACCAGTTACGGTGCTGAGCTTTTTGAAGCGAGGAGCAGGCTGATTGGAGAATGTGGTTTTTTTGACCCGCTCCATGATGCGATTGCAGAGCTCATCAGCCATCCCAAATCTGGTGATGAGGCATTCACCATCCTGGACAGCGGTTGCGGTGAGGGTTCTCATTTGAATGCGCTTTGCGGGTTTGATTATGCAGGGAAAGCAGCGATAGGAACCGGTATAGATCTTTCGAAGGATGGGATCTTAAAAGCTTCTAAGGCATTCAAAGATCAGATATGGGCGGTTGCCGATGTGACGCGTGCTCCTTTTCATGATCGCCAATTTGATGTTGTGCTGTCTATTTTTTCGCCGTCCAATTATGCAGAGTTTCATAGACTGCTGAAGAATGATGGCATGCTCGTAAAAGTAGTGCCGCGAAGCGACTATTTAATAGAATTAAGACAATTTTTATATACTGATTCACCAAGGCGCACGTATTCCAATGCGGCAGCTGTTGAGCGTTTTACAGCAAATGCAGCACACAGCCGTCCTGTCAGGCTGCGCTATGTTAAAACGCTTGACCAGCAGGCGATCCACTGGCTTCTCAAGATGACGCCGCTTGCCTGGTCGGCGCCGAAAGATCGAGTCAGCCTCCTGAAAGAGATGAAATCAGCCGATATTACGGTTGATGTTGATATCCTAATAGGAATGAAATGAATAGCAGAGGAAAGCTCCGAAAAAAGGAGCTTTCCTTTTTTAATCGGAATAGTTGGCCCACGCTTCTCGTACATATGGAAAGGGGACGGAAACAGCCGATGCGGACAGGTTTTTGTAAACGCTTTCTAGTTCGCGGAAACGGGGGATGTGTGTGTGGAACTGATCATCATTCTATTGGCGTTAGGTTTGCTGATGTTTACGGCGTATCGGGGATTTTCTGTCATATTGTTTGCGCCGATTTGCGCGTTATTCGCGGTGCTGCTGACAGATCCAAGCCATGTGCTTCCTTTTTTCTCATCAATTTTTATGGAGAAGATGGCGGGTTTTATTAAGCTGTATTTCCCAGTGTTTTTGCTCGGTGCCATTTTTGGAAAGGTCGTTGAAATGGCCGGGCTTGCGGCATCGATCGCGAAAACAATTGTCCGGCTTGTCGGGGCAAAAAGAGCGATACTTGCCATTGTGCTGATGGGCGCTGTCTTGACGTACAGCGGTGTCAGCCTGTTTGTTGTCGTATTTGCCGTATATCCTTTTGCGAAAAACATGTTCCAAGAAGCAAACATACCAAAACGCCTCATCCCGGGAACGATTGCTTTAGGGGCTTTTACGTTTACGATGGACGCACTTCCGGGAACGCCGCAAATCCAAAATGTCATCCCGACGTCATTTTTCAAAACAGACATTTATGCCGCCCCTTGGCTGGGCTTGATGGGCGCAGTGATTGTGCTGGCAGCTGGGATGCTCTATTTGGAATCAAGGCGGAAGAAAGCGCAGGCATCTGGCGAAGGCTATGGCGGTGTTGATTCGCAGAATGCTCCTGAATCGATTGAGTCCGCGGCTGAACCGGACAAAAGCCTGATTCGGCACGCGCTTGCCTTTATCCCGCTTATTCTCGTCGGTGCAGTGAATAAATATTTCACCATTTACCTGCCAAAGTGGTATCCGAATGGATTTGATTTTTCTTCCATAGGATTAAAGGAGTTCGGCAGGCTTGATATTTCTTCAGCGGCTGCTATTTGGTCGGTGGAGATTGCTTTAGTGATTGGCATCATCACAACGATTTTATTTGATTGGAGAAGTGTGTTTGCCCAAATGAAGGAAGGGCTGAATGAAGGGATCGGCGGCGCCTTGTTGGCATCTATGAATACGGGTGCCGAGTACGGGTTCGGCGGCATTATCGCCGCGCTGCCGGGGTTTCATAAGCTGAGCAGCGGAATTTCACATACTTTTACCGATCCGCTTGTAAATGGCGCCGTTACGACAACTGCGCTGGCGGGAATCACCGGCTCGGCTTCAGGAGGAATGGGCATTGCGTTAAGCGCGATGTCAGAACAATACTTACAGGCGATTCAGGCTTACAATATTCCGCCGGAGGTGATGCATCGGGTCATTTCAATGGCATCAGGCGGGATGGACACACTGCCGCATAATGGCGCCGTTATTACGCTTCTGGCCGTGACGGGTTTGACCCACCGGCAATCCTATCGCGATATTTTTGCGATCACGCTCATTAAAACGGCTGCCGTATTTGCTGTGATCGCGATTTACAGCCTGACTGGTCTAGTGTAGAAGAAAACGAAAGGGGCATCAATATGGGAAAAGTGCTGTCATCAAGCAAGGAAGCTGCGAAACTGATTCATGATGGGGATACGCTGATCGCGGGAGGGTTTGGGCTGTGCGGCATCCCTGAACAGCTCATTTTGTCTATAAGAGATCAGGGAGTAAAGGATTTAACCGTTGTCAGCAATAACTGCGGAGTCGATGACTGGGGGCTTGGTTTGCTTCTGGCTAACAAGCAACTCAAGAAAATGATTGCTTCCTATGTCGGTGAAAATAAAATTTTTGAGCGGCAGTTTTTAAGCGGAGAGCTTGAGGTCGAGCTTGTTCCCCAAGGAACGCTCGCTGAGAGAATTCGTGCAGGCGGTGCAGGCATACCGGGATTTTATACGGCGACAGGCGTCGGCACCTCCATAGCCGAGGGAAAAGAACATAAAACATTCGGCGGCCGGACTTATGTGCTTGAGCGAGGCATTACCGGCGATGTGGCGATCGTCAAAGCGTGGAAAGCGGACACCATGGGCAATTTGGTTTTTAGGAAAACGGCGAGAAATTTCAATCCCATTGCCGCCATGGCAGGCAAGATCACGATTGCCGAGGCGGAAGAAATCGTGGAAGCAGGAGAGCTCGATCCAGATCACATCCATACGCCGGGAATTTACGTACAGCATGTCGTGCTTGGCGCGAGCCAAGAAAAACGGATTGAAAAACGAACAGTTCAGCAAGCATCGGGAAAGGGTGAGGCCAAGTGAAGGAAGCGAGAAAACGAATGGTCAAACGGGCTGTACAAGAAATCAAGGACGGCATGAATGTGAATCTTGGGATTGGAATGCCGACGCTTGTCGCAAATGAGATACCCGACGGCGTTCACGTCATGCTTCAGTCGGAAAACGGCTTGCTCGGAATTGGCCCCTATCCTCTGGAAGGAACGGAAGACGCGGATTTGATCAATGCGGGAAAGGAAACGATCACTGAAGTGACGGGCGCCTCTTATTTTGACAGCGCTGAGTCATTCGCGATGATAAGAGGCGGGCATATCGATTTGGCTATTCTTGGTGGAATGGAGGTTTCGGAGCAGGGTGATTTGGCCAATTGGATGATCCCGGGCAAAATGGTAAAAGGGATGGGCGGCGCTATGGATCTCGTCAACGGGGCGAAACGGATCGTTGTCATCATGGAGCACGTCAATAAGCATGGTGAATCAAAGGTGAAAAAAACATGCTCCCTTCCGCTGACAGGCCAGAAAGTCGTGCACAGGCTGATTACGGATTTGGCTGTATTTGATTTTGTGAACGGCCGCATGACACTGACGGAGCTTCAGGATGGTGTCACAATTGAAGAGGTTTATGAAAAAACAGAAGCTGATTTCGCTGTAAGCCAGTCTGTACTCAATTTTTAATGGGAAGGTGTTTGACATGAGAAAACAAGTCGCCTTGGTGACAGGGGCTGCCGGCGGAATCGGATTCGAAATGGCAAGAGAATTCGCCCGGGAAGGTGCCAGCGTCATCGTTTCAGACCTCCGTCCGGAAGCATGTGAAAAAGCAGCCTCCAAGCTTGCAGAAGAAGGCTTTGACGCGGCGGCCATTCCGTATGATGTGACAAAGGAAGCGCAAGTTGCTGATACGGTGAACGTCATCCAAAAACAATACGGCCGCTTGGATATTCTGGTGAACAATGCCGGTATTCAGCACGTCGCTCCGATTGAAGAGTTTCCGACAGACACCTTTGAACAGCTGATCAAGGTCATGCTGACGGCCCCCTTTATTGCAATGAAGCATGTTTTTCCGATCATGAAAAAACAGCAGTTTGGCAGAATCATTAATATCGCGTCTGTTAATGGATTAGTCGGCTTTGCAGGGAAATCCGCTTATAATAGCGCCAAGCACGGCGTCATTGGACTCACAAAAGTAGGGGCGCTGGAAGGCGCGCCCCACGGCATAACAGTCAATGCGCTCTGTCCGGGTTATGTCGATACCCAGCTTGTACGCAATCAGCTTAGCGATCTATCGAAAACGAGAAATGTCCCTTACGACTCTGTACTTGAACAAGTCATTTTTCCGCTTGTGCCGCAAAAGCGACTGCTTTCCGTCAAGGAAATTGCGGATTATGCCGTGTTTTTGGCAAGCGAGAAGGCGAAGGGCGTCACTGGGCAGGCTGTCGTCCTTGATGGGGGCTACACCGCACAATGACATAAAAAAACACACTTGCTCCGCTAGGGAATCAAGTGTGTTTTTTCTTTTCTTATTTCCAAACATCATTAGCGATCTCAACCACATGGCGGAGCTTCGCCCATTGCTGTTCTTCAGTCAGCTTGTTGCCTTCCTCAGTTGAAGCAAATCCGCATTGAGGGCTGAGGCAAAGCTGGTCTAAGCTTACATAACGGGACGCTTCTTCGATACGGCGTTTCACGTCATCCGGATTTTCAAGCTCACCGAATTTAGATGTCACTAAGCCAAGAACAAGCTGAAGATCAGACCGTTTTACGTAACGGAGCGGCTCAAATCCGCCTGAGCGTGAATCATCATACTCTAAGAAAAGTCCGTCAAGATTCAAGCCGTCAAAAATGGTTTCGGCTGCTGCGTCATAGCCGCCTTCCGCTGTCCAAGTGGACTGGAAGTTGCCGCGGCAAATATGCATGGTTACCGTCAAGTCATCCGGGCGGTCTGCAATCGCGTCGTTAATCGATTTCGCAAACAGCTGGCGAAGCTCATCAGGCGTTGTTCCAAACGCTTCGATTTGTTTTAAGCCTTTTTCTGATAAGAAAACGGCCCACGCTGTATCATCAAGCTGGAGGTATCGGCAGCCTCTGTCATAAAACGCTTGAATCGCTTTTTTATATGCTTTGGATACATCATGCTGGAAAAGGTGATAGTCGTTTTTGTATGCACCTTTTTCCAATTTCCCGCGGAAAAACAGCATATTCGGGCTTGGAATGGTCATCTTTGGCGTCGCGTCACCGGCAATGCTATGGAGAAATGAGTAATCTTCAAGCATTGGGTGTGTTGAAAAGTCGATATCGCCTGTGACTTTAATGCCGCGTGCTTTTGTCTGTACGTTATGGAATTGAATGCCTTGCTCAGGAGTAAACGGCTCAACGCCATCTAAGTTTTCCAGGAAATCAAAGTGCCACCATGCTCTGCGGAATTCACCGTCTGTCACGACGTTCAGGCCGATTTCCCTCTGTTTTTCCACAATGCGGATAATTTCATCGTTTTCGATCTGGCGAAGCTGCTCAGCCGTAATATCGCCGGCCGCTTTTTGCAGCCGCGCTTTTTTAACAGGCTCAGATCTCAACAGGCTTCCGACTTGATCCGCGCGAAACGGCGGTTTTTTTCTTTGAAGTGATTTTTGTTCTGCGGGTGTTGTTTGTTGTGACATGTTGTCCATTCCTTCTTTCCATTCAAATGTAAAAAAGCTCTTCCTTTGGATAAGGAAGAGCTTGCGTGACAATCTCAACCTTATCTTCAAGAGCAATCATTGCTCTAAAGGATTTAGCACCATTCTGTTAAACAGCGGTTGCCGGGTATCGCAGGGCCAGTCCCTCCACCTCTCTTGATAAGGAAAACCTTTTTATGAAATTTTCTGATAGTATCTATTATTCACACATTTTCTATTTCTGTCAATGATAGATTATCTCCACACATCTTTGGCAATGTCGATGACATGGCGAAGCTTTGCCCATTGCTGCTCCTCTGTCAGAAGGTTGCCTTCTTCTGTAGAGGCGAAACCGCACTGCGGGCTCAGGCATAGCTGGTCCAAGCTGACAAAACGCGCGGCTTCATTGATACGGCGTTTCACATCCTCAGGATTTTCAAGCTCGCCGTATTTCGATGTGATCAAGCCGAGCACAATTTGCAGATCCTTGCGCTTCACAAAACGGAGCGGATCAAAGTTTCCGGAGCGGTCATCATCGTATTCCAAGAAAAGGCCGTCAAGGTTTAAGCCGTCCAAAATCGTTTCCGCTACAGCGTCGTACCCTCCTGATGCCGCCCAGGTTGAGCGGAAGTTGCCACGGCAAATGTGCATTGTGATCGTTAAATCGCCAGGCCGGTCTGCCACGGCATCGTTAATTGTTTTGGCAAATATGGCTGGCAATGTTTCTGGATCACCGCCGAGCGCCCGGACAACCTCTCTGCCTTTTTCCTCAAAGAAGAGAGACCATGACGTATCATCGAGCTGGAGATAACGGCAGCCAGCATCATAGAAGGCTTTGATTGCTTTTTTGTACGCTTGGGCCAGATCATGAAAGTATTCCTCTTGATCGTCATAAATCCCTTTATCCGCCTTTTCGCCAAAAAACAGCATATTTGGGCTGGGAATGGTCAATTTTGGCGTCGCGTTACCGGCAATCTCATGTAAAAATTGATAATCAGCAAGCGCTGGGTGGCTCGTAAAATCGAGTTTTCCCGTCACTTTGATGCTGCGCGCTTTCGTTTTTGTGTTATGGAACTGAATTCCCTCAGCCGGGATGAACGGTTCCACACCGTCAAGCCCTTCCAGGAAGTCATAATGCCACCAGGAACGTCGGAATTCCCCGTCTGTTACCACATCGAGACCGATTTCTTTTTGTTTTTCCACGATGCGGGTGATCTCTTGATTTTCGATATCACGAAGCTGTTCCGCTGTCATCTCACCAGCCGCTTTTTTTTGCCGGGATTCCTTCACCGGAACGGAACGAAGCAAACTGCCGACATGATCGGCGCGGAAAGGTGCTTTGCGTTGTTTTTCTGTTTTTTGTCCTGCGACATTCGTTTGTTGAGCCATGTTATTCGCCTCTTTTCTGAAATATTGAGCATGTAAAAAGCTCTTCCTTTGTGTAAGGAAGAGCTTGAACGATCAAATCTCCGCCTCATCTGCAAGAACGCAATGTTCTTAAGGATTTAGCACCATTCTGTTTGAAACAGCGGTTGCCGGGTATCATAGGGCCAGTCCCTCCACCTCTCTTGATAAGGTACAACTTCATATTCAGATTTCAATTATCTTAATATTATTACTTTTGGATCAATTGTCAATGCTTTTTAGAAAATACTTTCATCTTCATCGTTATATAAAACCATATCAAGCACGATAGCGATGGCAGTGCAAATCAGAACATCTTCCTCGTTTGCAATCTGCAAGTGATAGGAATCACCCCAACTGAGCCACTTTTTGCTCACTGACATCCGGACATTTTCCCCGTCCGTCAGCTGGAATTCATCCCTCCATAAATCACCATCGATTTCCCAGTTAAGCCCGGAAATCACAAATTTCGGTTTGAAAAACGTTACTTTCTTCGTTACCTCACAAACTGTTTTCCCGCCAATTGAAATCTCATAGCGCGGCAATAAAGACATTAGTTTTTGTTCTATGGAAACGAGCGTTTTCCCAGATGAGTCTGTCATTTGTAATGAGTCTCCTAACGAGAAAAAACGCCCCTCCACCTTGAATGTTTCTTGTTCATCCCGGTCATAAATGTGAAATGCATCTTTAAATGAGAACATTTTTTGTTTCATAAATAACTCGATCATTGCTGAAGTCTCCTTTGGGTTTGCCTTGTATGAAATTACGGATAGGTGGCGAAAAGGTTTCAGGCTCTAAATCAAAACAATTTTAAAAGGCTGCGTGATTCAGCAGCCTTTTCATTTGAAATATAGAATTAGGAAAGATGCATCCGGCGTTTTTGGCGGATGGCGTCAAGGTCGATTAGGTTGTTGTGATGAGGTGCGGCTACTGGCAGAGGGCTTGTCTTTTGCGGTTTGCGGCGATTGTCCTTGCTGAAAGAAAAAAGAAGATAGCCGCATAATGCGATGATAATAAATAGGATCATATTACATACCTCCCAAAAAAAGTTTTGGTACTCTCTATTGTACGGATAAAAAGTCAAAAAGTATTCAAAAAATTCTAAATCAATAAATAACAAGAAACTGTCCCTCTAAAACAGTATAACCTGATGACCTGAAAATAGTCTTGAATTACGCTGTTTGCTCTTGTTGACGATTGGTTCTATAGTTACTATCGACGTTAAAATGAATTCCTTTATATAACTTTTAACCTAAAATAAAGTAATTCAAATTACCTGTTTTTGGATGACGTTATCTTTCTTGATTAGTTTATACCCTATTTTGCGGAATTGAACACAAAAAACCCAAATTACGGAGCATTTGGGCGGTACGGGTGAATACGGATTGTATTTAGGGGATTTGAATGTTTTATTTGAAGAAGCGTTTGAACATTTTTCTGATTTTTTGAAATGGGCTGGATTTCTTTTGCATGTTAAGCGGCCTGGAAATGATCCATTTTTTCAAGAGACTCTTTGCAGCGATTGCATGTTTTGTCATTGTTTTTCCTCCTCATTTGTTGATACTTGTTTTACGGAGGACGCGTTAAAAATGTTTCATTTTCACACAAAAAAGCCAGTCCTTTTTTGGACTGGCTTTTGGCATTATGCTTGCGCTTCAAACTGCTTTGCAATCTCAACGATGACATTTACGGCTTTGACCATGTTATCAACTGAGATGTATTCAAATTTGCCGTGGAAATTTTCCCCGCCGGTAAAGATGTTTGGCGTCGGAAGCCCCATGTAGGACAGCTGTGATCCGTCGGTGCCGCCGCGGATGGGGGAAATCTTCGGCTCGATGCCGAGGTTTTCCATCGCTTGCTTGGCAATGTTGACGATTTCGATGACAGGTTCAATTTTC
The DNA here is from genome assembly GCF_037027505.1 of Bacillus sp. 204(2023). Lineage (NCBI taxonomy): Bacteria > Bacillati > Bacillota > Bacilli > Caryophanales > Bacillaceae > Bacillus > Bacillus sp. 204(2023). The sequence goes on along the minus strand of NZ_JAXCHE010000004.1, from coordinate 177,714 downwards.
TCTCTCATGTTGTAGTATTGGTCGTTCATATCCAGCAGAATCCGGTCTTGCCCGTATTCGTTTTGAAGTTCTTCAACGGCACGTTTCATTGTTTCTTTTCTGTTTTGGAAATTCTCTTTGTCAAAGTCTCTGATAATGTAGTGGAGCTTTGTTTCCTCTACGTCTCCTTGAATCGACAGCAGGTGGTAGAAGCCTTCATAGCCTTCCGTATATTCAGGCGCTTCGTCTGCCGGCAGCAGGCTGTTCAGCTTCATCGCGATTTTCGCAGAGTTGATCATTTTCCCTTTAGCTGTTCCGGGATGTACGTTGTTGCCTTTAATCGTAATTTTTGCGGCAGCGGCATTGAAGCTTTCATATTCAAGCTCGCCGAGCGGCCCGCCGTCAACCGTGTAGGCAAAGGAAGCATTGAACCGTTTCACATCAAATTTGTGCGGCCCTCTTCCGATTTCTTCATCAGGCGTAAAGGCGACTCTGATTGTGCCGTGCTTGATTTCAGGGTGTTTGATGAGGTAATCCATGGCTGTCATGATTTCAGCGATACCGGCCTTATTGTCTGCGCCGAGAAGGGTGGTGCCGTCTGTGGTGATGAGTGTATGGCCCTTATAGCCGGACAGCTCAGGGAATTGATCAGGTGACAGGGTGACCTGCAGCTTTTCGTTAAGAACGATGTCTTTTCCATCATAGCTTTCGATGATTTGCGGATTCACGTTTTTGCCGGTAAAGTCTGTAGCGGTGTCGACGTGAGCGAGAAAGCCGATTGTCGGCACGTCTTTTTCAGTATTGGAGGGAAGAGTTGCCATGACATAGCCGTTTTCATCAATGGCTGCATCCTGCATGCCGATGGACTTCAATTCATCAACGAGCATGTTTCCTAATGTCAATTGGCCGGGTGTGGAAGGACAAGTGTCAACGGATTCATCGGACTGTGTGTCGACTTTTACATATGTAGTAAACCGTTCAATGATTTCTTCTTTCATTTCCAATCATCTCCTTTGTCTTATTTTAGCATGGCGGGATGAGAGATTTCTATTGCACAATACCGTTTCGAATGGCAAAAACGACTGCCTGTGTCCGGTCTTGGGCATTGCATTTTTGCAGGATGCGGTGCACGTGGGTTTTCACAGTGCTTTCACTGACGAAAAGCTTTTCAGCAATATCCTCATTTCTCAGTCCGTAGGCCATTTGCTGAAGAACCTCAAGCTCTCTTTTGGTGAACGGCTCTGCCAATTCTTCTGGATGGGGCTGTTGCTTCGCCCGAAATGTCTCACTGATAATTTTAGCAGCTGTGACTGTACGGAAAATCGCCTCGCCTCTGGCCGCAGCGCGAATCGCATCTATCAACTCTTCAGGAAGTGTATCCTTCAGCAGATAGCCTACTGCTCCCGCACGGATGCCTTCAAATACGTATTCTTCCGTGTCAAAGGTGGTTAAAATGACTATCTTTGTATCTGGAAGTGCGGACATAATGTCTTTCGCCGCTTCGATGCCTGAGCAATGCGGCATCTGGACATCCATGAGGATGACATCGGGTTTTGTTTGTTTTGCGAGTGCTATAATATCGTGACCGTCGCCGGCCTCACCAGAAACCGTCATATCCGGCTGTGCGTTGATGATGTAGCGGAAGCCTTCACGCACAAGCGGCTGATCATCGGCAAGCGCGACGCGTATGTTATCTTTGTTCATCTTTTTGCTCCTTATTCGTTGTCATGAGCGGCAATGACAGCTCAATTTTCAGGCCGCTCGGCTGTACGGCACTGAAAGTAAGGGAACCGCCTGCTTTTTCTGCGCGCTCTTTCATTCCTGTCAGGCCAAATCCATAAGTAAGGCTGCCGGTGAATTGTCCGTCGTCGGTGATTGTGACATAGAGATGGGACTTGTCGTTAGAAATGACGGCCGCCGCATGAGAAGCGTCAGCGTGACGAATGATATTGGTCAGCGCTTCCTGCAAGATGCGGTAGATCGTTTCGCTCACGTTTGGAGGCCAAGACTCTTCTGACAGTCCGGCAGAATCTAAAGAAACGTGCAAGCCGCTCCGTTCCTCCACTTGATGAATGAGCCCCCGCAAAGCGGTAAGCCCCACCATCGATTCACTACGGCCCATTTGGTGAACGACAGACCGTACTTCTTGAAGACATTCCCTGGCGACACTCAGTACATTTTGAATGACTTTTTCTGAATTCTCCTTGCTGCTTTTAAGGATATAGGGAAGGGATTGAAGCTGAACAATCACAGAAGTCAGCTCGTGACCGATGCTGTCATGAATGTCGCGGGCAATTCTTGTACGCTCCTCAAGGACCGCGTACCTTAATGAAAGAACAGAAGCCTCCTGCAGCTCTGCATGCGCTTTCTGGAGTTCTTTATGAGCATGCTCCAGCTGCACATGCATTTTTGCCAATTCAGCATGATTCCGTTCAGCCTCCTTTCTCGCTTCTCGTCTGAAACGCATGGAGGAGAAGAAGACGTAGAGCCCGATCATGATCGAGATGTTGCTGATGATATCGTCCCAGCTGCTGTCAAAAACAGAATACAAAAAGAAAGCATTGCCCCCAATTAGGCACACTGTAAGGATCAAAGACAGCCGTGCAGGAAGCTTTATGGCTGCATAAACCATTAAAAATACGAGTAAAAAAAAGGCGGCTCCCTGCTCTTGGCCGGAAACAGCCCAAAGAAAAACGGTCAGGATCCAAAGCCCGACGAATATGCTCAAACTAACAGCGGTGGATGCCACATAGGGAATGATCCAAATGAATGCTAAGTATACCGCAAATACAAATGCTAACAAAATGGGATCAGCCTTAGTTGGATGAGATAAAAATTGTATGCAATTCAAAATGAGAATAAGGCTCGGCACAAGCTTCTTGTAGTAGTGCCGAGCCGGAGTTTGTCCGTTCATGCTGGTCCTTCTTTCGGTTATTGAATGGATATTTTGCCGGCGGTCAGCCGTCTGTATGCTTTGTAAAGCATGATGTTGCGGGCTGTGATGGTGCCGAGGGGAACGAAGAACATAGAATGAATAATGGCAATAAACATCTCGTTGCTCTCAGGCAGCCATGTTCTCGCGGCCATGCGCAAAGAAAGTATCACTAGAATGAGGATAACACTCCCAAGTGAGCCGCGTGAAGTGACCTTTCCTGTTTCCGGGTGAATCCGCACATTTACCATCTTCCCAATGCCAAACCCGCAGGCCAGCCCGATCAGTAATAAAATGCCGCTGATCGCCACATGTAATACGGAATGAAAATACGCCGGCTGAAACGATGCTGATACGCCCCATAAGAGCAGCAGCGGAATGATCAGCAACTTCCCGGGCTTTACCGTTCTTTCTCGATACATCGATAAAATAATAAGAATCAATACAATAAAAATATAAGGGCTCATCGCCATGTCATCAAATCCTTTCTGGATTAAGCATAGCGAAAATAGGAAAGGAAATCGTCAACCGGCAGATTGATTTTTCAGCTGCTATACTTGTTCGCGCTGCATAAAGTCATGTAACATGGCGTGAAAATGCTGAATGTCTTCGCTGTTTCTTTTCCACATCATAAACGTTTGGGACGCAGGCAATTCTAGATGTGCAGGCGTGCTGACAGCCATCAGCTTTTTTTCGGCTTCTTCCTGTTTGATAATGTAGGTAGGGAGGAAAGATGCCCCCATTCCCGCTTTCATCATGTGGACAGCCGTATCCGTCTGCCCGACAGCCATCATTTGAAGAGACGGGTAATGTGATCGGATGTTATCTAAAAAGGCATCCCCATATGACGGATGATCATGCGTTAGCAGCCGATAGCGGGTTAAGACGGCTGCAGCATCCGGCCTGTTTTCTTGGAAAGGAGCCGCCAGACAAAGCGTACCTTCGCATATATGCTGATAATAAAGAGTGTTGGTGTTCGGGTCTTTCCGCGACAAACCAATATCAGCTTCATTGTGTTCCACCGCTTGTTTAATAGCGTCAGATCCAGCCACATGAGTTGAAAGCTCGACATGCGGATTTTTTTGGATATAGGCTGGCAGAAAGCGAGGCAAGATATAGGACGCAATGTAGGGGTGTACGGCCAGCGTGAGTGATCGGCTGTACCCCTGTTTCCATTGGCTGACTTTCTGCTTTCCAGCTTGGTAAACATGGATCATTTCTTTGGCATAAGGCAAAAAGAGCCTGCCTTCGTCAGTCAGTACGACTCGTCTTCCGCTATGCAAAAACAACCTCATGCCCAGTTCATCTTCCAATTTCCTCATATGCTGAGAAACGGCAGGCTGTGTGAGATACAGACGCTCAGCCGTCTTCCTGAAGCTCTCTGATTCCGCTGCGGCAATAAAGGTTTGCAGCCACTTTAAATCCATGAAATATCTCCTTCACTGCAAGTTATCCATAACAAATTGTTACGTTTACATGCGTATTTGTTTATCACTGATTATACATCGATTCGTTTAGTATACCTATAGGACGAGAAAATAGAGAGAGAGGGATTCATATGAACATATACGTAGAAGCAAATCCATATTTACATGACAAGTATTCAAAATACGCGGATGAAAAATATAAGAGAGAAGGAAACCCATTTGTCTCCTTTCCGATTCATTTTGATGACATCCCGTCCGGAGCAAAGACGCTCGCACTTACTTTCATCGATCATGACGCCATTCCCGTATGCGGATTCAGCTGGATTCACTGGACAGCGGCTAATATTCCGGCTTACATCGGAGAGCTTCCTGAACATGCGAGTGAGGAAAGACAGGACTTGATGATACAAGGGCAAAACAGCTTTGCTTCACCGCTTGCGGGAAGCAACGATCCAAAGGTGATTCACCAGTATTGCGGGCCGACACCGCCTGACAAGGATCATGCGTATACATTGACGGTCTATGCTTTAGATGCTGAGCTGAATCTTCAGCCGGGCTTTTACTTGAACGAGCTCTACCAAGAAATGAAAGAGCACATTCTTGCTGAAGCCTCTATCGAATTGCTGGCAAGGGTTTAAGCTAAAAAATATGAAAAAACTATTAATAAACGATTAAACTTCTTAAAAATGGATGTGGACCGGTTCTAAACACTATATAATGAAAACAGGTCATTTTTTAGGAGGGTTTACATCATGGCAATACTTGTTACTGGCGGTGCCGGGTACATTGGCAGCCACACATGTGTTGAATTATTGAACAGCGGCTACGAGATTGTTGTTCTTGATAATCTGTCCAACAGTTCGGCTGAGGCGCTGAACCGTGTCAAGGAGATTACGGGAAAAGATTTAACGTTCTACGAAGCGGATTTATTGGACCGGGAAGCGGTAGATTCCGTTTTTGCTGAAAATGAAATCGAAGCTGTGATTCATTTTGCAGGGTTAAAAGCAGTCGGTGAATCTGTTGCGATTCCCCTCAAATATTATCATAACAATCTGACAGGAACGTTTATTTTATGCGAGGCCATGGAGAAATTCGGCGTCAAGAAAATCGTATTTAGTTCATCTGCGACAGTGTACGGCGTTCCGGAAACATCGCCGATTACGGAAGACTTTCCATTAGGTGCGACAAACCCTTATGGACAGACGAAGCTCATGCTGGAACAAATATTGCGTGATTTGCATACAGCTGACAACGAGTGGAGCGTTGCGCTGCTTCGTTACTTTAATCCGTTCGGCGCGCATCCAAGCGGACGGATCGGTGAAGACCCGAACGGAATCCCAAATAACCTTATGCCGTATGTGGCCCAGGTAGCAGTCGGGAAGCTCGAGCAATTAAGCGTATTCGGAAATGACTATCCGACAAAAGACGGGACAGGCGTACGCGATTATATTCACGTCGTTGATCTCGCAGAAGGCCACGTCAAGGCGCTGGAAAAAGTATTGAACTCTACAGGAGCCGATGCATACAACCTTGGAACAGGCACAGGCTACAGCGTGCTTGAAATGGTCAAAGCCTTTGAAAAAGTGTCAGGGAAAGAGGTTCCGTACCGTTTTGCGGACCGCCGTCCGGGAGACATCGCCACATGCTTTGCAGATCCTGCGAAAGCCAAGCGGGAACTGGGCTGGGAAGCGAAACGCGGCCTTGAGGAAATGTGTGCTGATTCCTGGAGATGGCAGTCTTCTAATGTGAATGGGTATAAGAGTGTAAAATCATAAAAAGAAGGGCAGGGTTTTTCCCTAGCCCTTCTCTTTATTTATCTAAGTTTATTTCAAAGGTAAATGGATTGATTGTAATATCATAGTTTTCGGAAGATCCTTCTAAAATGACGTTTGCTGTTTTGCTATCGATTTTAGGGAAAACAATAATCCCTTCAGTTTTAACCCCAGGTAAGATTTCGCTTTGAATTTCAGGATATTCTGATAGGTCGGATTTAGGCTCAATTTGTTTATTATCAGCTGTAATTTTGGCATTGAAGTCATAAAAGCTGATTTCATCTTGTGATTTGTTTTCTATCTTTACATAAAGGCGAGTTTCTTTTTCAGCAAGTTCAACTTTTTGAAGCGTGAGTGCAAATCCGTGCTGGTTTTGGGTTTTATTCACGTTAATTGTTTTTTTAGCAGGAGCAAACGCTGTTGCATAGTCGCTTTTTTCAATGGAATCAGCAATGATTCTTGGTGCTGAAACAGAACCGCCCAAAGCGTTTTCACCATCATATTTGTCTTTCACCGTACCGACTACATGAATAATGTCGTCATCTTTAATGTCTAATTCAGGGTCGTCGCTCATTATAAGCGTATTTTTGCTTAACTTTTCTGGATTGTTGTAGCCTTGAAGATATGTACCATCATCGTCTTGTTCAACGTCAAAAACCTTTACATACAGATCAACTTTATAATTTTTAAATTGATCGGCATTGGTATATAGTTTTTCTATATCAGTCTTTTGTACTGTTTTTGTCGACTTTTTAGAATCGGAGCTGGTTGTTGTAGTAGAAGCTTGGGAATCTCCGCTGTTTCCAATGTTTGCAATAATGATAATGAGTACTATCGCTAGAATGATCGTAATGATTTTATGTCTCATAAAAAAATTACGTTGGTCTTTACCGCAGTTCGGACATTTTTTAACACCCTTTGCAATCTCTTGACCGCAAGCTTTACAGTGTGTTAGTTTACCTGACATTATATTTCCTCCTATGTAATTAAATGTTTAATATATATTCTATTTTGCCTATATATTTATGTGTAGTCAATGATAAATCAGAAATATTATTTTAGTTTTTTCTTAAAAAAGGTACTTTGTATTATATCGGTCAAATTTTTCATTTATTAACAGCAGTCATCTTTTTTATTCCTATTAATTTACCGATTAAATCTCCGCAAATACCCCTTGAACCAATTCGAACCGTCCCTTATAATGCTAATATTGGAAAGTGAAAAGGATATGATAAAAACAGTGGTTTTCTAGGGTTCCGCAATGCAAATTGGACTGTGACCGAGAGAAAACACATAGCAGCTTGGCTGTTATGACACGGTGGGATAAAAGCCCAGGAGTTTCTGCTCTTTTTCGAGAGCGTTCTCCTGGGTTTTTTTATTTGCTAGAACAGAACAATGAGAAGGAGTGTTTTCGTGATGAAAAAGAGAATGCTGGATGTACTTATGCTTGTGATTGGCGCTTTTTTCTTCGCGCTTGCGGTTAATTTATTTGCGATTCCCAATGATCTTGGGGAAGGCGGAGTCACTGGGATTACGCTGATTTTGTATTATCTGTTTCAATGGTCTCCTGGTGTCACGAACTTTATCTTAAATGCGTTTTTGCTTTTAATCGGCTACAAGTTTCTTGATGGAAAAACAACGGTTTATACGATCATTGCGGTTGCGGCAAATTCGCTTTTTCTTCATCTGACACATGGGTGGAGCATTCCGTCTGATGAATTGATCATTAATACGATTTTCGCAGGTGTATTTGCCGGAGTCGGGATCGGCATGATTATCCGGGTCGGCGGGACGACGGCTGGTTCCGCGATTCTGGCCAGAATTGCCAATAAATATTTAGACTGGAATATCAGCTATGCACTCTTGTTTTTTGATTTAATCGTAGTATTTAGCTCTTATTTTATTATTGGTGCAGAAAAAATGATGTTTACGATCGTGATGCTGTATATCGGTACCAAAGTGATGGACTTCATTATTGAAGGTTTGAATACGAAAAAAGCCATTACGGTGATTTCAGAAAATAAGAGTGAGATTGCAGAGCAGGTAAATACCTTGATGGATCGGGGCGTGACGATTTTATCAGGGAAGGGAAATTATACGGGCCAATCAAAAGAGATTTTGTATATCGTCATTAACAAACAGGAGCTGTCTATGCTGAAAAAAATCATTAGAAGCTGCGACAAAAAAGCGTTTGTGATCGTTCATGACGTACGCGATGTGTTTGGCGAAGGGTTTGTGGATATATCTAAATAAAGAAAAATCCCTCTGTACTTGAAGCAGAGGGATTTTTTCATTTAGAACGGATATTTGCGGTATTGCTTCTGTATCGAAATCCATTTGGTCACGGTAAATTCCTCGACGACCCACGGATTACCGAAGCGGCCGACACCGCTTGCTTTGTTTCCGCCAAAGGCAATATTCGGCGAATCATTGACGGACTGGTCGTTGACATGGGTCATGCCGCTGTCAATTTGCAGGGCGAACTTTTCGCCTTTTTCTAAATCAGAAGTGAAAACCGCAGAGCTGAGGCCGTATTCAGTATCATTTGCCATGTCAATCGCTTCCTGGTCGCTGGCAGCTTTAATAATGGTTGCGATTGGGGCAAACAGCTCCGTTTGGGCAATTTTGCTGTTGTTGTCCGCACCGACAAAGACGTACGGCGTCAGCACGTTTCCGACGCGTTTTCCTTCAACCGCAAGCTCTATGCCGTCTGCCTTTGCCTGCTCAATGATCTCCAGTGCTTTTTCGATTTGGCGCTCGTTGATCAGCGGGCCGACAACGGTTTTCGGATCGGTTTGATCGCCGTACGGCAGCTGTTTGACACGGGCGGTGAACTTTTCTACAAACTCATCGTACACATCTTGATGAACGATGATCCTGTTGATAATCATACAGATTTGTCCCTGGTGAATAAATTTACCGAAAATCGCGGCATCCACAGCACGATCGACATCCGCATCTGAAAGAACGGCAAATGGATTGTTGCCGCCGAGTTCAAGGGCCATTCGTTTGAAGGCGCGACCGGCGATTTCACCGATGTGGCGCCCGACTGCGGTTGATCCCGTAAAGCTGATTAATCTCGGGATTGGATTGGTGAGCATGCCGTCCCCGATTTCCTTTACATCCGTCAGCATGACGTTAAGGACACCGGCAGGAAGACCGGCGTGTTCAAACGCTTTCGCAATGATGGTCCAGCCGGAAAGAGCGGTTTGGATATCAGGCTTGTGAACAACACTGTTACCCAGTGCAATTGCGGGCGCAATGGATCTCATAGATAAATTCATTGGAAAATTAAATGGAGAAATCGATGAAATGACACCAAGCGGAAGGCGGTAAATCTTATTGATTTTCCCTTCAATGTCTGATGGAACCTCTTTGACGCCGCCTAATTCACCAGTATACGTCATGGCTTCATCTAAAATCGCAATCGTTTGTTCCAGCTCGATTGTTGATTTAATGATCGTTCCACCAGTTTCGCGGGCGATCATCATGATGATGTCATCACGGTTTTCCTGTAAATAGCCGCGCGCTTTTTGCAGGACGGCTTTTCGGTCTTCCGTCGTGCTCTTGGCCCACTCTTTTTGGGCTTTCTGTGCAATGTCAAACGCATCCTCCAGCTGTTTGCCCGTTGCCAAAGATGCTGTTGTGATCACAGACTGGTCATACGGATTCAAAATGTCCTCCGTACGTCCGCTTTCTCCCTCAGTCCATTTTCCGTTGATAAAACTTTTGTTTAACGTTTCGAAACTCATAAGATGACCCTCCTTTGGTCCTGCATATCCTCTTCTATTTCCGCTGAAGCCAATATGTAAACGAATGAGGTTTCCCTTTCAGTTTCTCGTCTATCTATACCGGATATACTCTTTTTTAGTGGAGAACATGTGTGTTTCGCCTTATACTGAATATACAGATCCTTACATAAGAGAGGAGACTCTATGAAATCGCTGCTGGCTATTTATCCCGGTTCGATTGTGTCTGAGGAGCTTTGCATAAGGGAAGGCTGTCTATGTTTTTTTGATGAGAGCAATCAGAGATATATCTCCATTCCGAAAACAGAGATCAGTGAAAAAGAAGTATTGGTGCTGCAGTCATTTTTGACGCCTGCGGATGAGGGCAATCAAATGTCTATGAAATCACCTGAGGAAAACAAGTGGTTTTCGTTCCTTTTTTCCAGAGGGGAATTGCCGGCGTACATAAAGAAACGGACGAGATTTGTTCAATTTCATTTATTCGGCAAAATAGAAAGGACGTCCTTTACGGAAGCGGTTCGCCATTTTTGGCCGGTGTCTTTTGTGATTGTGTGGATCCATGAGGACAGAGGCGTGATTGTCGAGCAGGAAAGTGAAGCGGCGGCGGAGAAGGACGAACTGGAATCGCTCGCAAAGGTTCTTGAAAGTGATTTCTACTTCAGTGTCCGTTTTTACGCCGGAAGATTTTACGAGCCGGATGAGTGTCTGCGAAAACATTATGCCCGTGAACAGGCGTATTTCCTGTTTGCTGAAAAACGGCTGCCTCAGGTGCAGAGTGTGACCTTTGAGATGATCTTTCCTTTTCTATTATTAGAAACAGAAAAAGAAAAACTGGAAACGCTGCTCTCTGAAGAAGCTGAGCTTTTATTTGGAAGTGAAGCTGAGCTAAGGAAGACCATTAAGCTGTTTATTGAAAACAACTCAAACGTTACATTAACAGCGAAAAAGCTGCATCTGCATCGCAACAGCCTGCAATATCGGATTGATAAATTTATTGAGCGGTCAGGGATAGATATCAAATCGTACAAAGGCGCGCTTCTTGCCTATTTTATCTGCCTGCAAAGTGAAAGTTCAGAATAAATTGGAAATATGCACGAAAAACGGCTGGGTGATTTTATGAACGCTGCCCATTTTAGCGAGAGGAAATTGCTGTTACACTCAATGTAAGAAAGCGTTTACAATAACAAAGGGGGATGTTAGATGGCTGAATTGAGGATGGAGCATATTTATAAATTTTATGATCAAAAGGAACCGGCGGTTGATGACTTTAACCTTCATATTGCCGATAAGGAATTTATCGTATTCGTCGGCCCGTCCGGCTGCGGGAAATCAACGACGCTGCGAATGGTCGCAGGACTTGAAGAAATTTCGAAAGGCGATTTTTATATTGAAGGAAAACGGGTCAATGATGTAGCGCCAAAGGACAGGGATATCGCGATGGTATTTCAGAACTACGCGCTCTATCCGCATATGACGGTCTACGATAATATCGCCTTCGGGCTCAAGCTTCGGAAAATGCCGAAGCCTGAAATCAAAAAAAGAGTAGAAGAAGCGGCTAAAATTCTCGGGCTGGAGGAATATTTGCACCGTAAACCGAAAGCGCTGTCAGGCGGACAGAGACAGAGGGTTGCGCTGGGCCGGGCAATCGTGCGGGATGCAAAGGTGTTCCTGATGGATGAGCCTTTGTCAAACCTGGACGCGAAGCTGAGGGTGCAAATGCGGGCGGAAATCATTAAGCTCCACCAGAGACTGCAGACTACTACGATTTATGTGACGCATGACCAGACAGAAGCGCTGACGATGGCGACACGGATCGTAGTCATGAAAGATGGGAAAATTCAGCAGATCGGGACGCCGAAGGATGTATATGAATTCCCTGAAAACGTCTTTGTCGGCGGGTTTATCGGATCACCAGCGATGAACTTTTTCAAAGGGAAGCTCACGGATGGCTTAATCAAAATCGGTTCTGCGGCATTAACCGTCCCGGAAGGAAAAATGAAAGTGCTGCGTGAAAAAGGCTACATTGGCAAAGAGGTCATCTTCGGCATCCGTCCTGAGGATATACATGATGAATTGATTGTCGTGGAATCATATAAGAACTCTTCGATTAAGGCCAAAATCAATGTTGCAGAGCTGCTCGGTTCTGAAATCATGATTTATTCGCAGATCGACAACCAAGACTTTATTGCGCGGATCGACGCCCGCCTCGATATTCAATCGGGCGATGAGCTGACGGTCGCATTTGATATGAACAAAGGCCATTTCTTTGACAGTGAGACAGAAGTGAGAATCCGATAAGATCAAAAAACCGGACATGGAGACATGTCCGGTTTTTTGCTATTGAAAATCTCAGAATCAAACCGATGAAAAAGGAGGAAGAAATAGACAGAAAGCAGGAGAACGATGAAACGATTGTTTTTAAGCATCTTTCTTTTGGGAAGCTGCTTGGCTCTTGCGGCTTGCGCTGATCAAGAGGCGAATGCAGAGCAGCCGATGCCAAAAGCGGAACAAAAGAAACCGGAAAAAAAGGCAGTACAAGTTCAGAAAAAAGAAGACGATACATCCGCATGGATCAAAACAGAGAAACCGGCAAAGCTGCCGATTTTGATGTACCACAGCATTTCTTCAGGAAACAGCCTCCGTGTGCCAAAGAAAGAATTCGAGGCGCATATGAAGTGGCTTCATGATAACGGCTATCAGACATTAACGCCGAAAGAGGCATATCTCATGCTGACGCAGGATAAAAAACCGAGTGAGAAGTGCGTGCTGATCACATTTGATGACGGGTACACCGACAATTATCAAGATGCGTTTCCGGTGCTGAAAAAGTATGGGATGAAGGCAACGATTTTTATGATCGGCAAATCGATCGGACATAAGCACCATCTGACAGAGGAACAAATGAAGGAAATGGCACAGCACGGCATATCGATTGAAAGCCATACGATTGACCACCTTGAGCTGAACGGATTAACGCCTCAACAGCAGCAAAGTGAGATGGCTGATTCGAAAAAGCTGTTCGACCACATGTTTCATCAGCAAACCACCATCATCAGCTATCCGGTAGGGCGCTACAATGAGGAGACGCTGAAGGCCGCTGAAAAAACAGGCTATCAAATGGGCGTGACGACAGAACCGGGCGCGGCTTCGAGAGACCAGGGAATGTATGCCCTCCATCGTGTGCGCGTGTCCCCAGGCATGTCAGGCTCGGCTTTTGGTGCGTACATCGAATCAATGAAATAAAAAAAGGCGGCGTTTAATCGCCGCCCCCTCCGCCGCCACAGCCGGAATCGCTGAAACCTCCGTCACTGCCGCATCCATCATGGTGCGAGCTATGATTTGAATAACCGAAATACCCGCTGTCCGCCTGCTGGCGGCTTTTGTTATCCGATGGCTGCGGCTGAATGACCGAAAGAAAAACAATAATAGCTATTATCAATAATATCACTATCACTTCTGGTCACTCCCTTTTTTCACCATATCTGTTATACGGATGAAACGCTGACCGGTTTCATTTCAAAGTGATTGATTCTTTCAGGCGGTCTCTGAGCCAGCGCTTTAGCACCCCATGTCCTTTGTTTGACAATAAAGTGCCGACACGCCAATACATAGGGGGATGAGGAGCGAACTGAAAATCAATCAATCTGAAAAACCAGCTTTTATCACGGGTGAGAGAGTCAATTTGAAGCTCGTCTTCACCTATTTTAGAGCTGTAGGCGCTTTGTTTCTGTATGTCCTCATCCTGCCGAACCGCCAAGATTCTTAAGGCTTCAGCCATTTGTTTGTAACCGCCCTCCAGCAATGATGCGCCAAGGTTGTCAGCACGCACCTCCATCCATTGTGAACAAAAGGATTGATAGAGCTGGAACAGGATAATGATTGCCATAATGAAAGCCCAAAGCGCAATTTTGTGGGCCGCGGGATGGGTGATATGCTGCCCAAACAAGAGGAAAATCCCAACGACAGCTCCAAGAAATAGAAAACGCAAAAGCTGTGATGACAGAACGTCACGTTTTTTGATATGAATTGCCTCATGGGCCAGAATGCCTTCGATGACACGCTGTGGAAGTGTTAGTGTGGCGCTTGTCAGGATGACCATTGACCTCCCGACATTCATGCCTACTGCCATCCCGTTGTAATCATCACTCTCCATTTCGTATATACGGACATGGGAAATGCCGGCCGATCGGAAAATCTTATCGGCCGCTGCCTGTACATGCGGATGATGACAAGGCTTGGCGTCCATCGCCGCCCGCAACACACGGTCTGACATATACATGTTGAATACCCAATACAGGATTACGGCAACAGCCATGACCCATGGAGAGGCATGTAATGCGTATAACGCGAGCACCAATAAGGCGTAAGCGGATACCCCTTTTACGCTGGCGGCAAAATAAAGCTTCCCGAGCAGCCGCTTCACATTTTTTCTATGATAAAACGGCAAAACAGAAATCACATTGTCCACATTGTTTTCTGCATCTGTGTATTCCTGGAGAATTGTTTTCCATTTTTGCGGTTCCTTCACCGTCAAAAACAGTGTTTCGCCGGGTAGAGACAGTTTAATGACTTGCTGAAAGCTTGTTGTCAAATCTAAACGTGATGAATACATCGTCAGAAGCGGATGGAGCTTTAAGAGATCAGCCGTTGATTCAAGTTGAATGTCCTTCAAATCGGAAAGCGGGTATGTACGGGTTTCATAGTGTGAGCTGATATGCAATTTTTCTAAGGCTGCTGAATAAAAAACCTTTACGCTAAAAACATTCAGTATACGCTTCACCAGTGCCCCTCCGCCGGAGATCATGCCGAGAAGGATCACATATTTGAGAGGGCTTGTGTCAGGTCCATAGATGAAAAAAATAACAGCCCCTGCAAACACAATGGCGGTCAGCGTAATGTCTGACAGGAGGCGTGTTTTGTTTTTGGCAAGCTCGATTTCCTGCCAGTCTCCCGAAGGTTTTTCCGCACGCTCTGAAACAATGAGATCCATTGCGGTCCAATAGCAGAAGAACATTGTCGCGATTGAGACAATGCCGTCCATGAATGAGAGATGAGAGAAGATGTAAACTGCAGCGCCGACCCAAAGAACAATATCAATCCAGAAGTCTACGGCCGGAATGAGTTTTGCTGCCAGGGCTGATATCAAATAAAATCCCAGCCCGAGAAGCATAAAGAGAAATAGATGAGTTCCCATAGGCATGCCATATTCCTTTCTATCTAGTATTTCCAACTATTACTATAGCATGAGGCGGGAACTTGCAAAAACATGGACATGCAAAAAAGCAAGCTCTTTCGTTTGACGAAGAACTTGCTTGCGGGGATCAATAAAACTGGTGCAGCAGCAATAAGGTTAAGGATACTGTAATCGCGCCCCCGATGCGGGTAGACACTTGGGCGAAAGGCATTAGCTCAAGCCTTTCAGCGGCGCTTAAAATGGCAACGTCACCGGTGCCGCCTTGCCCAGAATGGCATGCATTAATAATGGCGGTTTCAATCGGATACATGTTCAGCCATTTTCCAGTGAAGAAGCCGACGGCCATCATGGTCACAACGACAGACAGAATCGTAATAATATTGCTGAGGTTAAAAGCGGCGACAAGCTTGTCCCACGGCGTCATGGATACCCCAATCGCAAAGAGAAGCGGGTAGGTCACAGCTGTTGAAAAAAAGCGGGACACTCCAAACGTGCCATTTTCAATTGAGGCAGGCACCAATCTGAACAGCTTGATTAGAACAGCCAGTAACAGCATGGCAACGGGTGCCGGAAAACCGAAAAAATCGTGAGCGAGCATGCCAACTAAGTATAAAGAAACAGCAAGGATACCGCCTGACGCAAATAAAGAAAGGTTGAACATTTGCTGTCCGCTTTGTGATTCCTCCAGCGCAGGGGACTCTTCTTCGGAGCGGTCCACTTTGCCGTTGCCTGTCCATTCCGGTTTTTTCTTTCCGATGCGGTTCAGCAATCCCGCTAGAATAATCGCGCACAGGCTGCCCAGCATAATCGATGGCAGAACAAGTGCAAACGCTTCCCCTTGAGAAATGGGCATGATGTCAGAATATCCGATGGACAGCGGGATAGCGCCTTCTCCGACTCCTCCAGCCATGATCGGAATGACAATGTACAGCAGGGTATGCTGAAATCCGAGTCCGAGCAATGTCCCGACAGCCAGTCCGACAATAGCGGCTGTGACAGAACCGACAATAAGCGGAATAAAGATTTTCATGAATGCTTTTACGAGTGTTTCTCTTTTCATGCCGAGAATGCTTCCGACGACAATACCGGCGATAAACAAATATAGAAAGTTTGAGTTTTCTGTAAATTCTGTGGTGGATTTGACGATATCATTAGGCAGCAGGTGATAGTACACGACAGCGGACGGAATAAAAGTAGCTAGGATGGCCGGGCCGCCGATAGAACGAACAATCGGTATCGATTTGCCGATTTGGGCAAAGGTAAATCCGAAAAACGCCATGACGGCAATGGATGTCAAAATGTCACTTTTTACATCGTGATGCATAACAAAAACAGTGATTAATATAAACAGCAAGGCATACACAGGAAGCGGTATGATGCCTACTTTTATATTCATGGCTTTCGCAAACCAATTCTCTTTTCGAACCCCTTCGTGAATTGTATCCGTTTGCAATTGCATGTGTGTTTGAAGCTCTCCCATTGAAAAACCTCCCCTATTCTTGATGCAGTGAAATTGTTCACTATGTTAAGTATACTTAAAAATTGAAATTATTAATATATTAAAAATTTACTATTCAACTTTTCTCCACTTGCCGCTTCAAATGAAAAGAGGCATCCTGCCTAAAATCTGTTTATGACGGAGTGCTGAGAAACGAGTGCTGGTGCGGGGCAAGCATTTTGTTCGCAAGGAACGATGTGTTGATGTACGATAATAAAGGGTCATTTATCCTAGCATCCGACATAAATAAGCAACAAAATAGACAAAAATCCGTCACATAGGGCGGGACTTTTTAGGTATTTTAGGCTTTATTTTTGAAATGAATCGTTGTAAAGTACTTAATATGAACCAGTCAGAGATTGTGTCATTTGGTCAGTCTGGCAATCTTGCATCATATTGGATGACTTTTTGACACATTTGTGAAATATTGAGCAATATTTTTTCGTCTATTTTGTGAATTGCTGATCAAAGTCTCGGTTCTATTTGTGAAGTAGTGAGCAAATTAACAGTTTCAACCGGAAATGGAGGAGAAAGCATGAGTGAATTGGTATTAGCCCGCATACAATTTGCATCAACAACGTTGTTTCACTTCTTGTTTGTGCCGATGTCTATCGGGCTTGTGTTTATGGTTGCGTTGATGGAGACTCTTTATCTTGTAAAGAAAAATGAGCTGTATCTCAAAATGGCAAAGTTTTGGGGACACTTATTCTTAATAAATTTCGCAGTCGGTGTTGTAACGGGGATTTTGCAAGAATTCCAGTTTGGACTAAACTGGTCTGATTACTCCCGTTTTGTCGGAGATGTATTTGGCGCTCCGCTTGCGATTGAAGCATTATTGGCGTTTTTCATGGAATCTATTTTTATCGGATTATGGATTTTTGGCTGGGACCGCCTGCCGAAGAAAATTCACGCTCTCTGCATATGGCTCGTATCATTCGGAACGATCATGTCATCTTTCTGGATTTTAACAGCAAACTCCTTTATGCAGGAGCCGGTCGGCTTTACGATTAAAAACGGCCGCGCGGAAATGAATGATTTTGGCGCGTTGATTACAAACCCTCAGCTCTGGGTTGAATTCCCGCACGTCATTTTCGGTGCGCTTGCCACTGGAGCTTTCTTTATTGCCGGAGTGAGTGCTTTTAAACTGCTGAAGAAAAAAGAAGTGCCGTTCTTTAAACAATCTTTTAAACTCGCAATGATCGTCGGCCTTTGTGCCGGTCTTGGCGTCGGCCTTAGCGGACACATGCAGGCTGAGCACTTGATGGAATCACAGCCGATGAAAATGGCTGCCAGTGAAGGCCTATGGGAAGACAGCGGTGACCCTGCTGCTTGGACCGCTTTTGCGACGATCGATACAAAAAATGAAAAAAGCTCAAATGAAATCAAAGTTCCTTATGCCTTGAGCTACTTGGCTTATCAGAAATTCAGCGGAAGTGTCAAAGGGATGAAAACCCTTCAGGCTGAGTACGAAAAAATATACGGAAAAGGCGACTACATTCCGCCAGTGAAAACGACATTCTGGAGCTTCCGCATCATGGTTGGCGCAGGCGTTGTCATGATTCTTGCTGCGTTAGGCGGCCTCTGGCTGAACCGCCGCAAAAAGCTTGAAAACAGCAAATGGTATTTGCGCATCATGATCGCGTTGATTTCCTTCCCGTTTCTTGCGAACTCCGCGGGCTGGATTATGACAGAAATCGGACGTCAGCCTTGGACGGTTATGGGCTTAATGACAACCGCTCAATCTGTGTCGCCTAACGTAACTGCGGGCTCCCTGTTATTCTCAATCATCGCATTCGGTGTGATGTACATGATTCTGGGCGCGCTGCTTGTCTTCTTGTTTATCCGTGAGATTAAAAAAGGTGCGGAGCATGATAATCATCATGATGTGCCTGTATCAACAGATCCATTTAGTCAGGAGGTATACCATGGCATCTCTTCATGATCTTTGGTTTATACTCGTTGCTGTATTGTTTGTAGGATTCTTCTTTTTGGAGGGCTTTGATTTCGGTGTCGGCATGGCGACACGTTTTCTTGGCCATAATGAATTAGATCGCAGAGTGCTGATCAATACGATCGGGCCGTTCTGGGACGCGAATGAAGTGTGGCTTTTGACTGGCGCAGGCGCCATCTTCGCGGCATTCCCAAACTGGTATGCAACGATGCTGAGCGGTTACTACATCCCGTTTGTCATAGTGCTGCTTGCGTTAATGGGCCGCGGGGTCGCGTTTGAGTTCCGCGGCAAGGTGGATCATTTAAAATGGGTAAAGGTTTGGGACTGGGTCGTTTTCTTCGGCAGTCTGATTCCTCCGTTTGTGCTTGGTGTGCTGTTCACGACATTATTCCGCGGGATGCCGATTGATGCCGACATGAACATTCACGCACATGTATCTGATTATATCAATGTATATTCTATACTTGGCGGTGTGACGGTAACACTTCTTTGCTTCCAGCATGGATTAATGTTTATCACGCTGCGTACGATTGGTGATTTGCAAAACCGCGCCCGGAAAATGGCGCAAAAGATAATGGGTGTTGTTTTTATAGCGGTTCTTGCCTTCGCGGCCCTTTCTGCGTATCAGACAGACATGTTTACACGCCGCGGCGAGATTACCATTCCGCTCACTGTTTTGATTGTCATCTGCTTTATGCTCGCGGCTGTATTTATTCGTAAGAAAAAAGACGGCTGGACATTTGGGATGACAGGCGCTGGTCTGGCGCTGACTGTGGGAATGATCTTTATTTCCCTATTCCCTCGCGTAATGGTCAGCTCGCTTCATAGCGCATACGATTTAACAGTAGCTAACGCTTCTTCCGGAGATTATTCGCTTAAAGTCATGTCAATTGCAGCATTAACGCTATTGCCGTTCGTCATCGGCAGCCAGATCTGGAGCTATTATGTCTTCCGGAAGCGCGTCAGCCATAAGGAGCCTATGACTTATTAATGGGAAAAGACCTGTTTCGATATAAAGGAATGAAGCGGATTCTCACCTTGATTACTAGTTTAACGTTGATTCAGACAGCCGCCATTATTATGCAGGCAGAGTGGCTGAGTGAGGCCGTAACCGGACTGTTCAACGGGAAGGGCATTACCTCCCTTTTTCCGGTGATCGGCTTTTTCCTCATCGCTTTTATCGCCCGGCACGGGGTGACGGTGGCGCGCCAGAAAATCGTCTATCAATACGCCGCCCGGACAGGAGCAGATTTGAGAAAAAGTTTTCTTGATCAGCTGTTCCGATTAGGCCCCCGCTTTGCAAAGAAAGAGGGGACGGGGCAAATGGTGACGCTGGCGATGGAAGGCATCAGCCAGTTCCGCCGCTACCTGGAGCTGTTTCTGCCGAAAATGGTCAGCATGGCGATTGTGCCTGCGGCAGTTGTCATTTATGTGTTTTTTCAGGATCAGACATCAGCCATCATTTTAGTCGTTGCTATGCCGATTCTGATCATCTTTATGATTCTCCTCGGACTTGTCGCGCAGAGAAAAGCGGATCGTCAGTGGAAATCCTATCAGAGACTTTCCAATCATTTTGTTGATTCTCTTCGCGGGCTGGAGACATTGCGTTTCCTAGGTTTGAGCAAGTCACACAGCAAAAATATTTTCTATGTGAGTGAGCGGTATCGCAAGGCAACGATGAGCACACTCCGGGTGGCGTTTTTGTCATCATTCGCCCTCGATTTTTTCACGATGCTGTCGGTGGCGACAGTCGCAGTATTTCTGGGCCTGCGCCTTATTGACGGCGATATTTTGCTTGGCCCTGCTTTAACGGCGCTTATTCTGGCGCCTGAGTATTTTTTGCCGGTGCGGGAAGTGGGGAATGATTATCATGCAACGCTGAACGGCCAGGAAGCAGGAAAAACCATTCAAGAGATTTTGTCGCAACCTGGTTTTAAAGAAGAGACGCCGCTTCAGCTCGAAGCTTGGTCCGATCAGGATGAGCTGAAGCTGTCAGGCGTGTCAGTCGGCCGTTCGGTGTCTGATATTCATCTCTCATTTAAGGGCAAGAAAAAAATCGGCATTATCGGTGCAAGCGGCGCCGGAAAATCAACATTAATTGATATTCTCGGCGGATTTTTAGAGCCGGATGGCGGGATGATTGAGGTTAATGGTACAAGCCGGTCCCATTTGCAGGACGGCAGCTGGCAGAAGAACCTTCTTTACATCCCTCAGCATCCGTACATTTTTGATGATAAGCTTGGGAACAACATTCGCTTCTACCATCCAAGCGCTTCGGCAGAGGATACAGCCCGTGCTGCTGCTGCGGCGGGACTGGCGGAGCTGGTGGATAGCCTTCCTGAAGGATTAGAGGGGCGGATCGGGGAAGGCGGCCGGGCGCTCAGCGGCGGCCAGGCACAGCGTGTCGCGCTGGCCCGCGCCTTTTTGGGAAACCGTCCGATCCTGCTGCTGGATGAGCCGACCGCCCATCTTGATATCGAAACAGAATATGAAATAAAAGAAACGATGCTGGATTTATTTGAGGATAAGCTCGTCTTTCTCGCGACTCACCGCCTTCACTGGATGCTCGATATGGACGAAATTATCGTGCTGGACGGGGGCAGGGTTGCGGAAATCGGGACTCACAATGAACTGCTGGAGAAAAACGGTGTGTATACCAAACTCGTGAAGGCACAACTGGGGGAAAGAGCATGAAGAAAGAAGAATGGATTTTGCCGTATATCAAGCAAAATGCCCGCCTGTTCGTTCTGGTTATCTTTTTGGGCGGGGTGACGATTTTTTCTGCTGCTTTTCTCATGTTCACCTCAGGTTTTTTGATTTCTAAAGCGGCGACAAGGCCGGAAAACATTCTGCTCATTTATGTGCCGATTGTCGCAGTGCGCACCTTTGGGATTGCGCGGTCTGTGTCGCGATATGTGGAACGGCTCGTCGGGCATCACATCATTTTGAAAATCGTATCCGACCTGCGCGTCCGCCTTTACAATATGCTTGAGCCGGGTGCTTTGATGCTGCGTTCCCGTTTTCGCACGGGGGATATGCTCGGCATTTTGTCTGAGGATATTGAGCATTTGCAGGATGCTTTCTTAAAAACGATTTTTCCTGCAATCTCAGCCTTGCTCCTGTATGCTGTGTCAGTGATAGCGCTCGGCTTCTTCTCTTGGCCGTTTGCCATATTGCTTGCGCTTTATTTGTTTGTTCTTGTTGTATTGTTTCCGGTTGTGTCTTTGCTCGTGACGAGAGCGAAGAATGCGAAGCTGAAAAGCGGACGGAATGTGCTGTACAGCCGTCTGACAGATGCTGTGATGGGTGTCAGCGACTGGATGTTCAGCGGACGCCGGCATGCGTTTATTGATGCCTATGAAAAAGAGGAACATGATTGGTTTGAGCTTGAACGGAAAAAACAACGTTTTACGAGATGGCGGGACTTTGCTGCGCAATGCCTTGTCGCCGGCCTTATTTTGCTGATGCTGTTTTGGACAGCGGGACAGCAAGCGGACGGCGAGCTCGCTAAAACGATGATTGCCGCTTTTGTGCTAGTGGTGTTTCCGTTGACGGAAGCCTTATTGCCGCTTTCGGATGCCTTAGGCGAAGTGCCGGGCTATCAGGATTCTATCAGACGCATGAACAAGGTGGCTCCTCAGCCGGAGGCGTCACAAACAGAATCAGGGGCTCAAATGCTCGATCTTCAAGATGTCACTCTGGCCTTTCGTGATGTGACGTTTTCTTATGACAACAGCAGCAAAGTGCTTGACAACTTTTCCTTTACGCTGCGCCAAGGAGAAAAAATGGCGCTGCTCGGCCGAAGCGGGTCTGGGAAATCAACATCGCTTGCATTAATCGAAGGCGCCTTGAAACCGGACTCCGGTTCTGTGACGTTAAACGGAGTGGAGACAGCGCTGTTAAAGGATCAGATTGCGGATGCGGTGGCCGTGTTAAATCAAAAACCGCACCTGTTTGATACAAGTATTTTGAACAACATCAGGCTCGGAAACGGAGAAGCAAGCGACGAGGATGTGCGCCGCGCCGCAAAGCAGGTCAAGCTGCATGACTACATTGAGTCATTGCCTGACGGATATCATACCTCTGTACAAGAAACCGGCATCCGTTTTTCCGGTGGAGAGCGCCAGCGGATCGCACTTGCGAGGATTTTGCTGCAGGATACACCGATCATCATCCTCGATGAGCCAACAGTCGGCCTCGATCCTATTACCGAACGTGAAATGATGGAAACGGTGTTTGAGGTGCTGAAAGGAAAAACGATTTTATGGATTACCCACCATCTCGCGGGAGTGGAAGCGGCTGATAAAATCGTATTTCTCGAAAACGGCAAAACAGAAATGGAAGGAACCCATGAGGAGCTTCTGGCGGCAAACGAACGGTACAGCCGCCTATATCACCTTGATGTTCCTGTAAAATAGAAGACAGCCCTGAGGCTGTCTTTCATCGTGTCGACAAACCCTCGCATTCGTTGTCAGTCCTGCGCGTTGGTGCTCACGAATGACTAAGGAACAGCGGCTAAATGCTTAGGCGTCCTGCCCAAACACCGCTGTCATCACATCCTGTGAAAGTCTGCTCCAATGCTCGTCCTTTCTAGACTTCAAGGGTTTTCAATCACGCTGAAAAGATGACAACATCCTAAAACAAAAACTGTTTTAGGATGTTGTCAACAATCTGGAAGACAGCCCTAAAAGGCTGTCTTTTTTGTTTGAAAAAGAAAAGGGACAGGAAAAATAGGAAAAGAAAGCAGAGGAGGGATAGAGATGAATGTTCCATTTTGGACGGAAGAGCATGTAAGGGCCACGCTTCCTGAAAGAGATGCGGAGAGCCATAAAGGCACGTACGGTACGGCTTTGCTGCTGGCTGGAAGTGACGACATGCCGGGGGCAGCGCTGCTTGCAGGGCTTGGGGCCATGCGGAGCGGTCTCGGCAAGCTTGTCATCGGTACATCAGAAAGCGTAATTCCGCTAATTGTTCCTGTTTTGCCCGAGGCGACCTATTGGCGTGACGGTTGGAAAAAGGCGGCGGATGCTCAGCTTGAAGAGACGTACCGGGCCATTGCCATCGGATCGGGCCTTCCGCAAACGGAAAGCGTACAGCAGGCAGTCGATCATGTGCTTACGGCTGATTGCCCTGTTATTTTGGATGCCGGAGCGCTGGCGAAGCGCACATATCCGAAACGGGAGGCCCCCGTCATCCTTACGCCGCACCCGGGCGAGTTTTCCCGAATGACAGGGATGCCCGTGAACGAATTGCAGAAAAAAAGAGCGGAATATGCAAAGGAATGGGCGGCTCAGCTGCAGACTGTCATTGTGTTAAAAGGAAACCAAACCGTCATCGCGTTTCCTGATGGAGACTGCTGGCTCAATCCAACCGGAAACGGGGCGCTCGCCAAGGGCGGAACCGGTGACACACTGACGGGCATGATATTAGGCATGCTCTGCTGCCATGAAGATCCAAAGCACGCCATATTAAACGCGGTCTATTTGCATGGTGCGTGCGCCGAGCTCTGGACGGACGAGCACTCCGCTCATACGTTGCTCGCTCATGAGCTATCTGACATCCTGCCCCGCGTGTGGAAACGATTTGAATGATAAAAAAGCTGTCTTCAGAGAGAAGACAGCTTTTCTTGATACCCCGCCCGTTTTTTCAGACGCGGTTTCATTAATACATAGTAAAGCACAGAAGGCACGGCCAAGCCGATAATCCATGCGATGTCTCCGCCGCCAAACATTTTGGCAAGCGGTCCGATGTAAAAGCTTGTGTTGATAAACGGAATTTCCAGCAAGATAGACAGAACGAACGCAATTGTGGTGATCCAATTGACCTTTCCATAAGGCCCGTTTACGTCGAACATGGCTTTGACTTGATACTTTCCGTGGCGGACGAAGTAGTAATCGACTAAATTGATTGCCGTCCACGGAATTAAGAAATAACTGATGAAAAAGATAAAATTCAAAAACAGTTCCATAAAATTGCTCTGTCCCAGTAGGCTTAAGACTGTGCCGACAAGCGTGACACCCAGGATCATGATGATTCTGACTTTGGGCGTGACTTTTAATTTCAGAAACGGCTCCAGCGTTGTTGTCGTGGACATGAAAGCCCCATAAAGGTTAAAAACATTGATTGCCATTTGCCCAAATAGCACAATGATCAGCATAATAAACGAGAAGGGACCGAACAATTGGACAATCTGGCTGCCTGAGTTTGCCGTAAAGTCAGGAAGTGAGGTTGTCAGCAATGCGCCGAGCAGCATCATCCAGATGGAGCTGACAGATGTACCTGCATAGCTGTACCAAAATGTTTTTGAAGCCGGTGTTTTAACTGGCAGATATCTTGAATAATCGGCAACATACGGCGCGTAGGCAAGCTGCCACGTCGCAACTGCGCTGACTGCCACCAAGAAAATTGGCAGATCAATCGCTCCGGGAATCCAGCTGCCTGCTGGAATCGGCAATTGAAAAATGAGAATCGTTGCAGCAAAAAATACAGCAAAAGAGGTCCAAGAAAGGATTTTTTGCATTTTGTGAATCAAATCATGGCCGAAAATCGTGAGTAAAAAACATACGGCGCTTAAGCCTATAATGCTCCATGATCCCGGGATGGGAACAAAGCTGCTTAAGGTTCCGGCCGCCAGAATCGTGCTGCTTGCGAAGAAACCAAGGTAGATAAACATGACTAAGAAGAGGGGAAGAATCGCTCCGATTACGCCGAATTGGGCACGGCTTTGAATCATTTGCGGGATGCCAAGCTGAGGGCCTTGCGCGGAATGAGACGCCATAAATATGGCACCGATTAAGGTTCCGCAAATAATAGCGGCAACACTCCAAAACAGATTAAGTCCCATTGCAACGGGAATCGTGCCAGTCACTAACGTGGTGATATGCATATTAGCCCCGAACCATACGGGAAATAAATCTTTCGCTTTACCATGTCTTTCTTCATTCGGAATATATTCAATCGTTCGCCTTTCTACTTTCAATGCATCGTCCTCCATATTGGATGTTTTTTTGAAATCGACATAAAGTCATAGCTTAACAGACTATGTGGGGGTTTACAAATAAGGATATGCAGCCAAACGGCCGGGAAGCTTGATCTGTCAATGGCTGAAAAGAATTGTAAAAAAGATGAACGCTTTTGAATCCGGTGTCGTCTCATAAGGCAGAAAAACAAAAAAGGGGGGATCACGGTCATTGGATACACATGAAGAACAGCGGCTGATCCAGCAGGCGAAAGAGGGAAACGACGAGGCGTTTACAGCCCTTTTCCACTATCACTATTCTTTTTTATATAAATATTTGTTAAAGCTTTCCCTTCGCCCCGATCTCAGCGAGGAACTTGTTCAGGAAACCTTTCTGAAAGGGTACATCCATTTAAGAAGCTTTCAGGGCCGTTCAAAATTCTCCACATGGCTGATCTCCATTGCATCGCGGCTCTATCTCGATCACCAGAAAAAGAGAAAGAGAGAATGGAAACGGAATCAGACAGTTACGGAGGAAACAATCCGCAAGATCAAGTGGGACGTGTCGGCGAAAGGGGCAGTGTGGAGCGAAACGCTCGATCTGTTTTCAAAGCTGGACCCTAAACTGCGCACACCAGTTTTATTAAGGCATTACTACGGCTATACCTATGCCGAAATAGGGATGATGCTTCAAATCAAAGAAGGCACTGTAAAGTCCAGAGTTCATAAAGGGCTCCAGCAAATCAGAAAGGAGTGGGACGATGAATAAAGAAAAGCTTTCTGATCATTTAAAGTCAGAATGGAAAAAAATTGATCAAACAGCCAATCCCTCTATACCGACTCAAAAAGAACTGCTTCACCAGCTGTCACAAATGAAAGCTGAATACAGAAAAAAACTTCTTCAAGAGATCATTTTATTTGTATTTTGTGCGCTGATGGTTGTGAGTGCTGCAATCTTAGCTTTCACTCAAGTTCCTGCTGTGTTTATTGTGCTTCAGGTTTGTGTGCTTGCGGTGCTGCCGATTTTGATTGCGGCTGAGAAAAAAAGACATCTCGGTGAATGCGAGGTGGAGCGCCGATGACACAAACAGAAATTGTCATCATGGTTGCGGCTTATCTCATCGTATTGGCGCAGGGAATCTTTTTATTTATTGATGCGAAAAAACGAAATCGCATGGCATGGGTTTGGGGGATTGTCGGACTGATTACAGCACCGATGCCTCTGATTTGTTATTACTTTTTTGTCATTAGGCCGGATCGGAAGAAAAGGGGGATCAAGCAATGAATATTTCTTGGGAAATGATTTTGCCTCTGATTGTATTACAGCTGGCTTTGGCGGTGTTTGCCCTCATCAGCTGTATAAAAGAAGAGCGGACGAACGGGCCAAAGTGGATGTGGGCTGCAATCATCGTATGTATCAATATTATCGGGCCGATTTTGTTTTTTACCGTCGGCAGAAAGCAAAGGTAAGCCGATATGCTGTCTATTGAATCATTATGCAAATCGTACAGGCATCATGAAGCTGTAAAGAATGTTAGTTTTCACGTGAATGAAAATGAGTGTGTCGCACTATTAGGACCTAATGGAGCCGGCAAAACCACGACTCTGCAAATGCTTGCCGGACTGCTTTCGCCAACCTCCGGAAACATTAAGCTGTTAGGAGAAAAAAAGCTGGATCGGCGTTTGATTGGGTATCTCCCGCAGTATCCTGCTTTTTATTCATGGATGACCGCAAACGAATTTTTAACATTTGCCGGAAGACTGTCCGGCCTTTCGAAGAGAAAATGCCAAGAGGAAATTGGCGAGATGCTGGAATTTGTCGGTTTGCACGAAGCGGCGCACAAAAGGATCGGAGGCTATTCAGGAGGCATGAAACAAAGACTCGGTCTGGCACAGGCACTGCTCCATAAACCGAAGTTTTTGATATTGGATGAACCGGTGTCTGCACTTGATCCGACAGGGCGATTCGAGGTGCTGGACATGATGCGGGAGCTGAAAAAGCATATGGCCGTTCTGTTTTCTACACATGTTTTGCACGATGCAGAGCAGGTGTGTGATCAAGTGGTGATTATGAAAAACGGTGAAATTTCATGGAAAGGCGAGTTACAGGAGCTGAAACAACAGCAGCAAACGAACGTTTTTACCCTTTCAGTGAAAGAGAAGCTGGAAGGCTGGCTTGAAGAGAAGCCTTACGTCTCAGCTATTGTCTATAAGAATCCGTCCCAAGCTGTTTTCGAGCTGCCTGATATACACGCTGGCCGGTCATTATTAAGTGACTGTATCCGAAAGGGATTGACCGTCACCCGATTTGAACAGAAAACGGAGTCTCTAGAAGACGTCTATCTAAAGGTGGTGCACGCATGAAGGTGATGATGGCGCTATTGCAGAAAGAATGGCTGGAAGGGTGGAAAAGCGGCAAGCTGATCTGGCTGCCGATTGCGATGATGATCGTGGGGCTGACACAGCCGCTGACCATTTATTATATGCCGGAAATCATCGCACATGGAGGGAACCTTCCTGACGGCATGAAAATTAGTTTTACGACGCCCTCCGGGTCTGAAGTGATGGTTAGCACGCTTTCTCAATTCAACACGCTTGGCATGGCTCTGGTCATCTTCAGCGTGATGGGCAGTGTAGCCAATGAAAGAAATCAAGGGGTAACAGCGCTGATTATGTCGCGGCCTGTGACGGCAGCCCATTATATCGTGAGTAAATGGCTCATCCAAAGCGTGATCGGCATTATGTCGTTTGCAGCTGGATACGGGCTTGCTTATTATTACGTTCGGCTGCTGTTTGAGGACGCATCATTCAGCCGCTTTGCCGCAAGCCTTGGCCTTTACGCGCTTTGGGTGATATTTATTGTGACCGCCGGCCTTGCCGGAAGTACGATATTCCGGTCTGTCGGAGCAGCTGCCGCTTGCGGGATCGGGCTCACAGCAGCCGTTTCCTTTGCTGTTTCACTATTTCCAGATGGTGCGAAGTGGCTTCCGGCTGAGATTTGCAAGCAGGCGGAGCATATCCTTCTTCATGGAGAGCGGGCAGATTTTTTCGGATGGTCACTCACTTTCTCCATTCTGTGCATCATGCTTCTGGCCGTGTTTTCTGTGTGGCGCTTCCGGCGGTATGAAAGCTATTAATTGATCATGTTACGTTTTTGCGCGAGCATCACAAAAAAGGCGGCAAATGCCAGAGACCCGGCTCCATAAAAAACTCCCGCAAGCCCGATAAGCTGTGCGATTTTTCCGGCAAGAAGGGGCCCGAGGAAGATGCCTAGCGCATAAAATGATTGATAAAACCCCATCACTGACATTTTTAATCGGGCAGAACTGATTTCGACAACATGGCTTAGCAGCAGAGGAAAAACGAAGCCGAGCGCCAGCCCAATACAGGCGTGTGTGATGCAAACCGTGAACAATGCAGCTGAATAAGGAACGTATAGCAAACAGACCCCGGTGACAGCGAAACTAATGAGCATCACGGAGTAAGCGATACGTCTTGTAAAGCGCAGAAACACAAAGCTTAATGTGGCGGCTGCGTGTGGGAGGAAAAAGGCGCTCATCACCCAAAGCAGCTCCGCGTCGCCCATTCCGAGCTGATTCATGTAAAGCGGCGTAAAACCAAACACTGTGATAAATAATACGGCATGGGCCGTCATAGACAGGATGGTGAAAAGCTTCAGCTTTGGCAGCCGTAATGTATCTTTGATGTATTGATTGACACGAATGGTGTCACGGTTTGCGGGAGGAGCAGACGGATCCTTAATAAAGCAGCAGATCACCAAACCTGCGGCAGAGGCTGCCAGCGCCATCCAAAATGGAAGCTGCCTGTCTAAATGGGCTACGGCGAGCTCGCAGAACACAATGCTGGCAAACTGAGGCATGACGGTAAAAAACTGCATGATGCCCATTGCTTTTGATGCATTGCCATTGTTGAAATAATGTGCGTATAAAATGGTCGCCATCACCCACATAGAAGCAGTGATTCCCGCGAAAAGCCGGGCGGCCAGCACGAAGAAGAAAGAATCAAACATCAGAAAAAGCAGGCTGCTGAGGACAGAAAAGCCGAACCCGGAAATTAACAATTGCTTGCGCAAGGAAAATAGGATGTCTGACAAAAGGCCGAGTGGGAATCGCAGAAGGATTTGCGTGACCCCGTAGCTGCCGAGAATGATGCCGATTGCGCCATATGAAAAGTGCAGATCCTCCAAATACAGACTGAATACAGGAACGTAAATATAGCCTGAAAACCAGAAACAAAATACCATGCATAAAAAAACGGCGTGATCTAAAGCGCCGATTGTTTTTTTCTGAGGAATCAAGTCCTGCTGTAATTCCATCGTATCTCTCCACCCCTTTCCTTCCAGTACAACACAATTGTTGAAAGCGTTTCAATAGAAAAATAAAAAAACAGGGCTTCAAAAAAAGCCCTGTTCGCTGTTGTTAATACGGATCAGATGGGTGGCTCTCCTGTTCAGCCTGCTTTGCAGCCTGTTCCGTTTCAGTTGTGCCGATCGGCCCGTTGCTGTTGTTCTCGGAAACCTTTTTTAGCCCTTCTGCTACGCGTTTTCCGTAGTCAGGATCAGCTTTTGTGAAATTCTCAATCATTTGATCCTGAATTTCTTTTCGGCACGTAGAAAGCGTATTCACCAAATTCGTAATCAATTCGTTCCGCTCAAATTCAGTAAATCTCCGGTACGTTTCTCCAGCCTGTCCGAAGTTGTTTGTTCTGTCAATCGCTTCACGCTTTACATCACCTTCGACATGCGGCGTATGGTCTTTTCCGTCCTGCTTCGCTTCCTTCAGCCCGCCCATAATGGATGGCTCATAGTTGACGTGCGGGTTTTGTCCTTCTGCTCTATCGACCCGATATTGCATTTGCCCGCCTTCCTGGTTGGTGGCGACATGCTTTTTTGGCGAGTTGATCGGAAGCTGCAGGTAATTTGCGCCTACACGGTAGCGCTGCGTATCAGAGTAGGCAAACGTCCGTCCCTGAAGCAGTTTGTCATCGGAAAAATCAAGCCCGTCGACAAGCACCCCCGTTCCAAATGAAGCTTGCTCCACTTCCGCATGGTAGTTTTCCGGATTTTTGTTCAGCACCAATTTGCCGATCGGTTTCCATGGGAAATCGTCTTTATACCACAGTTTTGTTGGATCAAGAGGATCAAAGTCCAGTTCAGGATGCTCATCATCGCTCATGATTTGAGCATACACTTCCCACTCTGGATAATCGCCATTTTCAATCGCGTCATATAAATCCTGTGTGGCATGGTTAAAGTTTTTCCCTTGAATCTCTTCTGCTTCCTTCTGTGTCAGGTTGCGGATGCCCTGCTTCGGTTCAAAATGGTATTTCACGAGAACGGCCTTGCCCTCCTCATTCACCCATTTATAGGCATGTACGCCTGAACCCTGCATTTGCCGGTAGTTGGCCGGAATGCCCCAAGGCGAAAACAAGAAGGTGATCATGTGTGTGGCTTCAGGAGATTGAGAAATGAAATCGAAGATACGTTCACCATCCTGGATGTTGGTCACTGGATCAGGCTGAAATGCGTGCACAAGATCCGGAAATTTCAGCGGGTCGCGGATAAAAAAGATTTTCAGGTTGTTTCCGACCAAATCCCAGTTTCCGTCTTCTGTATATAACTTTACAGCAAAACCGCGCGGGTCTCTCAATGTTTCAGGCGAGTGTTTTCCATGATTCACAGTTGAAAAACGGACAAATGCCGGTGTTTTCTTGCCTTTTTCCTGAAAGAGTTTGGCCCGTGTATATGTTGAAATCGGTTCGTCTCCGAAGCTTCCGTACGCTTCAAAATATCCATGTGCACCTGCTCCCCTGGCATGAACAACCCGCTCTGGCATGCGTTCCCGGTCGAAGTGGCTGATCTTTTCGAGAAAATCATAGTTCTCAAGTGTTGTAGGCCCTCTATTCCCGACGGTTCTCACATTCTGGTTGTCAGTAACAGGATGCCCCTGCCTATTCGTTAAGGTATCCTCTGACTCGTTTTTCCCGGATGTCTTATGAGAAAGCGCTTCCTCGCTCCCTTGGGCATTTGATTGGTGCTGCTTGTTTTGATGATCATCTTTCAATGGTTGGCCCTCCTTTTTTGAACGGTAACAATATTCCCTGAATGGAAAGATTTTAAAACAGCCGTTTTTTTTGATCTGCTTCGGGAATGGTACAATGTACAAAAATCGGTAAAAGGAGAGGTCGATTCGTGACAAGAGAAAAAAATCCGCTGCCCATCACGTTTTATCAAAAAACCGCTCTTGAGCTTGCCCCATCGCTTCTGGGCTGCCTTCTTGTAAAAGAAACAGACGAAGGCACAGCGTCAGGCTATATTGTGGAAACAGAGGCCTATATGGGGGCTGGAGACAGAGCGGCACACAGTTTTAACAACCGCCGGACGAAGCGGACTGAGATCATGTTTGCAGAAGCTGGGCGGGTATATACATATGTGATGCACACCCATACATTGCTGAATGTCGTTGCCGCGGAAGAGGATGTCCCGCAAGCGGTATTAATCAGGGCGATTGAGCCGCATGAAGGCCAGCTGTTAATGGAGGAGAGAAGGCCGGGCAGGAGTCCGAGGGAATGGACAAACGGGCCTGGAAAGCTGACGAAAGCGCTTGGCGTCACGATGAATGACTACGGACGCTGGATCACGGAACAGCCGCTTTACATCGAAAGCGGGTACACACCGGAAGCAATTTCAACCGGCCCGCGCATCGGCATTGACAACAGCGGGGAGGCACGCGATTATCCATGGCGTTTCTGGGTGACGGGAAACAGGTACGTGTCGCGTTAGCATGTTTAAGGAAGAGGCAATCAGGGGAATGGTTGAGAAAAAAGAAGGGAGAATCGGAGCTTTGAAAAAGATGATCAAAACCGTTATCAAATGGGCGCCGGTCATTTACCCGATTGTTCGAAAAATCATGAAGGACCGAAAGGCGTCTAAACAAAAGAATATGTCCGCATCTAGAACAGCCGGCTGATCCCGGCTGTTTTTTTATAGGTCAGTTTTCCCTCTAGTCCTCCGGATGTTCATTGACTTGCCATTCTCTCCATTATAGAATTTATATACATTTCGCATCCCTTCATCATCCTTTCTGCCTATTCACTGAATCCCTGCATCGACTAGATAGGAGGTTTTTCTCATGCTTCATGGGCGACTTCGTGATATTCTGCGCTTGCTGATGGCGGCTGAAGCCCCGGTGACAAGTTCGTTTTTTGCCGCGCAATTAAACGTAACGACGCGGACAGTCCGCAATGATATAAAGGAACTGCAAGGTGTGCTAAGCGGCCACGGTGCCTTTGTACAATCTGTAAGAGGCTCCGGCTACAAGCTCCGCATTGATGACGAGCAAGTATTCAGAACACTGCTGCAAGATGTATTTCAGCAAAAAAAGGGCCTGCCGGTATTGCCGGAGGAGAGAATGGCCTATCTTATGAAACGTCTGCTGCTGGCGGACCATTATCTCAAGCTCGATGAACTGGCTGAAGAACTATTTATCTCAAAATCTACACTCCAAACGGATTTAAAGGAAGTAAAGAAACGTCTGCTGCCTTACCGCATTGTCATGGAAACACGCCCGAATTACGGCTTCAAGCTGCGCGGGGACGAGGTACAGATGAGGTACTGTATGGCGGAGTACATTGTTGATGAAAGAGAAACGGAGATAGATGTTTTGAATGAAAAGGCTGATATTTTGCCAAAAGAAGAAATTGAGATCATCCGTTCCGCCATCTTGAAAAAAATGAAAAACGACCGCATCCCTCTGTCCAACATGGGACTGAATAACCTCATTATCCATATTGCTATCGCCTGTAAACGGATCAGAACGGAAAACTATGTATCTCTTTTCCCGAAAGATATGGATCATATCCTGCATCAAAAAGAATACCGGGCTGCAGAAGCCATCGTAAAAGAGCTGGAATCAGCGCTTGCCGTTACGTTTCCGAAAGACGAGACGGCCTACATCGCCATGCATCTCCTTGGCACAAAACGAATGACACAATGCGGAGAGGACACATTTTCAATAGAAGAAGAAACCGATCAGCTGACACTTGCCATGATCAAAGCTGTTGATCGTGAACTGAAGCTTGGCATCCTGCATGACAAAGAGCTGAAAATCGGCTTGGCCCTGCATATGAAGCCGGCGATCAGCCGCAACCGATACGGCATGAATCTTCGAAATCCGATGCTCGCAGCGATCAAGGAACATTATCCACTCGCTTTTGAAGCCGGGATCATAGCCGGAATCGTGATAAAGGAACAAACGGGTATTGAGATTCATGAAAACGAAATTGGATATTTGGCCCTCCACTTTGGCGCCGCGATTGAACGAAAAAAAACAGAAAGTCCGCCGAAACGCTGTATCATTGTATGCGCATCGGGTGCCGGAAGCGCCCAGCTTCTGCGCGAAAAACTGCGTTCCCATTTCGGCAAGCGGCTCGATATTCTTGGAACGGCTGAATATTATAGTCTTGATCAAATGTCCTACGAATCAATTGATTTTGTCATCAGCACCATTCCGATTAAAAAAGAGCTCCCTGTACCAGTACTGAAGGTTAACACCATCTTAGGCGGAACTGACTTTACAAAAATAGAATCTATTCTGAGTGATGAAAAGGAAAAAGCCAATCGCTACCTAAAAAAAGAACTCGTTTTTTTTCAGGAGGATCTGCGCTCAAAAGAAGAAGTGATTCAATTTTTAGGGCAGAAAGCGGTCGAATGCGGCTTTGCCGATGAAGAAATCATAGATTCCATTTTTGAAAGAGAAGACATGTCGCCTACGTGTTTTGGCAATCTTGTTGCCATCCCGCA
Source organism: Bacillus sp. 204(2023) (assembly GCF_037027505.1). Taxonomy (NCBI): domain Bacteria; kingdom Bacillati; phylum Bacillota; class Bacilli; order Caryophanales; family Bacillaceae; genus Bacillus; species Bacillus sp. 204(2023). The sequence goes on along the minus strand of NZ_JAXCHE010000004.1, from coordinate 143,433 downwards.
CCCGCTTGTTCCACAGACGAAAACAACGTTTTGGGCCGTTTGTACGCTCAAAAAACCGATCGATTGGGAGAGTCAGCGAGTTCAATTTGTCTGTCTGCTTTGTGTCGAAAAGGAGAACAAAGCGGATTTGCAAAGCATGTATAAACTGCTTGGCAGCATTTTGGATGACCCGGCGGCGGTGAACCAGCTGGTCAAATGCCGTTCATATCAAGAGCTTTCGGATGTGTTTGACCAAAAAATGCTGAGCTGACAGCCTGTATATACCTTTTTTCCGTTGCCTGCGGAAAAACCCTGAGTGTTTATGAAAGCGATTTCATAATATGATGATAGCAACAGCAGGACATTACAAAATTGATCAAACTCTAGGGGGTCTTTTACATGAATATATTACTCGTTTGTGCAGCAGGCATGTCTACTAGTTTACTGGTGAGCAAGATGGAAAAAAGTGCGCAGGAACAGGGAAAAGACTATACCATTTGGGCAGTTTCAGGCGATTCTGTACAAAATCATATCGATAAAGCGGATGTATTGCTTCTCGGTCCGCAAGTCCGTTACATGCTTCCGCAGCTCAAAAAATTAGGAGAGTCAAAGGGGGTTCCGGTAGACGTCATTAATACCGTCCATTATGGCACGTGCAACGGGGCGGAAGTGCTGAAATCAGCTGAACAGCTTGGACATGTGTCATAGAGAGGGGCGGGCTATGTGAATAAAGTCAATCAGATCTTAGAAGAAAAGGTCATGCCTATAGCGGGAAGAATTGCGGGACAGCGTCATTTGCAGGCGCTGCGTGATGGTATCATCCTCACGATGCCCCTGATTATCATCGGTTCCTTTTTCCTCATCATTGGCAACCTCCCGATCCCGGGATACGCTGAGTTTATGGCAAAAACGTTTGGCAGCTCCTGGTCTGAAAAGCTGGCCTACCCAGTCGACGCGACCTTTGAAATTATGGGTCTTGTCGCCGCGTTCGGCATCGCCTACCGGCTCGCCGAGAAATACGGCGTTGATGCCTTGTCGGCCGGAGCCATTTCCCTTGCGGCATTTTTATTAGCAACACCTTATCAAGTGCCGTTTATGCCGGATGGCGCGACGAAAGAAATCATGGTTGGCGGCGGGATTCCGCTTTCGCTCATGGGAAGCAAAGGCCTGTTTGTCGCCATGATTATCGCAATGGTGTCCACAGAGATTTACCGCCTCATTATCCAGCGCAATTTAGTCTTCAAAATGCCGGACGGTGTTCCGCCGGCGGTAAGCAAGTCATTTGTCGCGTTAATCCCCGGCTTTGCCGTTATCTTCCTGATTTGGGCAGCCCGGCTGATTGTTGAAGCGACACCGTTTGAAAGTCTTCATAATATTGTAAGCGTTTTATTGGGGACTCCGCTTTCCATTCTGGGAGGAAGCCTGGGAGGAAGCCTTGTCGCCGAAGCCGTCAAAATGCTTTTATGGGCCTGCGGCCTTCACGGTGCTAACATTGTCGGCGGCGTCATGGCACCGATTTGGTACGGCGCAATGGATGCCAACCGAATCGCATTCCAAGCCGGTGAGGAGCTTCCTAAGATTTTCACCCAGCAATTTTTCGATATCTGGGTCAATATCGGCGGAAGCGGCGCCACATTGGCACTGGTTGTCACGATGTTCCTGCGCGCCCGAAGCAAACAAATGAAGCAGCTCGGGAAGCTTGCGGTCGGCCCGGCCATCTTCAATATTAACGAACCGATTATATTCGGAATGCCGATCGTCATGAACCCAATGCTCTTACTTCCGTTTATCATCACGCCGCTTGTCACAGTGACACTCACGTACATCGGAATGAGCACCGGCCTTGTCGCCAAACCGGCGGGTATCGCAGTGCCGTGGACCATGCCGCCGATCTTTTCAGGCTACTTGGCGACAGGAGGAAAAGTCTCAGGCGCGGTCATGCAAGCCATTAATATTGCCGTGTCCTTTGTTGTCTACTATCCATTCTTCAGAATGTGGGATAAGCAGAAGCTGAAAGAAGAAAACGATCTGGAGCTGGTCCAAACGCCTGCAGCATCAGATGACAAAGAAGCGGCTCTGTAGAGAAAGGAAGTGAATCGCGTGAATGAGGAAATGGAACAAATCATTTTTCAAATCATCCTTCACGGAGGAAACGGTAGGAGCTCCGCAATGGAGGCCATTGCCGCTGCGAAAAGCGGTGACGCAGAAGAAGCGCGGAAAAAGCTTCAAGACGCTGCTGAAGAATTGTCAAAAGCCCATCATTATCAGACAGAGCTGATCCAAAATGAAGCGGGCGGAGAAAAGACAGAAATGACGCTTCTGATGGTTCATGCACAGGATCATTTAATGAATGCAATGACAGTGAAGGATATGGCTGCAGAGATCATTGAGTTATATGAAAAAATCACCGAGCAAAGGGGAGCAAGCATATGACAAAAGGATTGAAGATTGTAACGATTGGCGGAGGTTCAAGCTATACGCCCGAGCTAGTGGAAGGGTTTATTAAACGGTATGATGAGCTGCCTGTGCGCGAATTATGGCTCGTCGATATCCCTGAGGGCGAAGAAAAGCTGAATATTGTCGGCACACTCGCCAAACGGATGGTTGAAAAAGCTGGCGTCCCGATTGACATTCATCTTACGCTCGACCGGAGAAAAGCGCTGAAAGACGCAGACTTTGTCACGACTCAATTTCGCGTCGGACTTTTGCAGGCAAGAGCAAAGGATGAGCGCATTCCACTAAAATACGGAGTGATTGGCCAGGAAACAAACGGCCCGGGAGGCCTGTTTAAAGGATTGCGCACAATTCCGGTCATCCTTGAGATCGCAAAGGACATAGAAGAGCTTTGCCCGAACGCTTGGCTTGTTAACTTCACAAACCCTGCCGGCATGGTAACAGAAGCCTTGCTTCGCTACTCCAACCTGAAGAAAGTCGTCGGTCTCTGTAATGTTCCAATTGGCATCAAAATGGGCGTAGCCAAAGCGCTTGATGTAGATGTGGACCGCGTAGAAGTCCAATTCGCCGGACTGAACCATATGGTATTTGGGCTGGATGTTTTCTTGGACGGCGTAAGTGTGAAGGAGCAAGTCATCGAGGCGATGGGCGACCCGAAAAACGCGATGACGATGAAAAACATCTCGGGCGCCGAATGGGAACCGGATTTCTTAAAAGCGCTCAATGTCATCCCTTGCGGCTACCACCGTTACTATTTCAAAACAAAAGAGATGCTGGAGCACGAGCTGGAAGCTTCACAAACAGAGGGCACCCGCGCTGAAGTCGTACAGAAGGTCGAAAAAGAGCTGTTCGAGCTTTATAAAGATCCTAACCTTGCGATCAAACCGCCGCAGCTGGAAAAACGGGGCGGGGCTTACTACAGTGATGCAGCATGTAACTTAATCAGCTCCATTTATAATGATAAACATGACATTCAGCCGGTGAACACGATCAATAATGGTGCAATAGCGAGTATTCCAGACGATTCCGCAGTTGAAGTGAACTGTGTGATGACGAAAACCGGCCCTAAGCCAATTGCTGTCGGCGACTTGCCGGTGTCTGTCCGCGGCCTTGTCCAGCAAATCAAATCCTTTGAACGTGTCGCGGCAGAAGCGGCAGTTACAGGTGACTATCAAATTGCGCTCCTTGCCATGACGATTAACCCGCTTGTCCCGTCCGATACTGTGGCCAAACAGATTTTAGACGAAATGCTGGAGGCGCACAAAGCGTATCTGCCGCAGTTTTTCAACAAAATTGAAGCGTAAAAAAAGCCGGCCTGTAATGGGCCGGCTTTTTTCTTATTTGCTTTCAGTCAGCGCTGCAACTTCGGTCGTCCATTCGAATTCGTCTGCGACAGCGCCTTTTTGAATGCCTGTAATCGTGTCATATAGTTTTTTTGCGATTTCCCCTGTTTCGCCATTGTTAATTGACAGTGTTTCATCCTGCCAAATCAGCTCGCCTACTGGGGAAATAACTGCTGCTGTACCAGTTCCGAAGGCTTCTTCCAGGATGCCGTCTTTATGGGCTTGGATGACCTCATCGATCGCAATTTTTCGTTCTGAAACTTGAAGGCCCCAATGCTTAAGCAAGGCGATGACTGAATTGCGCGTAATGCCTTCCAGGATGCTTCCGTTCAGCATCGGCGTTACGATTTCACCGTTGATTTTGAAGAAGATGTTCATGCTTCCAACTTCTTCGATGTATTTCTTCTCAATGCCGTCCAGCCAAAGCACTTGAGAAAATCCTTTCTCTTCGGCAACCTGCTGCGCTTTTAAGCTTGAAGCGTAGTTCCCTGCGGTTTTGGCATTTCCTGTTCCGCCTTTTACCGCACGGACAAATTCACTTTCAACAGCGATTTTGACCGGCTTAATGCCTTCTTTGTAATAAGAGCCGACCGGAGAAAGAATGATCAAGAGCTTATACGTATGAGATGCCGCAACACCAAGGAAAGGCTCGGTTGCGATGATGAACGGACGGATGTAAAGGGACGTGCCCTCCGCATTTGGAATCCAGTCTTTATCAATTGCGACAAGCTGCTTTAAGCCTTCAAGAACCTGTTCTTCATCAATTTGCGGGATGCAGAGGCGGTCGTTTGATTGATTCAGGCGTTCCATATTTTTTTCCGGTCTGAAAAGCAGGACATGGTCATCCTCTGACACGTAAGCCTTTAACCCTTCAAACACGGTTTGGCCGTAGTGATAGACCATTGCGGCCGGATCCATTGATAAGGGCTGATAAGGAATGATTTTTGGATCGTACCAACCTTTATCTGCCGCATAGTCCATTACAAACATGTGGTCTGTAAACACTCTTCCGAACGAAAGCTGATTTGGGTCTGGTTTCGGTTTTTTTGTTGATGTCAATTCAACGCGAATTGTTTGTTTAGTCATGGTCAATCTCCCTGCTGTTAAATTGTTTATATTATCAAACTTATTTGAAAATAATTATATTCTATTGTATACCTTCAACAAATAATCGCAATAGGTTTGCTCAAATTTGTAAGAAATTCATATGAAAAAAGCAGGAGAAATTAATTCTCCTGCGTGTTCATTTGATCGAATAACCTGTCATAATCGGCGCGAGTGGCATCCCGAAGACCTTCAACACGTTCATTTGTAATCTCCTGTTTGCCTTCCTTCAAGCCGTCCAAGAAATATTGAACATATTCTTCAGATGAAATGCCCCGGTACGTCAGGCCTTGTTTATCGCGTGATTTTTGGTTTAAGCCCGTGTCCACCATAGGCGGTGCCATTTCAATCACTTCCACGCTCGTGTCGCGGAGCTGGTGTCTGAGCGTAAGCGAGAACGAGTGAAGTGCTGCTTTTGTTGCGCAGTACACCGGATAAACAGCTAACGGGTTAAACGCAAGCCCGGATGTGACCTGAACGATTGCCGCCTCAGGCTGCTTCATCAAATGAGGTGTGAAAAGGGCGGATAAATGGACAGGAGCTTGGAAATTAAGTTCAATTTCATCGCCGTCCACAAAAAGCTCCTCTGTCCCTTTTTTAAAGTCAATTTCCTTTTGAATGCCGGCGTTGTTGACGAGAACATTCAAGTTCGGATATTCCTTTAAAGCCCATTCATACAATGCTTCCCGCTGCGAACGGTCTGCAACATCACATTGCTTTGTATGGATGTTTGGGAGCTGCTGCTTCGCTTCTGCAAGACGCGCTTCGCTGCGTCCGCAAATGATAACTTCATTGCCGAGCTCCAGCAGGCGCTTGGCCAGTTCAAGCCCGATGCCAGCAGAACCCCCTGTGATTAAAACCGTATTGCCTGTCATCTTCATTGGATGTAACACCTCTTAATTAAGTTGGCTGTAATTCCTTTACTATTTCAAATCTTAGCAGGAAATATGCAGCCGCGTCCTATGAGATGCTCAGGATGAAGTGACTTTTCCGGTTTTATAAAATTCGTCAATTGCTTTATCGACATACACCCAGCCTTTCCAGCCGATGTGGATGGTGTCTTTCATGAAATACGGGTCATATTCATGCCTTGAGAAATCAGCAACCTGGAAGCCCTTCGCTCTGATTTGTTTATTTACCTTTTTGTAATAGTCAGTGCGTCCTTTTTTCGGGAAGCCCGTGTAATCGTACCATTTCCCGTTAACCGGAATGGTGACAAACATAGGCTCTGCGCCCGCATCCTTCAGGATATCGAGCATCATTTCAAAGTCGCCATATTCCGGTGACACCGCATACGATCTTCCTTTGTTTTTCCCTTTCAGCTTAGGCACTTTCGGCTTCAGCTTTTTATAGACAGGGTTGTCGATGTGAAAATCGTTAGACCCGGAGTGGCGTTTGCCTGATTGATCCGCCAGTTTATTCAATTCAGACCATGACTTATCCTTTACTGACTGCGAGATATAACGCTTTGGCCCGGATGATTCTGTCGTTGAATAATACAGATCTTTCTTTTCCAGCATGCTGTAATACACTTTCGCCGCCGGCTTCAGCGCGTTCACTTTCCACGTCTGGCCGTTTACTATTGCTTTGTACAGCTCAGAAAGAATGGCATCGTTTTGCACAGCCTTGAAGCGCAGCATGCGTTTCATCATTTTCTTTTTAATTTCAGGGTCGATCTGATCGTTAAATGCCAAATCAAGCCCTTGCAGCGCAGAATAGTTCGGCGCGAAATGCTGTTCATCAGACCCGCGCTTAATAAACCATTGCGGAGACACGATGAATACGATTTTTTTGCCCTTCAGCTGATCCATATGGGCAGCGAAGTTTAAAGAATGAATCAATGACTGGGATCCGCCTTTGCCGACAAGGTATGGCGTGAATCCCTCATTGTTTACCTGAAAATAATTAGATGGGTGGAACTCGTCCAGCCGAGAAAGCTCAGAAGACCCGTAAATCGGAAGATATGTCGGATCTTTGAGCATCTGATCTTGTAAATATAGCCCTTGAAACATACTCGGATTCAAGGCTGTTGCTGACTCTTTCACACGTTTATCGGTGATGAAGCCTGTCAGCCATGAAGATGGAATTGCGATGGCGCCTGCGAATAGAATAAACGCCAAAATAATTGGACCGAAAAAACGCTTTTTCATTATTTCAACTCAGACAGCTGATTTACAATGTTGTTAGGTGTATTCCAAACGTCCCGGTCAAATTCAGTGATCGGCACTAAAATATCAAAACGGTTTTCAATCGCAAGCAGCAATTCTACTGTTCCAAAAGAATCAAGCAAACCTTCTTCAAAAATTTCAATATCAGGATTTTCCTTTACGATGTCATCCTGGCAAACCTCTGCTAAAACGTCTAATACCTCTTGTTTAAAATCCATAGCTTTCTAATCTCCTTTAATGGTGGTGATGAAATGGTTTTCCTGAGAAAATATAAAACCCGAAGCAAACGAAATGGAATGTGATCACAATCGCGAGAATGGTTGTCCAGCGGTTGGACGGCAGCCATTTATATTTCTTATTCCACTTCTCGAAAAAGTTGTAACACGTCATCAGAACGGCATGATAGAGGCCGTAAATGATATATTGCGGCGCGAGCCCGTGCCAAACCCCCATCAGCATAAACAGCAGGAAATACCCGATGTTTGAGACGGCCATACGGTTTTTGATCCACTTTTTCTTAGTCATCCAAAATACGAATCTCATAAACACATAATCTCTGAACCAAAATGACAGAGACATATGCCAGCGATTCCAGAAATCTTTAATATTTTTACTGATAAATGGTTTATTAAAGTTTTCCGGTGATTTAATACCCATAATGTAGCTGACCCCGACGGCAAACATCGTGTAGCCGGCGAAATCAAAGAATAAATACATGCTGTAGCCGTACATGTACAGCAGGTTCCCAAGAATCTTATTGTGCGTGATTGCGGGAAGATTCATGATGAAGTACGTATTGATCGCGTAGCCGATAATAAATTTATACAGGAAACCGATGAAGATTTTATGGATTCCCGTATACAGCAGGTCGGCGTATTCTTCTTTCGTCCAAGCCTTCTGTTCATCCTTGACGAACCGGCGGTATCTGTCGATCGGGCCGGAGGAAATCGTCGGGAAAAACAGGATGAAATACAGCAGGCGGTGCAATGGCAGCTGTTCTTTCAGCAGTCCGTCTCTTGCTTCCATAATCAGCTGAACGCCTTTAAAGGTTAAATATGAGATACCTAAAAAGCTGATCAGGTTATGTGGCGGATGATGCGGCTGCGGGTGTGAAAGAAACGGCCATATTTTTGACAGAAATAAAGGCAGAATAGACGCGATAACAGCTCCGCAAAAGACAAAGCCGCTGTTCGCTTTCTGCCGGTATGCCAGATAGCCGCTGATCAGGAGCACCTGCCATATTGTAAACAGGCACAGCGCGATGACCCCGTGTAAGTCGTGCGAAAAAATTAAAGCCAATATAATGATAGATATGAACATGTTGTATGCTTGAAATCTTTTTCCGTTTAAGCCGAGAATGATCGTCGGCAGAAGAAGAATGCCAAGCAGTATAAAGAATAAAAACGAGCTGTAAGGCGTCATACAAGAACCTCTTCGCCAATGCGTTTTCGGTCAATTTTGCCGTTAGCCGTCATTTGAATGTGATCCTGATAGATAAATTTTCTCGGGATCATATATGCCGGAAGAGAAGCGGCAAGCTCTTTTTTAATAGCGCTTGTCAGCTGGAATTCCTTCTCGAACTCATGCTCCTCAGGCACAATAGCAGCGATCAGGTACTCAACTGTTCCGTTTGGCTGATAAGGAATCACGACAGCAGAGCGAACGTACTGTGACTGTCTGACATGGAACTCGATTTCCTCAAGCTCCATTCGATAGCCGTGAAGTTTAATCTGAAAATCCAAACGTCCTTGGCAGAAAATCTGACCGTCTTGAATAAAGCCGGCATCGCCAGTTCGGTATGCCCACTGGCCTTCATGAGAGAAAAACGCTTTTTCCGTCAGCTCTGGCTCACCAAGGTAGCCTCGGCTTACACTCGGCCCTGCAATGACGATTTCTCCTTTTTCTCCATCAGGAAGCGGCTGTCCCTGTTCATCCATAATGTAAATGTTCATATCTGGTTTGGCGAAGCCCACTGGAAGCGATTCGCTGCGGCTGATGACGTCATCCGTAATTTCAACCGATGTGACAGCCACTGTCGCTTCAGTCGGGCCGTACGTATTAAAAATCTTCGCTTTCGGAAAACGCTCAAGCAGCGCTTTTGCCACAGAAACCGGAAGAACCTCTCCGCAAAACATAAATGTGTCCGCACCAGGCAGCAGATCCTGTGAAAAACCCGGATCCATCAGGCACATTTGCACAAAGGAAGGTGTTGATGTCCACACATTCAGTCCGGACTTCTTCAGCTCTTCAAATAAGACTTTCGGCTTGTTCACAGCATCCTTTGTCACGCAATGTAATGTCCCTCCTGATTGAAGGCACGGATATAGGTCCATGACAGACAAATCAAATGAGAACGGCGCTTGGTTTAAAAATATTTTTCCTCCGCTGACTGGAAAGTCTGCACAAATCCAGTCTGTGAAGCTTTGAAGATTCGAAGCGGAAATCTGCACGCCTTTCGGATTTCCTGTGCTTCCGGAAGTGTAAATGATATAAAACGTTTCGTGTTCTTTGACCCATTGATCTTGGCTGACAGTGCCGCCTTCGTTTTCCAGCAGTTCTTCCGCAGAAACTGTCTGAATCTGCTGGCCGACTGCATCAATTGAGAGTCCTGCTGCATGGATCAGCAATTCTGCTCCAGAGCTTTCGATAATTTTCGCAATCCGTTCGGACGGAATGGACAGGTCAACCGGAATATAAGGGTGTCCCGCTTTGACACTTCCCAAGAAGGAAACGATCATGTGCGGCTCCATGTGGCCGTACACAAGGATAGGAGATTTCTTTTCCCCAGAAATGCGTTTTTGGATCGCGGCAGCCGCGCGGTCAGACTGCTCCCATAATTCCTGATACGTGAGCGACTGGCCTTGAGAGCGGAAGGCATCGGTTTGCGGATACGTTTCCGCATGTGTTTGAATAGCATGTAAAAGTTTCATAGTTATTCTCTCTCCAATTAGAAATCGTTATAAATATATGAACCGGTATTCGCGGTGTGAAAACCATACATAAAAAACAAAACAAGCAGTATCATCAAATAAAAGCCTGTATGACATGTCCACTTGACAGCGGGTTTTTCATACAGCTGTTTCATTAATTGCAGCATATCAAAAATTCCCTTCCCGTTTTTTCGACAATCACATGATTATTTGACGATCAGATGCTCAAAAAGTTTCATTTTTTCCCTAATCTCCCTCAAATTAATATATCGGCGTATGTTTTTGAAAATGAATCTTTATACCTGCAAGGGCAAGAATGGAATGTTTCGAGCTGATTCATAATAAAGGAAAAGATAGCTGGAGTCAAAAGATCTTTTTAACTTTTAAAAAGTGTAATGTACTTAAAAAAATTTTTCTGTACCTGTTCGTTCAAGTGAAAGCAGAAACCTAATGAAATCAGGGCGAGAAGCGTATAATAAGAAAGAAAACGCCTTCTTGCGGTATCTTGTGAAATAAGGGAGAAGTCATTATGATAGATAAGGAAGCAAAAGGAGTTTTTTATTAAGCTGCCGGCTGAAAAAAAGTAAGCCTTTTAATAGAAAGGAAGAGGAAGATGAACCAAACAAATAAGGGTGAGGGTCAGACAGCGCCGCAAAAAGAAAGCATGGGGCAGATCCTTTGGCAGTTAACCCGTCCTCATACGTTAACCGCATCGTTTGTGCCTGTGCTGCTCGGAACCGTTTTGGCGATGTTTTATGTGAAGGTTGATCTGCTGCTGTTTTTGGCTATGCTGTTTTCTTGCCTATGGATCCAGATCGCGACGAACTTATTTAATGAATATTATGATTTTAAACGCGGGTTAGATACAGCAGAATCAGTCGGAATCGGAGGGGCAATTGTACGCCACGGAATGAAGCCTAAAACGATTTTGCAATTAGCTCTCGCATCATACGGGATTGCCATTTTGCTCGGTGTCTATATTTGTGCGAGCAGCAGCTGGTGGCTTGCGCTGATCGGCCTTGTCGGCATGGCGATCGGCTACCTGTATACAGGCGGGCCGCTGCCGATTGCGTACACGCCGTTCGGTGAATTATTCTCAGGCATTTGCATGGGTTCGGTGTTTGTGCTGATTTCGTTTTTTATTCAGACAGATAAGATCAATATGCAGAGCATTTTGATTTCCATCCCGATTGCGATTCTTGTCGGCGCGATTAACCTGTCGAACAATATTCGCGATATTGAAGAGGACAAAAAAGGCGGCCGCAAAACATTGGCGATTTTGATGGGGCATAAGGGAGCTGTTACTCTGTTAGCTGCGTCGTTTGCCGTCGCTTATATCTGGGTTGTCGGCTTGGTGATTACCGGTGCCGCAAGCCCATGGCTGTTTGTCGTCTTTTTGAGCGTGCCTAAGCCGGTTCAGGCAGTGAAGGGCTTCGTCCAGAACGAAATGCCGATGAATATGATTGTCGCAATGAAATCAACAGCCCAAACAAATACATTTTTCGGATTCCTGCTCTCGATCGGATTATTGATCAGCTACTTCCGATAATAAAAAAGACCGCTCGTTTCGTGCGGTCTTTTTTGTTACAATCGACCGCATTTTGTAAAAAAATTCATAGAACCTTGCAGCAGACAGGGACGTCTAGTACATGGACAGCGGATAAAGTTCCGTTAAAGGAGATGACGAACATGGATTTATCTGTAACACATATGGACGATTTAAAAACAGTAATGGAAGATTGGAAAAATGAATTATTAGTTTATAAATTTGCGCTAGATGCGCTCGATACAAAGTTCTCAATTATCAGCCAGGAATATAACCTCATTCACGGACACAACCCGATTGAACATACAAAATCCCGTGTCAAAAGCTTTGAAAGCATCGTGAATAAGTTAATGAGAAAGGGCTGTGAGATTACGACGAAGGAAATGAAGGAGCATATTCACGACATTGCCGGCGTGCGCATCATCTGTTCCTTTATTTCTGACATTTATAATGTCGTGAATGTGTTGAAGCAGCATGAAGATTTGAGAATCGTAAAGGTAAAGGATTATATCCAGACACCCAAACCGAATGGCTATCGAAGCCTGCATTTAATCATTGAGATGCCTGTGAATTTAACGAACCGTGTGGAATACGTCAAAGCAGAAATTCAAATCCGGACAATCGCGATGGATTTCTGGGCGAGCCTTGAACATAAAATTTATTATAAATTGAACAATGACGTTCCTAAGCAATTAACAGATGAGCTGAAGGAAGCCGCGGAGATTGCCCATTACCTAGATGAGAAAATGCTGGGGATTAAGAAAGAAGTGGATTAAAAAAGACGGCACCCAAGTGCCGTCTTTTTTTATTTGATATCTTCAAAAATGTCAGTTGCTTTGGCTTTCATTTGTTTCTTAATGGTTTTTGGTTTCTTCTCTCTTTTCACAGCCTCATAGACAGCGGCTGTCACAAGATCGCCTGCTTGCTGGAGGCGTTCTTTGCTGATATGTTCGATCGAGTCTTCAGGGGTATGATACCACGGCTCAACTTCTTCTGTTTCCGGGTCTCCCCAAATAAAGTTCGCGGAATCAATGCCGGCTTCGTGGAATGGCACATGATCAGATGATCCTCCCTGTGTCAGAGACAGGCTGTCAAAACCAATTTTTTCAGCAGCCGTATGGCTGGATTCCCAAACATAGTTAGATTGGCCATCCAATGTGTTGACATACAGCTCAGACGCTTTTTCCCAGCTTGTGCCTACCATATCTAAGTTGAAGTTCACTTCGCTTCGTTTCAGCTCTTTTTCCGATAGATGATCTACATAGTGAGAGGAGCCGAGCAGGCCGAGCTCTTCGGCGCCGAAAGCGATAAAGCGGATTTCTTTATCAGATGGAACGCTTTTTAAGACACGCGCCATCTCCAGCATAACAGAGGTTCCTGAGCCGTTGTCATTTGCTCCGGGTGAAAAAGGAACACTGTCGTAATGGGCCGTCACGTACACAATGTCTGGATGTTTGATGTTCTTTGGTTTTTTGATTCCGATGATGTTCTGGGAGGTTTGGTTTGTGAATGCTTTTAGTTTTAAGGTGGCTTCTTTTTGCTGGGTAAGTGCTTCGCCGTCTTCTTTCTTAATGCCGACGACCGGAATGCCGACTTTATTTCCCGACAGGTTTGGCGTCATAGGAACTAGGCTTTCTTTGTTGTTATAAATGATGACAGCTTTTGCTCCGGCGGCTTCGGCATTTTTGGTTTTCTCGTAATAAGTCAGGTCTCCTCTGGAAATTAAGGCGATTTTGCCCTTGGCGTCAGCGGTAAAGTCCTTTTGATAGCCCAATCCCGCATTGTAAAGCGGGGCCGTCAGCCCTTGTTCTTCAGTCGGAGCTGAACCGGACGCCGCTTGGAGAAGAATATCGCGTCCTGCTGAAGACAGTGTTCCCTCAAGTCGGTCAGGAATGTTGAATCGTTGAACCTTCACATCAAGCTTTAATTTTCTCAAGGATGAGGCGATCAATAGGGCACTCTTTTTTTCAGATGCAGTTCCGGCTATTCTGGGGCCGATTGCTTCACTTAGCTGAGAAATGGTAGAGTACGCATGCTTTGCTTTGAATGGAAGCTCGCGCTCGCTATTTGATATTTGTACAGCGTGCGCGGCAGGGGTGACACTCTGTGCCGGCAAGAGCAGTGTGCCGGCAGTTAAAACAGCCATCGTCATGACAGTCAAAAGCTTTTTCATCAAAAATAAACCTCCCCTAAATGTATGGTTGGGGAATATTTCGGGATGCTAAAGGAGTTTCCTGCAAGATGGAGAGCGTTTTTGAAAAGACAGTGCTTTATACCTGCAAAAAAAACGCTTATGAATGAAGGGTCATAAGCGTTTCGGAATATCAGATTATTGGAGCTTTAAAAACTTGCGTTTGCCGACTTGGATGATCATATTCTCTCTTATCTCTGCTTTGGCGTGAACATCTGTTACTTTCTCTCCGTCGATGCGGACACCTCCGTTTTGAATCATGCGGCGCGCCTCGCTCTTCGAAGAGAGGAGCTTTAGCTTGACGAGCAGATCAATCATCGCTATCGTTTTTTCGCCTTTCCAGTTTACGGCCGGTATATCTTCCGGCAGGCTGTTTTCCTGAAAGACTGTTTTAAACGAGTGTTCGGCAGCTTCTGCTGCTTTCTCTCCGTGATACATTCGGACGATTGTTTTGGCTAAAAGCATTTTGGCATCACGCGGATGAACGGCGCCGGTTTCTAAGTCTTTTACGAGCTGTTTTTTCTCTTCAAGCTCTAAGTCTGTCGCCAAGTGGATGTATTTTTTCATCAGGCTGTCGGGCAGTGACATCGTTTTTCCGTACATGTCGTTTGGATGTTCGTCAATGCCGATGTAGTTGTGTTTCGACTTCGACATTTTCTCGACGCCATCCAAGCCTTCCAAGAGCGGCATCAGGATGACGACTTGTTTTTCTTTGTTGTATCGTTCTTGGAAATGCCGTCCCATGAGGACATTGAAATGCTGATCCGTTCCGCCTAATTCAATATCACTTTCGAGAACGACAGAATCATATCCCTGCATCAATGGGTAAAAGAATTCATGCAGTGAGATTGGTTTTTGCATGGCGATGCGTTCTTCAAAGTCGTCGCGCTCCATCAGGCGGGCTACCGTTATTTTCCCTGCTAATTCAATGACATCTTCCAGATTCAATGTTTTCAGCCATTTTGAGTTATAGTGAAGCTCGACTTTTTCTGGATTAAGCACTTTTCCGAATTGCTCAAAGTAGGTTTTGGCATTGTGCTGAACTTCTTCATCAGTCAGTTGCTTTCTGGCTGCCGATTTTCCGGTCGGATCACCAATTTTTCCTGTGAAATCCCCAATTAACAGCTGGACAATGTGGCCGTTTTCTTGAAATTGGCGAAGCTTATTTAACACAACCGTATGGCCCAAATGTACATCCGGTGCAGACGGATCTAATCCGAGCTTAATTTTAAGCGGCGTGCCCGTGGAAATTGATTTCACGAGCTTTGCCTTTAATTCCTCCGGCGGTATGACTTCGTGGGCGCCTGTCATGTATAGCTGTAGCTGTCTTTCTACCTCTTTTTGCTGTGCTGCTGTGAGCTGCTCAAATGTTTTCATCATTCTTCCTCCTTTTTACAAACACAAAAAGAGCCCATCCCGATAAGGGACGTGGCTCAATGCACGCGGTACCACCCTGGTTGAAGACATCGTCTTCCGCTCATTCGAATAACGGTTTCCCGTTCTTTGCTACGTTTAAGGTTCACAAAGAAAGCTCAGGGAGGTAATTCACGTTTGCTGTGTGCCGGCTCGCACCTTCCGCCGGCTCTCTGAAACAGGGAGACAAACCGCTACTGGATTCCCGTCAAAGCTTATGTTGTATGAAGATTGTCAGCTACCTTTCTAAGCAGCCCTGTCAATATTTTCTGTTCGTCCTTCGTCATTCCCGCAATGAGCTCTGTTTCCCCTTTGTGAAACTCCGGGTAGAGTTCTTCGATCGCTTGTTTGCCGGAATCGGTGATGGAGACAAACACGAGTCGCCGATCTCTTGTGTCGATGCTTTTACGGCAAAAACTCTTTTTTTCGAGCGTTTTGATCACGTTGCTTGCTGTAGCTGTAGATATCCCTGACAGCTCAGCGATTTTTCTCGTTTCGAGCGCTCCCCATACCCATAGATCATAAAGAATGGAGAAAGCGGTCCAAGAAAGGTTATAGGAAGAAAGAACCTCAGTCTCCATTTTGACACGGAGCCTTTGTGCAGACCGATACAGATTCGTAGCGATCGAAATGGCTTCCAGGTTGAGTGACTCGACGGGCATTTGTTTGAGCTTAGAAAGTGTATCGTGTTCTTCCTTCCGAAGCTGCTGATGTTGATGTGAACGTTCCATTTTTTAGGCCTGCCTTAAATTATCAGAATCATTAGCTATGAAACGAATTGTAACAGAGTCTGATGTGAACTTCAAGCCCATATATCGGTTGAATAAAAAAAGCCCAAACAACGCCAAAATAAACAAAAACTCGCAAACGGGGTGCAATCTTGCAAAAATATGTTCAATCCGTCTATAAGCATGATCCGTTTCATCTGTTTTCGACAGAGCATGTAGTGACGTTAGCGATTATCGCCCTTTTGGCCATTCTGTTGTTTTTGTTCCAAGATGGGGTCAAGCAGCCGAGGGCCAGCCGGTTTTTGCGTTCTCTGTTTGTGTTTCTTTTGCTTGGTTCGCAAATCGGCTATCAAATATGGATGGTCGCCACGGGCAGGTGGTCGGTGCGCACTTCATTGCCTCTCCAGCTTAGTGACCTGTCGGTGTATTTGTCAGCTATTATGTTAGTGACAAAAAGCAGAAAGCTGTTTGTGTTTTTGTTTTTTGTCGGCATCGGCAGTTCGATTCAGGCTCTTGCCACTCCTGACCTCGGTATGTTTTCATTTCCGCATATCCGATATATCCTCTTTTTTATTTCTCACGGGTCTGTGTTTTTATCCTGTCTGCTGATGGCTGTGATTGGCACCTACAGAATGGGCCAGCGCTCTTTATGGGTGACAGTCCTGATTGTCAATGTGTACGGCATCTGCATTTATCTGCTTGATCGGTGGCTTGGCGCGAATTATATGTATTTGACGAAAAAACCGGGCGGCTCTTCTCTTTTAGATGTTCTCGGGCCTTGGCCGTGGTACATCGCTTCGGCTGAAGCCATAACGATCGCCAGCTTTTACATCCTTTATTGGCTTTATCGCATGTTCAAAAAATGACACCTTTTTTGTTGTATAGCACATTCTGTCTAAAAAAATATTGAAGAATAGTGTTTAATTTTCTGAAATCGGGAATGTAATTTGTACAACACAAAGGGAGATGAATATCATTGAAGAAAGATGAAGTTATGCATATCGTATCATGCGCAGATGATAATTATGCTCGTCATTTAGGTGGGATGTTCGTTTCTTTATTGACTAACATGGATCAGGAGAGAGAGGTAAAATTATACGTCATTGATGGCGGAATTAAGCCTGATAACAAAAAAAGACTGGAAGAAACCACTTTGAAATTCGGAGTGCCGATTGAGTTTTTAGAAGTGGATACCAACATGTATGAACATGCGGTAGAGAGCAGCCATATTACAAAAGCCGCGTATTACCGCATTTCGATTCCCGACTTAATTAAGGATGAAAGCATCAAACGAATGATTTACATCGATTGTGATGCGCTTGTCCTAGAGGATATTTCTAAGCTATGGGACTTAGACATTGCGCCATACACCGTAGCCGCTGTTGAGGATGCGGGGCAGCATGAACGCCTGAAAGAAATGAACGTCACTGATACAGGGAAGTATTTTAACTCAGGTATCATGATTATTGATTTTGAGTCTTGGAGAAAGCAAAACATCACAGAAAAAGTCATCAACTTTATCAATGAACACCCAGACGAAGACTTTCTTGTGCTGCATGACCAAGATGCACTGAATGCGATCTTGTATGATCAGTGGTATGAACTTCATCCGCGCTGGAACGCTCAAACCTATATCATGTTAAAGCTGAAAACCCCATCGACTCTGTTAGGGCGGAAGCAATATAATGAAACGAGAGAAAACCCGGCAATCGTGCACTTCTGCGGCGGAGAAAAGCCTTGGAACTCCAATACAAAACATCCGTATCGCGATGAGTATTTCCATTACATGTCCTATACGAAGTGGAATACGATTGGGAATCCGGCAATCAACCAATAAATCAGATAAAAAAACGCTTTTGAGATGATCAAAAGCGTTTTTTGTTTGTCTCAGCGTGCGACTGACCGTTGGTAGAACCGCTGAATATGCATGGCGATGTAGCACAATTCTTTTTCAGGAAACTCAAAGCCGTATTCCTTCTTCACAAAGGTGCCGATGCTTAGGGCACACAGGAAGGCATCCTTAAACCTCTCTTTAATGATGTCGATCATTTCTGCGTCCAGCTCGTAAATGGATTCGCCTGCTTTGATATGCTGAATGGCAAAGCGGAGATGGGTCACAAGCCGTTCATAAGAGATGGTATCTTCAACGATATTAATAGACAATTGAATTTCGATAATCTCGATAATATCACGGATCATTGTTGTAATATCAAGCGTTTGTGTCATATCGCCGGCATTGTTTCTTGCTGTGTGGATATGCATGGCGATATTGCCGATTTCATCATCAGGAATGTGAATCCCCAGTTTATCTTTAATCAGTGTTCTGGCCCATAAGCCGATCTGGAACTCCTTTGGATAAAGGACTTTGATTTCATTCAGCAGCGGATTTTTGATAACCATCCCATTGCTCAAGCGTTCAATCGCAAAAGAAAGATGGTCTGAAAAAGCGACATGAATGCGCTCGTTGATTTTGATGTTCAGCTCTTTTTCGGCATGAGAGATAATTTGCTCAGAAATCTGAATGTGGTCTTCAGGCAATGTTTCTAAAATCTCTTCGAACTGCTTATAGTCAGGTGTATCTTTTCTGATAAAGGTTTTTTCTATTTTTGACGGATCGACAATGTCATTCTTCCTTTTGTTAAACGCAATTCCTGCACCCAAGAGAATCTTCTCTTCATTTTGATCCTTTACGACGATAGCATTATGATTTAAGATTCTTTTAATTTTCATAGCTTTTTTGTCCTTTCATCCCCCGTTTTATGAATGAAAACGAATAAATCCAGTTATTCTGTCTCTTCTTTAAACCCGAGAAACAATGTAGCTATAAAAGCAGAGACGGCTGCGATCAAGAAACCGATCATATAATGAACAAAATTCGCGGCGCCAAACGGCAGCACAATTGAAATCATCGGAATGCCTGTCAGCCCGTAGGAATTTGCCACAACTTGTACCGCAACCACGTATGCTCCGCCAATAGCACCGCCGATGGCTGCTCCGATAAAGGGACGGATCAATTTGAGATTTACCCCGAATACAATCGGCTCAACAATGCCTAAAAACGCGGTCAGAGAAGCGGGGAGCGCAATTTTCTTCAGGCTTGATTGTTTCGTTTTGAGGAATACCGCAAGCCCCGCTCCGCCTTGGGCCACATTCGCCATCGACCATATCGGCACTAAAAAGTTGACACCGACATGCGGATTAGCAAGCAGCGTTGCCTCAATTGCATAAAAGCTATGATGCAATCCAGATAGGACGATGGTGGAGTAGATGCCGCCGAAAAGAGCTCCGGCGGCAATGCCGGCGTGATCATAAATATAGACGATCGATTGTGTCATGATCTGGCCGATGATGGACGCGGCGGGATTCATCACAATCAGCGCGAGGCACCCTGTCACCATGACCGTAATAAAGGGAATGATCACGACATCAAGCGACTTCGGCACAATCGATTTTAATAGCTTCTCAATTTTGCTCATGACAAAAACGGAAAGAAGAATCGGTATCATGGAACCCTGATAGCCCATCATTGGGATATGAAGCCCCCATATGTCTAAAGAAGACGGGGTTTTGCTGCCGAGCATAGACGGGTCCAGCAGATCAGGATGCGTCAAAAGCCCTGCAATCACTGCCCCTAGGTATGGGTTGCTGCCAAATTGCCGTGCAGCACTGAAGCCGACTAAAATCGGCAGTAAAATAAAGGCTGTGCTGGACACGAGGTCGAGCATTTTAATCCATGGGCTGCCGGCAGCGAACCAATGAAACACCTTAATCATGCCGATCAGCCCCATGAGCAGGCCGCTTGCTGTTATTGCCGGAATGATCGGCACAAAAATATCGGACAGTGTTTTCGCAAAAGCTGCGGCAGGGTTCAGTTTCCGGCTGGCTTTTTTCTGGTGGACAGGCTCTTCAGAAGGCGCGGTCTCCCATACATGAACGACTTCTTTATATATTTTGTTGACGACGCCTGCTCCGAAGATAATCTGGAAAAGCCCATAGCGGAAAAAGGTGCCCTGCACACCTTGCAGGTTCTCAATGGCATGTATATCAATTTTCGTCTCGTCCTTTACATCAAAACGAAGACGGGTCGTACAATGGCTGATGCTGATAATATTGTTTTTTCCTCCTGCGAGCAGCAGTAATTCTTTTGCAATCTCTTTATGCAAGCAATCAAAACCTCCTTTGCTGAAGAAAAGTCGGCTTGTTCATCGTATCAAATGAAAAGTTGACAATCAAAATGAAAAAAGTGAGAAATACCGGCTGAAAATGACAAAAATGCCCGCGTCGACGACGGAGCATGAGAATAGGGGTTGTCCAAGGCGCCGTTATGAGCCCAACACGAAAAGAAGAGTTAAAATGCCCTGCTTTTTAGGCACTAATACTCCCTTTGCATCATTGGGTCTTGCCTGCCTGCCCAGTCACAATCCCGCCATATGTGGTGATAACTGTAATAACGTTCATTTTATGCTGTTCATGGCTGTATAGCAATAGTATGAAAAGCCTGTACAATGGATGGGAAAAAGGTTGTGTGTGGTGTTCTTAGAATGTAAAAAAAACCTTTAAGACCTGGAATGCAAGTCTTAAAGGTTTTTGGTTACTTTTTCGGTTTGACGGCGTTCAGCCGTTTTTGCAGCTTTGTTTTTTCACTGGATGCTTTTAATTGATTCACTGCAGACTGAGCGGATGTCTTTGATTTCTTTGTTTTGTCTTTTTCCGCTTTCTTCACTTTTGCCTTTGCAGTTTCGACTTTTTTTGCTTCAGCCGCCGCCACCTTTTTCTTCACTTTGTCTAACCGTTTTTGCAATGCCGTTTTGTCCTTGCCTGATTGAAGCTGATTGACGGCTGATTGTGCTTTTGCCGCATTTGCATCAGTTGATTTCTTTTCAGCCGCAGATACGGATTGCTGTGCCGTCTTCAAATTGGTGCTCTTCACTTTGTTAAGGCGTTTCTGCAGGGACGTTTTTTCTGAACTTGCAGGCAGCTTGCCAATTGCTGATTGTGCGCTGTCCACATCTGTTTTCTTTTTGCTTTTTTCCGCTTTCGCAACTTTGTCTTTCGCTTGCTTTGACGCGATGTAGCGTTTTACTTGGTCTAAGCGTTTTTGAAGGTTCTTTTTGTCTGTTCCGTTTGGCAGCTTGTTGATGGCAGTTTGTGCTGTATCAACGGTTTGCTGTGTTTTATATTTTTCTGCCTTTGCGACTTTGTCTTTCGCATCTTTTACATTTCTGTATGACTGTACTTTATCCAGTCTTTTGTGCAGGGCAGTTTTGGCGTCGGAGCCCGGCAGCTGGCTGACGAGTTCTCGCGCTTTGTTGATATCGGTTTGTGCTTTTGTTTGTTCCGCTTTTTTCACCGCTTGCTCTGCTGCCGCGTACGCTGAATCTGTTGCCTGTGCTTTATATTGGATTAAGCCGTAGCCAAATTGCTGATCGCGGCCTGCGGTACCAAGATCAACGATGTTTTTCCGCATTTCCTCGCGAAGCTGGACGTTTGTCTCGGCAGGATCACGCTGTTTTAACAAGGCAAACATGGCTGCGGCGTGCGGTGTCGCTTGAGATGTTCCGCTTCCCGTTGCATAATACTGGTTTAAGTAAGTGCTTGTGATGTTTGTCCCCGGCGCTGAAAATTCAACTTCATCTCCAGTTGTTGAGAAGGAGGCAAGCTGATTCTTTTCGTTTGTTGCTGAAACCGCAACGACACTGCTGTATGCCGCCGGATAATTCACTGGCTTGCCGTTTCCGTCGTTACCGCTTGCGGCAACAAGCAGAACACCTTGTTCATATGCTTTGTCCACGGCGTCATGAAGGATTTTGCTGTCTGACGTCGTGCCAAGGCTCATATTGACGATGTCCATCCCGTTTGCGATCGACCAGTCAATTCCTTGGAGAAGACTTTGAAGATCCCCCGAGCCGTTCTGATCAAGCGCTTTAACCGCGTATATTTGTGCTTCCGGTGCGATGCCGTCAATTCCGTAGCCGTTATGCTTGGCTCCGATAATCCCTGCGACATGTGTTCCGTGGCCGTTATCATCTTTGTAAGAAGAGGTATAACTGACAGCTGAATACCCGCCGGCAATCGACAGGTCATCGTGGGGGGAGATCCCGCTGTCAATGACGGCAATTTTGATATTTTTTCCTGTCAGTCCTGCCTTCCAAGCCTGTTTCACCTGAATGGGCTCAAGATTCCATTGCTCAAAGTTGTCAGAGGTGTCAGTGCCGTCTGACAGCACTTTGAAATCCGTGCTGTCTGCTGCGGTAAATGATACGTTGTTTTCTACATACAAAATATCAGGATCCTGCTTTAATTCTTTTACTGTCTCCTGGTCTGCTGTGACCGCTACCGCGGGAAGATGTTTATACTGCTGTTCAACATCAGCATCACTGTCCAGGATGGTTTCCTTTCCGGCCTTGTTTTTATAAACCACAATAACCTCTTTCTCACTGTTGTTTTGCGCATGAGCGAGAGGGCCTATGGTGAGAAAACTGAAAAACAGAGTGACTGATACAACAAGTTTGCAAGACATGTTTTTCATGATTCATCTCCTTACTCTATGATGTTTGATATATATATCGGAGAAAAAAAGAGAGATTAATAGTAAGAAGGAAAAAATTTTTCATGGGCAGGGTTGTTTAGCAAAATACAGATTTTTTCCGCATGAAAAGGAAATTTTCCAAATGAATTTGTAAGCGTTTTCAAAATAAGATAAAGAAAACATTGCGGAGGTTGTTCACAAAGCAATGAGAAAAGGGGGCTTTTAAGATGAGCACATTCACTCGGGTGATGGAGGAAAAAATAATGCCTGTCGCCGGGAAAATTGCCGGGCAGCGGCATCTCAGCGCTTTGCGTGACGGAATTATCCTGACCATGCCGCTGATTATTATCGGGTCTGTCTTCTTGATTTTAACGAGCCTGCCGATTCCGGGGTATGCTGATTTCATGGCGAGTGTGTTTGGGAACGAGTGGGCCGATAAGCTCGGATATCCTGTTAACGCTTCGTTTGATATTATGGCGATGATTGCCGCTTTTGGGATCGCCTATCGGCTGGCAGAAAGCTATGGTGTCGATGCCCTTTCTGCCGGAGCGATTTCAATTGCCGCATTTCTGCTGGCAACGCCGTTTGAGGTGCCGTTTACACCGCATGGCTCAACGGAGTCCATCATGGTAGGGGGCGGAATCCCGATCACGCTGCTCGGCAGCAAGGGCTTATTTGTCGCCATGCTGATCGCCTTGTTTTCAACCGAAATCTATCGGTACATTATTCAAAAAAATATCGTCTTCAAAATGCCAGACGGTGTGCCGCCTGCGGTAAGCAAATCGTTTGTCGCGCTGATTCCCGGCTTTATCATTGTGTTTCTTGTGTGGCTGGCGCGCCTTCTGATTGAAATGACACCTTTTCAGAGTCTGCACAATGTCGTAGGAGACCTGCTTGGCACACCGCTTTCCATCCTTGGCGGCAGTCTCGGCGGAAGCCTGATCGCTGAATTTGTGCAGATGCTGCTTTGGTCGTGCGGGATTCACGGGGCTTCCATCATTGGCGGAATCATGGCGCCGATTTGGTATGGCGCGATGGATGCCAACCGTCTTGCCTTCCAAGCGGGCGAGGCGCTGCCGAGTATTTTTACGACTCAGTTCTTTCAAATTTGGATCAATGTCGGCGGGAGCGGGGCGACGCTGGCGCTTGTCCTGACGATGCTGGTGCGCTCCCGGAGCAAACAAATGAAGCAGCTTGGACGATTAGGAATCGGCCCTGCGCTATTTAATATCAACGAGCCGATCATTTTCGGCATGCCGATTGTCATGAATCCGCTCCTTATTGTCCCATTTATCATCGCACCGCTCCTCACGATTACCGCGACTTATATCGGCATGAGCACCGGGCTGGTGGCAAGACCGGCCGGAATCGCGGTGCCATGGACGATGCCGCCACTCATATCAGGTTACCTGGCGACAGGCGGAAAGGTGTCGGGAGCCGTTATGCAGCTGGTGAATCTGCTGATCACCTGTGCCATCTACTATCCGTTTTTCAGAATATGGGATCATCAAAAATGGCGGGAAGAGAGTGCGGTTGAATCTGGGGGATAAAAATGTGATGTGATAGATGATCAGCCTGTCATAGGGCTGATCATCTTCTTTCAATTGAAAGGGAATGTTAGAATATGTAAAGGAGGTGCGCATGCTAGATTATATATGGTTAGATGACGAATCACCGATCTTACAACAAGTACCAGTTGAATACTCATCTGCCGCTCTTATCCTTTCTCCTTTTATCCAAATGCCTGAAGGATGGGAGAAAGCAAAAAGAAAACATGATTATGAGCATATTTATCCAAACGATGATGAAATAAGAGGAAAAGGCAAGGCTGTTTCCTGGAAGAAGGTTATGTCCTCTTGCGGCTTGCAAACACATGCTGAGCTGGCGCTGGCTTTAATGACATCGATAGGCGCCTTAAGGGACGAGTGCGCGAGAGAGGATTTGGCTGAGCTTTTACATGAAAACATAAATGGAGACCTCTATTATCCCAGTGAGGATCATATTTCAAATTTTCATATTCCGAGTTTGGTAAAGATGTTAGGTGCGAACGGATCCAATCGGTTTTATTACGCAGAACCGATTGTGGAAAACCGCGGCGTTTTGGACATAACTGAGGCCAACTTGCGGACGGTTCTTGATGAAGCCGCAGCAGAGCTCGTTTTAACTGATGAGAAAATGGATTTTGTGTTTATGAGTGTATATGACTCATTCATTAATGTCTTTTTAGCCAAAGATAAAAACATCCATGAATTGGTTGAGCATATGGGCTGGGAAGCTATGATTTGCGATGAGTCAACGTATATCAGTTGGTATAGATAAAAAAAGAACGTACATCACAAAATGTACGTTCAGCGCGTGTCGACAAACCCTCGCATTCGTTGTCAGGCCTGCGCGTCGGTGCTCACGAATTAGAACATTCGCTGTGCTCCGATGCTCGTCCTTCCTAGACTTCAAGGGTTTTCAATCACGTTGAATAGATGACAAAATCATAAAATGAAAACCATTTTATGATTTTATCAACAATCTAAACGTACATCACAAAATGTACGTTCTTTATTTTTATCGCTGAAACAACTCAATCCACTCACCATCAGGACCTTCGATATAAAAGTAACGGTACCCGTTTGGTAGAGTTGTAATCTCTTCGTCGATAAATTTCGCGTTCATTCTTTCCGCTTTTGTATATTCAGCCGCGATGTCATCAGTCAGCAGGGCAATGTGGTGCACTTTTCCTTCAGCGGGAAGCTCGCTGCTGTAGCCTTGAATCAGTTCAATTTCTGTTTCCGGGCCGTCTTCAAAGCCAAGAAAAGCAAGCTCGATTACACCGTTCGTGTGAGTGATGCGATCCTTCAATTTCATGCCTAGTACCTCTTCATAAAATGTGATGGACGCGTTAATATCTCTTACCATGATGCCTGTATGGTCAATTCGTTTTGCCATGCTGCTCCTCCTCGTAACTCTTTTTGTCTATCGTAGAAAAACCTTTCCTTTCTGTCAATGCAGACATCTTGGCGTTTTGTGGTACCATAAGAGAAAGCAAACGGAAAGAGGACGACATATATGAAGCTACTCACCCTAAAAAAAGCACACGCTGCCAAAATAAAAAAAGGCTATCCCCTTATTGAAAAAGAAGCTCTCGCAGGGAGTGCGGGGCACATGAAAGAAGGAGACCTCGTTGATATCGTGTCTGAGAGCGGCGAGTTTCTCGCGCGGGGCTATTATGGCCTGCAAAACAAAGGGGTCGGCTGGACGCTTACCCGCAATAAACATGAACAGGTTGACCAGGCATTTTTTCTCACCAAATTAACAAAAGCGGCCCAAGCGCGCGCCAAACTATTTGAGGCTCAAGATACAACAGCTTTCCGCCTGTTCAACGGTGAGGGCGACGGTGTCGGCGGCGTCACCATCGACTATTATGACGGCTACCTGCTGATTCAATGGTACAGCAAGGGGATTTACACCTTTAAAGACATGCTGATTTCCACATTGGATGAGATGGATCTTGATTATAAAGCGATTTACGAGAAGAAACGCTTCGACACGGCTGGACAATACGTAGAAGATGATGACTTCGTGAAAGGGAGAAAGGGCGAGTTCCCGATCATCATCCAAGAGAATGGCATTCAATACGCGGTGGATCTGAATGAAGGCGCCATGACGGGCATCTTTTTGGATCAGAGACATGTGCGCAAGGCGATCAGAGACCGCTATGCAAAAGGGAAAACCGTTTTAAATACGTTTTCTTATACGGGTGCATTCTCCGTGGCAGCGGCGCTTGGCGGAGCGGAGAAAACAACAAGCGTCGACGTGGCAAATCGAAGCCTGGCCAAAACGATCGAGCAATTCAGCGTGAATAAGCTGGATTACGAAGCGCACGACATTAAAGTGATGGACGTGTTTAACTATTTTTCATATGCTGCAAAAAAGGATTTGCGCTTTGATCTGATTATTCTCGATCCGCCTTCCTTTGCGCGCACAAAAAAACGCACCTTCAGCGCGGCCAAGGATTATAAAAACCTGCTGAAGGAAACGATCGCCATCACTGCTGACAAGGGTGTCATTGTTGCCTCTACAAACAGCAGCGCTTTTGGCATGAAGAAATTCAAAGGCTTTATCGATGCCGCATTTAAAGAAACAAACGAACGCTACAGCATCATTGAGGAATTTACGCTGCCGGAGGATTTCAAAACGATTTCGGCATTTCCTGAAGGCAACTACCTAAAAGTGGTCCTTCTGCAGAAAAAATAATGAAAAAGCTGCCCTGTTCAGGGGCAGCTTTTTTTTATGTAGAAATGATCTGCTGGACGCGGCCGATGCGGCCATCTTCAAGACGGACTTTAATGCCATGCGGATGAAAGTTTGATTTCGTCAAAATATCCTTCACTGTCCCTCTCGTCAGTTTTCCTGTTTTTTGATCTGCTTTCAATACAATATCAACCTGCAACCCTTTCGAAATGCTGTTTCGCTCTTGCCCGTTCATAACGCACATCCTTTCTTTTGTTCATTATAGTCATTATGGTTTAAAAGTAACAGCCGGCTGATGAAGTGTATGTTTGTTTTTTTCAGCCTTCATTAAATATAATGTCAGGCCAAAGCCTGCTATGCTCAGAATGCCAAAAAGCAAGTAGACTGCGAAGATCGACACGTAGTCAAAAATGTACCCGCCTGCAAATGTGCAGAACCAGTTGCCGAACCCGTTGCCGATGGCGGCGTACATGGTCAGCGCCGTCGCTTCAACGTGTCTAGGGGTAATCTTTTTCACATATTGAAGCGCTGCCGGGATAAATAAACCGATGGCCACTCCCTGAAGAAAGACCGTCGCATAAATGATCCATAGTGAAGGCGCCGTGAAATAGAGCGCCCACCTGAATAATGAGACTCCGCCTGACAGCATAATGACGTTGAGCAGCCCCATTTTATCTATAAATGTTTGGGCGAATCTCATAAATGGTATTTCTGAAATGACACCGATGAAAAATAAAATGCCGATAGCGGAAAGTGACGCGCCGCTTTTGTCCAGAAAAAGACTGAAATACGTATTGTTCGCTAAGTTTGGAGCAAATGTCGTAAAGGTGATGATCATAAAGATGAGGAAAGTTTTGTTGCTGATAAGCTCCCGGAATCCTTTGCGGATATTGACCTTTGTTTTTGTTTTCTGCTGGCCGGGCATTTGTGAAGCCAATATGGCGGCAATGCACAGAAAGGCACAGCCAAAGATAAAGATCACGTGAATGGGGTACAGCTGGTTCGTCACCTGTCCCATGGCAAACACCGCGACACCGAAGCCGAGAGAACCAAACAGGCGGATTCCGCCGTAGTTGCCGTTTGTTTCTTGTGTGTACCTTAGTGAAATGCTGTCCGAAAGTGGAATAATCGTGCTTTGAAAGGCTGCAAAACAGGCCGCAATCAAAATAAACAGAGGGAAACTGTCAAATGCAATATAGGCTAATCCAATGATGCCTGTGATTGATGTGCAAACCGCCAGCAGGCCTTTCGTTTTTTGCGTATAGTCGCTCAGCATGCCCCAAAACGGCTGAAAGAAAATCATCACAATCGGGCCCAGCGACATGATCAAGCCGACCTGTGATCCGCTTAAATGCTGTTCCTTCGTTAAATACATACTGAGTAAGGGAATTATGCTGCCCGTACCGAGAAAAGCAAATAAATAAAATCCTTTTAACGCGGCGTAATGCCGCCTCACCTGCAAGTTGTGCATCAGGGTGCCTCCTTTGGTATCCACAAATACATTATATTGGAATTCGCCAGCTTTTCAATAAGGGGAAGCACATAAAAAAACTGCCCTCGAGAGGACAGTTTTTTACATAAATGAAAGTAAAAACGGCGCCGCGCAAAGCGTCATAATCGCAGCTAAGATCATCGACACACTGGAAATCGTGCCGGACACAGAGCTAAGCTCAAATGCTTTTGACGTTCCCGCTCCGTGTGCGCTTGTGCCGAGCAGCACGCCCCGCGCAATTTCGTTATCAATGCGGAAATAACGGATGACCATCGGGCCGATTACTGTGCCGAGCAAAGCGGTTAAAATCACAAACACGGCTGTGACGGCAGGCATTCCGCCGATCATTTCAGATACGTTCATCGCGATCGGCGTTGTCACTGATCTCGGGACGAGGCTGTCAATTAAGCCGGTGCCGAGGTGAAGCCATTTCGCAATAAGAGCGGTAGAAATAATCGCGATGCATGAACCGACGGCCACATTCAAAATAATTTCCACTGCGTATTTCTTTAAAACAGGGAAATATTTATATAGCGGGATCGCGAATGCCACGGTGGCCGGCTGTAGCATATCGGTCAGCAATCCGCCGCCGAGATTATAGGACTCGTACGGGACATTCACCAGCAGCAGCAGACCGACTAACACGGCGGGCGTCACCAATAGCGGCGACGTATAAACACGCGGAAAGCGTTGATATACCTTTTTTGCTCCTAAATACACCAAAACCGTTAAAAACAAACTTACAATTCCGATGAACACGTATGCTTTTTCTCCTTTCTCTTTGCAATGAGTTGTGTAAGCGTTCCTGTAGACACCATCACGACAAACGTGCTGATGATGACAACAAGCAGAATGCTGACACCAAATTTCGACATAATGTCTCCGTATTCAATCACTCCGACGGCAGACGGGATAAAAAATAAAAGCAGCTCCCCGAGAAGCCACGCTGCACCAAGCTCGATCCATTCAAGCTTGATAATGTTAAAGTGCAATAATGTGAAAAGAATCACAATCCCTATTATACTGCCGGGAATATTTATATGAAGAAGGGCTGTCACCCAATTAATCAGCCGAGCAAATATAAATAACAGAGCGATTTGAATAACGGTTAGCAACAGTTTTTTCATATTGATGCCTCCCTTATATACTTATTGTACATAAGGTCTCTCTATAGGTAAAATATATATTAAGAATAAGAAGTATTCCTTTTGTCTATAGAAAGGGTGAAGCGCATGGATATCCGCCATTTAACATATTTCTTGGAAGTCGCCCGTTTAAAAAGTTTTACGAAGGCTTCCCAATCCCTTTATGTTTCTCAGCCGACGATATCAAAAATGATCAAAAATTTAGAAGAAGAGCTCGGAATTGAACTGTTTTACCGAAACGGCAGGCAGGTGGAACTGACTGATGCCGGTCATAGCATGTATGTGCAGGCGCAGGAAATCATTAAATCATTTCAAAACCTGACGTCAGAATTAAATGATATTATGGAAGTCAAGAAAGGGCACGTACGGATTGGACTACCGCCGATGATCGGATCGGGGTTTTTCCCCAGAGTGCTCGGCGATTTCCGTGAAAACTATCCGAATGTCACCTTTCAGCTAGTCGAAGACGGTTCTATAAAAGTCCAAGAAGGTGTCGGGGACGGCTCTCTTGATATCGGCGTTGTGGTCCTTCCCGCAAACGAAGATATCTTTCATTCGTTTACAATCGTAAAAGAAACCTTAATGCTTGTCGTTCACCCTTCCCACAGGCTGGCTGATGAGAAAGAATGTCAGCTGCGTGAGTTGAAGGACGAGCCTTTTATTTTCTTCAGGGAGGATTTTGTCCTGCACAACCGAATTATGACGGAATGTATCAAGGCTGGGTTCCGGCCCCATATCATTTATGAAACATCACAATGGGATTTTATTAGTGAGATGGTATCCGCCAACCTTGGGATCGGGCTTTTGCCGGAACGGATCTGCCGCGGCCTTGACCCGGAAAAAGTGAAAGTCATTCCGCTTGTCGATCCGGTCATCCCTTGGCACCTCGCCATTATTTGGAGAAAGGACCGGTACTTGTCGTTTGCCGCCAGAGCTTGGCTCGAACATACGAAATCGTATTTATGGGACCCGAAAAAAGATAGTAAAGGATGATGCAAACATGGATGCACAATCAGCAGCAAAATGTCTTACTGCTGTCCGCCGGCATAGCCCACTGGTGCATAGCATAACCAACAATGTCGTAACGAATTTCACAGCAAACGGCCTGCTCGCGCTCGGCGCATCGCCCGTTATGGCGTACGCAAAAGAAGAGGTCGCCGATATGGCGAAGATTGCGGGTGCACTCGTTTTAAATATCGGAACGCTGAGCAAGGAGTCAGTCGAAGCGATGATCATCGCGGGGAAATCAGCTAATGAACATGGCGTTCCCGTCATTCTTGATCCTGTCGGTGCCGGAGCAACACCGTTCCGCACTGAATCGGCACGTGACATCATTCGTGAGGTGCGCCTTGCTGCAATCAGAGGAAATGCGGCGGAAATTGCCCATACCGTCGGCGTGACCGATTGGCTGATCAAAGGTGTTGATGCGGGTGAAGGCGGAGGCGACATCATCCGGCTGGCTCAGCAGGCGGCACAAAAGCTAAACACGGTCATTGCGATAACTGGTGAAGTTGATGTCATAGCCGACACGTCACATGTATACACCCTTCATAACGGCCACAAGCTGCTGACAAAAGTGACAGGCGCCGGTTGCCTGCTGACTTCCGTCGTCGGTGCGTTTTGCGCTGTGGAAGAAAATCCATTGTTTGCTGCTATTGCGGCCATTTCTTCGTATGGGGTCGCCGCTCAGCTTGCCGCACAGCAGACGGCTGACAAAGGCCCTGGAAGCTTTCAGATTGAATTGCTGAACAAGCTTTCAACTGTTACTGAACAAGACGTCCAAGAATGGGCGGCTATAGAAAGGGTGACTGTCTCATGACTCGTATTTCTCGGGAAATGATGAAAGAGTTATTATCTGTATACTTCATTATGGGGTCAAACAATACGAAAGCCGACCCTGTTACAGTTGTACAAAAAGCGTTAAAAGGCGGTGCCACCCTGTACCAGTTCCGTGAAAAAGGGGGGGATGCGCTGACAGGAGAGGCTCGGATTGAATTTGCTGAAAAAGCGCAGGCAGCCTGCCGTGAAGCTGGTGTTCCGTTCATTGTCAATGATGATGTGGAATTGGCTCTGAAGCTGAGAGCTGACGGTATCCACATCGGCCAGGAAGACGCAAACGCGAAAGAGGTAAGAGCTGCCATAGGTGATATGATTCTCGGCGTTTCCGCCCATACGATGTCTGAGGTGAAGCAAGCCGAAGAAGACGGAGCGGATTATGCCGGGCTTGGGCCGATCTATCCGACTGAAACGAAAAAAGATACGAGAGCGGTACAAGGGGTATCTCTTATCGAAGCAGTGCGCCGTCAAGGCATCAGCATTCCAATTGTCGGCATCGGCGGAATCACAATAGATAATGCCGCACCTGTTATCCAAGCGGGGGCCGATGGTGTCAGTATGATCAGCGCCATCAGTCAGGCGGAGGATCCTGAGAGTGCTGCACGCAAGTTTCGTGAGGAAATTCAAACATATAAAACAGAAAGATAATCGTTCATCTTCCTTCAAAAGGCTGTTCTGTAAAAGGACAGCTTTTTTGCTTTCCATCAAGGTTTTCAGACCTTCAAATTTTAATTGACAAAGGACAGGAACTGGCTATGATTATGTTATACAATGATAATCATTTTCAATTATAGGAGGAACATGATGGCTCGGGGGCTGGCACTTATTTTATTCAGCTTGTTGATGGTTTTCGGTTCTGCGGCACATGCGGAAGATGATCCGATCGCCGCATTAATTCAATTAAACAAGCAAATGATCAAATCCGTAAAAGACGGGGATATGGATTCGGCACAACAAACGTTTGAAACCTTCAAAGCGAAGTGGAAAAAAGAAGAACCTTCTATTAAGAAAGAAAACCTTTCTTCTCACAGTGAAATGGACGCGAATATCGCGATGATTTCTCTTTCTTTTATCAATCAAGACGCAGGTAAGCTCAAAACACAGCTTGAAGAGCTTTCGTCTCATTTAGAAACCTATCAGCAGGCTGTCGTGCTGAAAAAGACATCCTCAGGTCAATCAAGGGCGTCCTTAACAGCCTATATACAAAGCTTGAAAGACACAAAACAATTCATAGAAAAAAAACAATTGGATGAAGCGTCATCCGCAATCGACAATTTAGTTACATCCTGGCTCGCCGTTGAGGGAGACGTCGTGTCCCAATCGAAAGAAGCCTATACGACATCGGAGGAAAATCTGGCGCTGATGAAGGCGGAGATCGGAAGCCATCCCGAAAAGGTATCAAAGCAAATTGACGAAATGATTCAATTGCTCGAGCCGATCGCTTCTAGCAGCTACAGCTGGTGGGACGCGGCGCTGATCCCGATTCGTGAAGGAATGGAGGCTCTCCTTGTCATCGGAGCGCTACTAACCATGACAAAAAAAGCGCGGGTCACGCGCTCCTCGGCATGGATCTGGGGCGGGGCGTCCGCCGGCATGGCTGTTTCCTTAGCAGCCGGCATCGGTGTCACGGTTCTGTTCTCCTCCAGTGTATTCGGAGAAAACAATTTCTTGCTTGGCGGCGTTACCGGCGTACTGTCTGCTGTCATGCTTTTGTATGTCGGGGTGTGGCTGCACAGAAACGCCTCAATGGATAAATGGAGAGAAAAAATCAATATCCAGAAGTCACAGGCACTAAAAAAACGAAGCCTGCTTTCCTTTGCGCTCATTGCATTTCTGGCAGTTGTAAGAGAAGGTCTTGAAACGGTCATCTTTTTCATCGGGCTTGTCGGGAAGCTCCCGCTCACTGAACTGATCGGCGGAACTGCCGCAGGGCTTATCGTTCTCGTCATCGTCGGTGTTCTGATGATCAAGCTCGGAATGCGCATTCCATTAAAGCCGTTTTTTCTTCTATCAATGGCGGTTGTCCTGTATATGTGCGTGAAATTTCTCGGAACCGGCGTTCACAGCCTTCAGCTGGCGGGCATTCTTCCGTCTGATGCAGAAAGCTGGCTGCCGTCTGTATCGGTGTTAGGAATTTATCCGTCCGTGTACAGCACGCTTCCGCAATTGCTGATTTTACTCTTTTTATTGATTGCGCTTGTTTCAGAAGCGGCAAAACATTTTACAAACGGAAAGGAACTGACAAAATGAATTTCACAAAAATCGCTGTATCAGCCGGATGCATCCTTGCGCTGTGCGCGGGCTGCGGAGCCAACGACACATCTTCAACTAAAGAAAAAGCTTTATCTGAAAAAAGCGGGGTCACTAAAGAAATCACCGCATCCGTAAATAAAATGGAAACCATCATTTCCAAGCTGAATGACTCAGCGGAAAAAGGAGACCAAAAAGAGATTGAAAAGAAGGGGAAAGAGTTAAACAGCTACTGGCTTTCCTTTGAAAACGACATTCGCAGCGACTATCCATTCGAATATACAGAAATCGAAAAACATCTTCAGCCAATCTACACAGAAGCGCAAAAAGACAAACCGGATACAGTAAAAATCAAGACAGAATCCGAGTCACTGAAAGCGTCCTTAGAAGACCTGACAGAAGCGAAGAAGAGCGGCAAAAAGGCTAGCGATCAGCTGGCAAAAGCAGCGGATGAGTATAAAGGCTATGTCAAAGAGCAGAGTGGCCAGCTTGTCAAAGCGACTGAAGCATTTACGAGTGCTGTGAAATCCGGCGATATCGAAAAATCTAAAACGTTATATGCGAAAGCGCGTGTTTATTACGAGCGAATCGAACCGATCGCTGAAAGCCTTGGAGATCTTGACCCGAAAATTGATGCGCGAGAAAACGATGTTGAAGAAGGAGACAAATGGACAGGCTTCCATAAGCTTGAGAAGGCCATTTGGAAGGATCAAGATATTTCCGGGGAAAAAGCAACAGCTGACCAGCTTCTCAAGGATGTAAAAGAGCTTGACGGTTCAATTCAATCACTGAAATTAACACCTGAACAAATTGTTGCAGGCGCGATGGAGCTTCTGAACGAAGCCGGAATTTCGAAAATCACGGGAGAAGAAGAGCGCTACTCACGAATTGATTTAGTTGACCTTATGGCAAATGTGGAAGGCTCCGAAGCCGTTTATCAAACAGTGAAAAGCGCGCTTGTAAAAGATCACTCCGACTTGACGGAAAAACTGGATACGGAGTTCAGCGAATTTGAAGTTTTAATGGCAAAATACAAAACAAATGATCAGTCCTATACGTCTTATGATAAATTAAGTGAAAAGCAAATCAGAGAGCTGAGCACTAAGCTGACGACTCTTTCTGAAACCATGTCGAAGATTGCGAATGTGCTATAAAAGGAGTTTTGTAACATCATGAGCGATGAACAAAAAAAGCCAGAACAAATTCACAGACGGGACATTTTAAAATGGGGAGCAATGGCGGGGGCAGCCGTTGCGATCGGTGCCAGCGGACTCGGCGGACTCGCTCCGCTTGTTCAGACCGCGGCTAAGCCATCGAAAAAGGATGAAAAAGAGGATGAGCAGATTGTTCCGTTTTACGGAAAGCATCAGGCCGGAATCACAACTGCCCATCAGACGTATGTCTATTTTGCTGCACTGGATGTAACAGCAAAAGACAAAAGCGACATCATTACGTTATTTAGAAACTGGACAAGTCTCACACAGATGCTGACATCTGGAAAGAAAATGTCAGCGGAGCAGAGAAATCAATATCTGCCGCCGCAGGATACAGGTGAGTCTGCTGATTTATCCCCTTCCAACTTAACGGTCACATTCGGATTCGGGCCTGGCTTTTTTGAAAAAGACGGAAAGGACCGCTTCGGGCTGAAAAACAAAAAACCGAAGCACCTATCCGCTCTTCCAGCGATGCCCAATGACAACCTGGATGAAAAGCAGGGAGGCGGGGACATCTGCATTCAAGTGTGTGCAGACGACGAGCAAGTGGCGTTTCACGCGCTGCGTAACCTGCTAAATCAAGCGGTCGGCACTTGTGAGGTCCGCTTTGTGAACAAAGGCTTTTTAAGCGGAGGAAAAAATGGCGAAACACCGCGCAACCTCTTCGGGTTTAAAGATGGAACAGGCAACCAGAGCACGGAGGATGACAGCTTGATGAACTCGATCGTGTGGGTTCAGTCCGGTGAGCCTGACTGGATGACGGGCGGCACCTATATGGCTTTCCGGAAAATCAAAATGTTCCTTGAGATATGGGACCGCTCTTCCCTCAAGGACCAAGAGGATACCTTCGGCCGCAGAAAAAGCTCTGGGGCGCCTTTTGGGCAGAAAAAGGAAACAGATCCCGTGAAGCTGAATCAAATTCCGTCTAATTCGCACGTCAGTCTAGCGAAATCTACGGGAAAACAAATTTTGCGAAGAGCTTTCTCTTACACAGAAGGACTTGATCCGAAAACCGGCTATATGGATGCAGGTCTTCTGTTTATCAGTTTTCAAAAAAATCCCGACAATCAGTTTATCCCGATGCTGAAGGCTCTTTCAGCAAAGGATGCGTTAAACGAATATACACAAACAATCGGTTCTGCTTTATATGCATGCCCAGGCGGCTGCAAAAAAGGAGAATATATTGCCCAGCGTTTGCTGGAATCATAAAAGAAGCCTTTACAGGCTTCTTTCAGCGTGTCGACAAACCCTCGCATTCGTTGTCAAGCCTGTGCGTTGGTGCTCACGAATTAGAGCATTCGCTCCGCTCCAATGCTCGGCTTTCCTAGACTTCAAGGGTTTTCAATCTCGCTGAAAGGATGACAAAATCCTAAAACTTTTTAGGATTTTGTCAACAATCTGAAAGAAGCCTTATCGGCTTCTTTTTTAAAAAAACAGTTGTAACTTTAATTGTTACAGTTTAAAATCAATTTAGTATGAAAGGAGATTATCATGACAGTACACATTAAAGTTTATTCAGATTACGTCTGCCCATTTTGTTTTGTTGGAAAAGCCGCTTTTGAAGAAGCGATAAAAGGAAAGGATGTTGAAGTCGAGTGGATGCCGTTTGAACTGCGCCCAAGCCCATCTCCTCAGCTTGATCCGGTCAATGATCCTTCCAAACAGTACATGTGGCAGACATCAATTCAGCCAATGGCGGAGAAATTAGGAGTCGAGATCAATTTTCCAAACGTCTCGCCCCATCCGTATACAGACCTCGCGTTTGAAGGCTTCCATTTTGCGAAGGAATACAATAAAGGACATGAATATAATACCCGTGTCTTTCAGGCGTTTTTCCAGGAGGGCCA
Source organism: Bacillus sp. 204(2023) (assembly GCF_037027505.1). Classification (NCBI taxonomy): domain Bacteria; kingdom Bacillati; phylum Bacillota; class Bacilli; order Caryophanales; family Bacillaceae; genus Bacillus; species Bacillus sp. 204(2023). Next base: position 107,019 of record NZ_JAXCHE010000004.1, on the reverse strand, counting down.
AAATATTGGCGATATTGACATCTTGACGAAGCTCGCTGAGGAAGTGGGATTAGACGGTGCATCATTCAAATCAGCACTGGAAACAAGAACATATCAGGACGTGCAGCGCCAAGCCTTGAAGCACGCCTATGAAGAGGCTGACATCACAGCCGTTCCAACCTTTATTATCGGCGACACTGTAATTCCAGGTGCTGCCGGCAAGGATGTATTTGAAAAAGCGATTTCTGACGAACAGAAGAAAAGACAAGGAAAAAGCTCTCTATAAAGAGAGCTTTTTTATTCCTGTTCCATATGGACGCCAGTATGCGCCTTCACCTGTATTTCTGCAAACGTATCTTCATCAATTGTTTTATCAGACGACAGCACCGTTCCGAGCCACGCGCCGAGAAAGCCGAGTGGGATGGAAATAATTCCTGGATTAGACAGCGGAATGAGCGGATCACCGGTAAAAATAGCACCTCCGGCCGGGTCCCACACACTAGGGCTCATCGACACCAGCACAAGCGCGCTGATCAGGCCTGTCAGGCTGCCCCATAAAGCGCCTGAGGCATTGAATCGTTTCCAGAAGACTGTAAACACAATCAGCGGAAGGTTTGCGCTGGCGGCTACCGCAAACGCGAGTGCAACAAGGAATGCCACATTTAAGGATTGTGCAAAAATCGCAAGGAGAATCGAGAGCACTGACACGGCGATAGAAGCCGATCTGGCCGCTTTCATTTGTTCTTTTTCAGTTGCTTCTCCCTTTCTGATGATCTGGCTGTAAATATCATGGGCAAATGCTGAGGCGGCAGACAGCACCAACCCTGTCACGACAGCCAAAATGGTGGCAAAGGCGATGGCTGATACAAACGCGAACAGAAAGTCTCCTCCGAGCGCTTTTGCTAAAAGCGGAGCCGCCATATTTCCCGCTTGATCAGCCGCTGTAATCGCGTCAAAACCGACGAATGCCGCGGCACCAAAGCCGAGAAACACCGTCATAATATAAAACACACCGATAATCCATGTCGCTGACACAACGGATGTACGGGCCGTCTTGGCATCCTTAACGGTATAAAACCGGATCAATATATGCGGAAGGCCGGCGGTTCCCAGCACGAGCGCCAAGTTTAACGACAAGGTCTCAAGCGGCACCTTGTATTTATTTCCGGGATTCAAAAAATCAGCGCCAAGCGGAGTAGCCGTTTTCATCTGCTCAAACATGGTATTAAGGCTAAAGCCGAATTTCGAAAACACGATAATCGAAATCACGAGTGTGCCGGCCATCAGCAAAACGGCTTTAATAATTTGAACCCAGCTTGTCGCGATCATGCCGCCAAACACGACATAAATGGTCATCAGCACTCCGACGATGAGGACAGCCGCGGTATAATCCAGCCCTAGAAGCAGTTTGATCAGCGCTCCCGCCCCCACGAGCTGGGCGATCATATAAAAAGTAGAGATGGCAATGGTATTGAGAGCCGCGACACCGCGGATTTTCTTTTCTTTAAAGCGAGCGGCAATCATGTCTGCCATCGTGTACTTTCCAAGATTCCGAAGCGGCTCCGCCACAATGTACAAGACAACGAGATAAGCCACCAGAAAACCGATGCTGTAAAAGAAGCCATCAAATCCATATAACGCAATCATTCCGGCAATCCCGAGAAACGAGGCGGCAGACATGTAGTCACCGGCAATTGCCAGTCCATTCTGAACGCCGGTGAGCCCGCCGCCCGCCGTATAAAACTCACTCGTCGTTTTCGTCCGCTTCGCGGCAAAATACGTGATAATAAGCGTCAGGCCAACAATTGCCAAAAACAATAAAAAAGCAGTCATATTCATGTCTGTTCACCCTTCAGATCCCCTTTTAAAGCGCTTACATACCGATCGAAATGAGCGGCTCTCCGGGAATACACAGTACTCAGTATCCAGGTCATAGCGAATTGGGCGATGGCGAACAGCCAAGCCCATGAAACAGCTCCAATGGCCGGTGCATTCAAAAAGGTGAAATAAGATGTCAAAACAGGGAGTGAAAAATAAAAGACAAAAAAGAAAATCGCAGAAGGAACAATAAAAGCGCGTTTCTGCTTTAAAAAAGCTTGAAAAGACGGCGTTGCAGCAATCTGTTTATAATCAGCTTTGTACATGGCTTTCCTCCTTTTATTCGCTAAACGTAAGCAAAAAGGTACACCAATAGGTATGTACTGAAAGTCCGATTTATGCGTTGAACAATATCTGGAGGATGAAAAAAGAAGGAAGTCGTGAAGAGGTGAACACAGTGGTCTAAAGACAGGCGAAGGTTTTCAAGCTCGGCCGTGTATAAACGAGTTTGCTTTCAAAACCTCACCGAATGCAGCTTGTTCTCAGCTCAAAGCTGCTGTTTACCAGAGCACGGTTATCATGTTCGCATCACCTCTTTATGACAATGCATGTGCCAAGAAGTGATCGCATCACCGGCTGTCTGTCGTAGTTAGCTGACACACCGTTTGTCCTCAAGCTCAGCGCAGCGATTTGCTTTTGAATAGAGGATATGGTGAAAACTCAGATCAGGTGATAGAAAAGCCAGAGGTACATAGATCCGCCTGTTCGGACTAGTCTTGCCGGACGGTTTTTTTGTGGTTTTTCTTTCTCGATGCTGTCTCAGATTCTAAAAACTGCCTCACATCATGAATGCCTAATCCAATGGATCTAGCTTCTTGAATTAACATATGCCAACCTTTGTCCAAATCTTTTTTAACATGAGTTTTCATAGTAACCTCCAATTGTATAAAATGTTTTCCTGCAACATGCGGGCAATAAAAGACAAGCCAGCGCGATGATGAGGCGAGTACAACAAATTTCACACATAGTTGCTCGGTGTTCACAAACTGAAGGAAAAACCACCTACCTATTCCCTAAAAAAATGACTAATATAACCAATGGACCTTATTTATAATAATAAACAATTAAATACTGACTGGATAGTATGTAAATGAAAATAAATCATTTAGCCTATTAAAAATGACCCCTGGGAAACCGAATAGCATAACCGTTCAAAGAAATAAATACCGCTAAAGATTGATCCGGTGTAATATAAGGGTAATTATTACCGCCAGGAGAAAAATATGAAAAAAAACAAATTTCAAATTAAAAGAGAAGCAACATTTGAAAGTTTTATAGACGCTGGCGTGAATTTGTTGATTGACCGAGCGTATGATCCAGTTTCTGTAGAAGATATCAGCAGAGCCGCCGGATACAGCAAAGGAGCATTTTATGTTCATTTTGTCAGCAAAGACGATTTTCTGCTGTATCTTCTCGAAAAACGTCAGATGAAAAAAAAGATCATTATAGGGTATCTTGATCAAATGGAGCGGGAGTCAGTGAAATCGCTGACATTGGACGAGGCTGCAAAACACGCTGCAGAACTGCTTTATTCCTATTACATAAATAAGCCGTCGTGGGACATCACCTCGTTTGCCATGAACATGCCGACATATAAAGTTTTAAAGAAATGCAAGGCCTATGTCCGGCTGTACGAATTGTGGGTGGAAGAAAATGTGTTATATATTAAGTGGCTGAAGGAGAGAAAGCTGATTGACGCCTGTATTGATCCTGAATATACGGCTAAAATAATATGTGCAGTCCTCGACGGAATCATCAAACAATCATATGTATTGGGCCAGCCAGCCACCTTCCGCAGCTTTTTAGACGCACTCTCGGTATTTTTCACTTTAGACAGAGAGCACGAGACGCCAAGAATTTTGAAAAGTTTTTCAGAAAGCGAGGAACATCAGTGAAGTATAGAGAAATAATTATGTATATCATTATGGGGGTTTTCACAACCATTGTGAATATCGCCAGCTTTTATATATTGGTAGAGATCATGAATGTGGATTACAAAGCCGCCACTGTCGCCGCTTGGATTTTGTCCGTGCTGTTTGCTTACATAACAAATAAATTATATGTGTTTCAGCAAAAAACACATGATCTGCAGAGCCTGCTGAAAGAGCTCACTGCTTTTTTCAGCGTTCGGGTCCTGTCTCTCGGCATAGATTTAGGCATGATGATCATTCTTGTCGGCCAGTTCAATACAAATGAAACCTTGGCCAAAATACTCGACAACGCGGTCATTGTTGTCGTCAACTATGTTGCGAGCAAATGGCTCGTCTTTAAAAAAACAAAAGAAGAAGGGGTATGACAGAGGACAGCAGCATATGATCTGCCGTTTTCTATGGAGAAATAAGGGGAATAAAAAATAAAAACCAGAAAGGTGATTGCACATGCGGGAAGAGCTAAAGGGGATATTTGCAAGTGTATTCGGAGAAAAAGAGGGGTTACGGTTTTTTTTCGCACCTGGAAGAGTGAATCTAATTGGAGAACATACAGACTATAACGGCGGGCATGTCTTTCCGTGCGCGCTGACAATGGGTACATATGCTGCTGTTGCAGAAAGAAACGACGGGGTTGTCCGGATGTATTCAGACAACTTTAAAGACGCGGGGATCAAGGAATGCAGCCTTGACGACATTCGCTATCAAAAAGAAGACGACTGGGCGAACTACCCAAAAGGCGTTATTTATGAATTTCAACAGAGGGGATATGCAGTTCCCCATGGCTTTGACATTGTATTTTCAGGGAATATTCCAAACGGGGCGGGGCTGTCGTCTTCCGCTTCTATTGAACTGCTGATGGGGGTCGTGCTCCAAAGCTATTTTCATCCTGAAGCAGATGCGCTTGAGCTTGTGAAAATGGCGCAGCATGCGGAAAACCATTTTATCGGCGTCAATTGCGGAATTATGGACCAATTTGCAATTGGAATGGGGAAAAAACATCATGCGATGCTGCTGAACTGCGACACGCTTGACTATGAATATAGCAAACTCAATGTCTCAGGCCTCGCGCTGGTCATCGCGAACACGAACAAAAAAAGGACATTGGCTGACTCAAGCTACAATACGAGACGCCAAGAATGCAATGATGCATTGCTTGATCTGAAAAAAGGCCTCGATATTGCAGCACTGGGCGACATCAAGCCTTCTGATTTCGATGCGCATTCCAGCCTGATCCAAAATGAAACGAACAGACGCCGGGCAAAGCACGCTGTATACGAAAATCATCGTGCTATTAAGACGGCCCATATGTTCAAAGAGAACAATATAGATGAAATCGGGCAGTTAATGAAGGAATCCCACCTTTCATTGATGGATGACTATGAAGTAACATGCCCTGAACTTGATGAGCTTGTGTTTGCGGCTTGGGATCACGAAGGTGTAATTGGATCAAGAATGACGGGAGCAGGCTTTGGCGGATGCACCATCAGCATTGTAAAAGATGAGTTCGTTGATGATTTTATTCAGAAGGTTGGAGACAGATATCAAGAAAAAACAGGGCTCCGAGCGGATTTTTATGTCGCGGATATCGGAGAGGGAGCGAGAGAACTAAAGGGGGAGTGACATATGAGTATTATTGAACATCTGGAACAGCTGCTTGAGTATGGCCTGGAACGAAAATTGATTTCGATCTGGGATCGGGATTATACGAGAAACCGTCTTTATGAAGCGCTGGGCATCACACATCCCGAGCCGAACTCCAGCACCAGCATCAAGCAGTCACAAAGCCTGCCGGACTTGCTAGCTCCCATCTATAAATGGGCTGCCGAAACCGGCCGAATGGAAGCGGATACAGATACGTACCGTGACCTGCTCAGCGCAAAGCTGATGGGCTGTTTTGTGCCTGCCCCGTCCGAGGTCATTCGCAAATTTGAAGAGACAAAAGCATTATACGGCCCAAAACAGGCGACAAAGGAATTCTATCAATATTCAGAGGATGTCTATTATATACGGACTGACAGAATCGCCAAAAATGTTCATTGGACGGTGCCGACCGAATATGGCGAGCTGGAAATGACCATTAACCTATCAAAGCCTGAAAAGGACCCGAAAGCGATTGCGGCTGCAAAAGAGCAGGAACAGACAAATTATCCGATGTGTTTGCTGTGTAAAGAAAATGTCGGCTTCGAGGGAAGCGTGAATCATCCAGCCCGGCAAAATCACAGAATCATTCCGGTCATCCTTGAGGACGAACAATGGTTCCTGCAATTCTCGCCATATGTCTATTATCCGGAGCACTGCATTGTCTTAAAAGGTGAACATGAACCGATGGAGATCAGCAAAAAAACATTTGAAAGGCTGCTGTCATTTCTCGGGCAGTATCCGCATTATTTTATCGGTTCAAACGCGGATCTGCCGATTGTCGGCGGCAGCATCCTAAGCCATGATCATTTCCAAGGCGGCGCGCATGATTTTCCAATGGCACGTGCAGAAGCGGAAGACGTTTATGAATTAAATGATTATCCCGGCGTGTCGCTGGGCTTAGTGAAGTGGCCGATGTCTGTGCTCAGGCTCCAAGGAGACGAACCGGGTCATGTCGCCGAAGCTGCTGACCATATCTTCCGCACGTGGCAGACGTATTCCGATGAAAAAGCCGGCATTGCCGCCTATACAGGCGATACGCCCCATAATACGGTCACACCGATTGCGCGGCGCAGGGGAGACTTGTACGAACTCGATATCGTACTGAGGAACAACCGGACGGATGAGGAGCATCCATTAGGAATATTTCATCCTCATCAAGAAGTCCACCATATTAAAAAAGAAAATATCGGCCTGATTGAGGTCATGGGATTGGCGATATTGCCGGGCCGCCTACAGGAGGAAATGAAAGAAACGGCAGCGGCGCTATGTTCTGCTGATCCGAAAACAGCTTTAGAACAAAATCCGCTCACGGCAAAACATAGTGAGTGGGCTATTCGGATGATGGAAAAAAGAACCATAACAAAAGAGAATGCAGATCTAGTCATAAAAGAAGAGCTGGGACATGTATTCGCTCGCATTCTTGAACACGCCGGTGTGTTTAAACAGACAACGGAAGGAAAACAGGCCTTCAGAAGGTTTATCGACCAGTTGGGCGTCAAACCAGTCAAAAGCCTCAACCGCTAGGGTTGAGGCTTTTTCGATTTTTATGGCAAAACAAACACCCAAAGCGCTGACGCTTCGGGTGCTGCTTTTATCCTCTTTTTCTGGTTAACAGGCTTACTAGAAAGACTACAATGGCTGCGCCGATTACCGCTGGAATAATGGCAAATCCGGCTAGGTGCGGCCCCCATGTTCCAAGCAGCCCGTGTCCGATCCAGGCGCCAATAAGACCTGCGATCATAGACCCGATAATTCCTCCGGGCATATCTCCTTTTACAAACAGGCTTCCAAGCCATCCGATAATAATAGCGACGATAAGTGAAATAAGAAAACTCATCATGCAACACATCCTATTTTTATTTATTTGCTTATATCATTCCTCTTTTTTGTATAAGATAAACAACTGGATGCTCTCATAAAAAAATACGGACAATTCAGAGCATATTGGCTCTTCATTGCGCCTTTTCTTTCAATATTTGATGCGTTAAAATGGTAACCGTGTGAAAAGATGCTAGACGAGGAAAAAATAATTCCTATCTAGAAAGTTTAACAAAATGAAATTTTTGATTGACCTAAGTTTTTTATTGTGGTAAACCTTTATTTGTCAGAATTAGTTCTTCATCATCTTTTCTTACTTATATGCGGAAATAACTAGAAACTTTTCATCTTAAGCGATAGATATGAATAAAGTTGGAGCAATTTTTGTCGATTTTATGACATTTAAGCGAAAATGGGATGAAGTTTATAAAAAAATAAAGCTAATATGTGAAGTTTTTGATAGCATAACAAAGTAGAGAAAAGATTTTGAGGAAGTATGCACTTCAGATTTATTACATCAATAGGAAGGATGGTGATCTTCTTGTTCAGAGCATTAAAACCGTTGCTTGTATTAGCGCTGTTAACTGTGGTTTTCGTCCTTGGGGGATGCAGCAATGCTTCAGTACTAGATCCGAAAGGACCTGTAGCTGAACAGCAAAGTGATTTAATCCTGTTATCTATCGGATTTATGCTGTTTATCGTCGGGGTCGTCTTTGTTCTATTTACCATTATTTTAGTAAAATACCGCGACCGTAAAGGCAAAGATAATGGATCTTATAACCCAGAAATTCACGGTAACACGTTTTTAGAAGTAGTCTGGACAGTGATCCCAATTTTAATCGTCATTGCACTTTCTGTGCCAACAGTACAGACGATATATTCGTTAGAAAAAGCTCCTGAAGCAACAAAAGACAAAGAGCCTCTTGTTGTTTATGCTACTTCGGTAGACTGGAAATGGGTATTTAGCTACCCTGAACAGGATATTGAAACGGTCAACTACTTAAACATTCCTGTCGACCGCCCGATCTTGTTCAAAATCTCATCTGCAGATTCAATGGCTTCGCTATGGATTCCTCAGCTTGGAGGGCAAAAATATGCGATGGCAGGAATGCTGATGGATCAATACTTACAGGCTGACAAAGTGGGTACTTACGAAGGCCGCAACGCGAACTTCACAGGTGAACATTTTGCAGACCAAGAGTTTGATGTGAATGCAGTCACAGAAAAAGACTTTAACAGCTGGGTGAAAAAGACTCAGAACGAGGCTCCTAAGCTGACAAAAGAGAAGTATGATGAATTGATGCTTCCTGAAAATGTGGACGAATTAACGTTCTCTTCTACTCACTTGAAATACGTTGATCACGGACAAGACGCTGAGTACGCGATGGAGGCGCGCAAACGCCTTGGCTATCAAGCCGTTTCACCGCACTCTAAAACAGATCCGTTTGAAAACGTAAAGAAAAACGAATTTAAGAAGTCTGATGATACAGAAGAATGATATTGATCAGGAAAGGAGGAAGCCTGCATGAAATTCAAATGGGACGAATTTTTCGTAACTGGTGACCCATTAATTCTGGGCGCACAAGTTTCCATTGCGCTTTCAACCATTGCCATTATTTTTGTACTGACTTACTTCAAAAAGTGGAAATGGCTGTGGTCTGAATGGATAACTACTGTTGACCATAAAAAACTCGGAATCATGTATATTATATCTGCTGTAATTATGTTATTCCGCGGCGGTGTCGACGGTCTGATGATGCGTGCCCAGCTAGCGCTTCCGAATAACAGTTTTTTAGACTCAAACCACTATAATGAAATTTTTACAACTCACGGTACAATCATGATCATCTTCATGGCGATGCCGTTCTTAATCGGTCTTATCAACGTTGTTGTGCCTCTTCAAATCGGTGCCCGCGACGTTGCGTTCCCTTACTTGAACAACCTGAGCTTCTGGACGTTCTTTGTAGGGGCGATGCTTTTCAATATTTCTTTCGTTATCGGAGGTTCTCCGAACGCAGGCTGGACGAGTTATATGCCGCTTGCAAGTAACGACATGAGCCCTGGGCCGGGTGAGAACTACTACCTCCTCGGACTTCAGATTGCCGGTATCGGTACCCTGATGACAGGGATCAACTTTATGGTAACAATCTTAAAAATGAGAACAAAAGGCATGACATTAATGCGTATGCCGATGTTCACATGGACAACACTGATCACAATGGTTATTATCGTGTTTGCGTTCCCTGTACTTACAGTAGCATTAGCACTTTTATCATTTGATCGTTTGTTCGGCGCTCACTTTTTCACATTGGAAGCAGGCGGTATGCCGATGCTTTGGGCTAACTTGTTCTGGATTTGGGGACATCCTGAAGTATATATCGTTATTCTTCCGGCGTTTGGTATTTTCTCAGAAATCATCTCAAGCTTTGCAAGAAAACAATTGTTTGGTTACAAAGCGATGGTTGGTTCTATTATCGCCATCTCTGTATTGAGTTTCTTAGTTTGGACTCACCACTTCTTCACAATGGGGAACAGTGCGTCCGTTAACTCATTCTTCTCAATTACGACAATGGCAATCTCAATCCCAACCGGGGTTAAAATCTTTAACTGGCTCTTTACAATGTATAAAGGCCGAATCAGCTTTACAACACCTATGCTGTGGGCGCTTGCGTTCATTCCTAACTTCGTTATCGGCGGGGTTACAGGGGTTATGCTTGCGATGGCAGCAGCGGATTATCAATACCATAATACGTACTTCCTTGTATCTCACTTCCACTATGTGCTGATCGCGGGTACTGTATTTGCTTGTTTCGCCGGATTTATTTTCTGGTATCCAAAAATGTTCGGCCACAAGCTGAACGAAAGAATCGGAAAATGGTTCTTCTGGATCTTTATGATCGGGTTCAATATTTGTTTCTTCCCGCAATATTTCTTGGGGCTTCAAGGCATGCCTCGCCGTATTTACACATACGGACCGAATGACGGCTGGACAACATTGAACTTTATCTCAACAGTCGGAGCTTTCATGATGGGTGTAGGATTCTTAATCCTTTGCTATAACATCTACTACAGCTTCCGTTACTCTACTCGTGAAATCAGCGGAGATTCATGGGGTGTGGGACGTACGCTTGATTGGGCGACTTCTTCTGCGATTCCGCCGCATTACAACTTTGCGGTGCTTCCTGAAGTCAAATCTCAAGATGCATTCCTGCATATGAAAGAAGAAAAAACTGAATTATACCCTGAAAGCAAATTCAAGAAAATCCATATGCCAAGCAACTCAGGCAGACCTTTCTTTATGTCTGTTGCCTTCGGTCTTGCAGGCTTTGGACTTGTCTTTGAATGGTACTGGATGGGCGTAGTCGGATTGATCGGAGTCCTGCTCTGCATGGTTCTGCGTTCATTCGAATACGACAACGGCTACTACATTAGTGTTGATGAAATAAAAGAGACGGAAAGAAAGATTTCCGAATAAGGAGGCGTGAGTTATGGAACATGCAGAACACGGCAATTCTAACGCGCCTATGGAATATCAATCTGAAACCGGCAGACTTAATATTCTCGGGTTTTGGATCTTTTTAGGGGCAGAAATTGTGTTGTTCTCAACACTATTTGCAACCTTCTTCGTTCTTAAAAACAGAACAGCTGGAGGTGTCTTGCCAGACGAACTATTTGAAGTCAATCTGGTAATGATTATGACGTTCTTGCTGCTGATCAGCAGCTTTACCTGCGGGATCGCTGTTCATGAAATGCGCCGCGGAAGTTTAAAAGGCGTAGTCATTTGGACAATTATCACTCTTCTTCTCGGTGCCGGCTTCGTCGGATGCGAGATCAACGAGTTTGTTCACTATGTACATGAAGGAGCGGCTCTCAGTACAAGTGCGTTCTGGTCTGGATTCTTTGTTTTACTTGGAACTCACGGAACTCACGTAACAATCGGGATTTTCTGGATCACAGGAATTCTGATTCAGTTGAAGAAACGCGGCTTAACTCCGCAAACTTCATCTAAAATCTTTATCTCAAGCTTGTACTGGCACTTCTTAGATGTTGTATGGATTTTCATCTTTACAGGTGTCTATCTCATGGGATTGGGGGGTCTGTAAAATGGCAAACAAATCTGCTGAACACAGTCACTTTCCATGGAAGCACATTGTAGGTTTTGCACTGTCTATCGTTTTGACCCTGCTGGCTCTATGGGTAGCGGTGTACACTGACCTGAGCTCATCAGCAAAACTTTGGATTATCTTCGGTTTCGCCTTCATTCAGGCGGCGCTGCAGCTTCTCATGTTCATGCACATGACAGAGAGCGAAAACGGCACAATCCAAGTTGGAAACACGCTGTTCGGATTCTTTGGCGCGATCGTTATCGTACTTGGATCCATCTGGATTTTCGCGGCTCACTATCACCATGGTGACCATATGGATGGAAATCCTCCTGGAGGCGCTGAACACTCAGAGCATTCAGGCCATAACGAATAATACAAAAACCCTCTTCATTGGAAGAGGGTTTTTTGCTGTCTTCAGCTGCTTCGCTTTCTGCGAAGATACGGAAGGCCGTAAATGATAAATGCGGCGATATGAGCGACAATGACGTTAACGGCGAACAAGATAATCATGAGAGTGTGTCCTAGTGGAGAAAGGCTTTCTGTTGCGTAAAAGAAGAAGAATACCCACATTAAAATGATTGGCGGAATAGCTGAGAGTGCGACTTTTTTGTTATCAAGCCAAATAAAGAGAGGCGTTGCGCTGGCAACCAGTAAGTAAGCAAAAAACATGTCCATCATACCCGTCTCCTTTCATTTTGTGATAACGTTTACAAAAATGAAATAGAGGAACTGAGTTGTGTCTGTTTTGTGATTGTTTTTTGAACATTCTGTTACAATTATTATACCATGTTTTCCAGAAATTGATACGTGTTTTTGCAGAAATGGACTGGATCTATCGTCTTATTTTTTTCGTTTAATGTGCTAGGAGAATGTATGGGCATGGGGCTCTGAATTTTTAGCTGTTTCTATATGAGGTATCACATTATTTGGGAACATAACACATTATCACATTCGTTTTTTACAAATTCTTTTGGTATGGCGTTTATTTCATTTGAAAAGTTTTGTGTCAATCGAAACATTTCGGTTTATGATACGTCATATTTCGTGTAGCTGAAAAAGCGCCGCAAGTGCTGAAAAAACATAAAAGGAAGCGAGCTTCACGTGTCATCTTGAACGTGGTTCATGTATAATAAACATTAGTGATTTTCCGATGAAAATGTAAGGCGGGATAGAATGAGTCGATATAAGAAACAGCAAAGCCCCTTTTACCAGGGGGATTTGATTTTTATATTTGGTGTGTTTTTTATTATAAGCGTAGTATCAATTTATGCTGCCGGTCAGTTTGGGCAGTATGGGAACACGGATTGGATTCAGCAAATTGTGTTTTATCTTTTGGGGGCTGTTGCCATTACAGTTCTTTTGTACTTTGATTTAGAACAGCTTGAAAAGTTAAGTTTATATATTTTTATTATTGGTATTTTATCTTTGATTGTTCTTAAAATCAGCCCCGAGTCTATTGCACCTGTTATTAAAGGGGCAAAAAGTTGGTTTAGGATCGGTAGAATAACAATACAGCCGTCAGAGTTTATGAAGGTTGGTTTGATTATGATGCTTGCTTCAGTTATTGGAAAAGCTAATCCTAAAGGAGTTCGGACGCTTAGGGATGATATCCACTTGTTATTAAAGATTGCGGGTGTCGCAGTTATTCCTGTAGGTCTTATCCTGATGCAGGATGCTGGGACTGCGGGAATATGTATGTTTATCGTTCTTGTAATGGTTTTTATGTCAGGGATAAATTGGAAATTGATTGCGATCATAGCTGGTTCAGGTATCTTACTCATTTCATTAATTTTATTAGTAATGATAAACTTTCCTGACGTTGCTAAATCAGTTGGAATACAGGATTATCAAATTAAGCGGGTCACTTCTTGGGTGTCTGCTTCAAATGAGACACAGGAAGATTCAAATGACAGCTGGCAAGTTGACCAGGCCATCATGGCAATAGGATCTGGTGGTATTTTAGGTAATGGTATTTCTAATTTGAAGGTTTATGTTCCAGAGAGTACGACTGACTTTATCTTTTCTATAATAGGTGAGTCATTTGGCTTTATAGGCTGTGCAATTGTTGTCATCATGTTCTTCTTTTTAATCTACAGGCTTGTCGTTCTGATAGATAAAATACATCCGTTTAACCGTTTCGCTTCTTTCTTTTGCGTTGGCTATACGGCGTTAATTGTGATCCACACATTCCAGAATATCGGAATGAACATCGGCATTATGCCTGTTACCGGGATTCCGCTGCTGTTTGTCAGCTATGGGGGAAGCTCGACACTTTCCACGTTAATCGGTTTCGGGATTGTATATAATGCAAGTGTGCAGCTGACGAAATACAGAAGTTATCTCTTTAATTCTTAAGATGAAGGCAGCCTTTTCAGAGGCTGTCTTTTTTTGTGCAGAGCATTTCACTTTTGGGAACACTTTTTTTCGGATATGATAAAAAGAGATAAGGAGGTTCTTGTGATGAATAACACAATCGAAACCATTTTGAATCATCGGTCAATCCGGTCTTTTACTGATCAGCTTTTGACAGCTGAAGAAATTGATACATTAGTGAAAAGTGCGCAGGCTGCGTCTACATCCAGCTATGTGCAGGCATATTCGATTATAGGGGTTTCTGATCCTGAGAAAAAACGTGAGCTGTCTGTGCTTGCTGGGAATCAGCCTTACGTTGAGAAGAACGGGCACTTTTTTGTATTTTGTGCGGATTTGTACCGTCATCAACAACTGGCTGAGGAAAAAGGGGAACATATTTCTGAGCTGCTCGAGAATACGGAAATGTTTATGGTTAGTTTGATTGATGCGGCGCTGGCAGCGCAAAATATGAGCATTGCGGCTGAATCTATGGGGCTTGGCATTTGTTATATCGGCGGCATCCGGAATGAGTTGGACAAGGTGACAGAGGTGCTGCAAACGCCTGACCATGTGCTCCCGCTTTTCGGGCTGGCAGTAGGCCATCCTGCGAACCTTTCCGGCAAAAAACCGAGATTGCCAAAGCAGGCCGTTTATCATGAGAATGCGTATAATGTGAACGCAGACGATTTCCGTCATACTATGAATACGTATGACAAAACCATTTCTGATTACTATAGAGAAAGAACAAACGGACAACGGGAAGAAACGTGGTCTGATCAAATACTGAACTTTATGAAGCAGAAGCCGCGTACGTATTTAAATGACTACGTGAAAGAAAAGGGCTTTAATAAAAACTAAAGCAAACCTCTCCGTCTGGAGGGGTTTTTATGTTTCACGTGTAACATATTCCGACAAATAGGGACAGGCTTTCACAAATAAATGGCGAATGATAGGGGACACTGATAAGCAGTGTGAGCGGCTTTGGAGAAAAAATAGGGGATCAGTGATACGATGAGGATGAGGTGGTAGGGATGGTTTCATTAAGTATATTAGATCAATCTCCAGTATCAGAGGGCAGCAATGCAGAAACGGCCTTACAGCAAACCGTTGCGCTTGCCCAAGCTGCTGAGGACCTTGGATATAAGAGATTTTGGGTTTCTGAGCATCACTTTTCAAAACGGCTGGCAGGGTCCAGTCCTGAGGTGCTGATCAGTCATATAGCGGCGAAAACAAAGCGAATCCGTGTTGGATCAGGAGGAGTCATGCTGCCGCATTACAGTGCTTATAAAGTAGCTGAAAACTTTCGTGTTCTGGAGGGGCTGACACCAGGAAGAATTGACCTGGGGCTTGGCAGAGCACCGGGGGGAATGCCGATTGCATCATGGGCGCTGAATGACGGCGGTAAGCGCAATGCTGATCAGTATCCGCAGCAAATCAAGGAGCTGACCATGTATTTGCATGATTTGGCGGATGATAAACACCGTTTTCCGAATCTGACGGCTGCGCCGCATATTTCAACGGCTCCCGATGTGTGGCTGCTCGGCTCATCTGGAGAAAGCGCGCTGCTCGCCGCGGAATCTGGCGCTGGCTATATGTTTGCCCATTTTATCAATGGAGAGGGCGGAGAGGGTACTGTCAGACAGTATAAGAGACGATTCAAACCGTCTGTGTTAGGAGAGACGCCTCGAGCGGCAGTTGCTGTTTTTGTTCTTTGTGCTGACACGGAGGAGAAGGCAGAGGAGCTTGGGGCTGTGCTTGATTTTACACTTTTGGCGGGAGAGCAGGGTATTCCTTTAGAGGGAGTTCCTTCGTATGAAGCTGTTCGGAAAAATACGTATTCTCCTTATGAACAGAGACGAATTGCTGATAATCGAAATCGAATGATTGTTGGTACGAAAGAACAGGTTAAGGAGCAGCTGCTAGCTTTGAGTAAAGCGTATGAAACAGAGGAAATCATGGTGGTGACCATTACACATCATTTTGAAGACAAGCTCCGATCGTATCGCTTATTGCACGAGGCGTTTGCTGACTGATCTTTAAAAAGCCCTGCCGATTCGGCAGGGCTTTTTCTTATTCAACAGTGAAAGGTTCTTCGGTCAAAACCTGGCTTGACTTGCCTTTGTTCGCGGCATATGCGAGCAAGTAATACTCTCCGGCCGGAAGTTTGGTTCCGCCATTAATCGTGCCGTCCCAGTCAAAGTACTGGTAACCTTTATCTTGGTTTTTATAAATGCCGGCTTGGCCTGCGAAATCAAGGTTGCTGTCATAGACGAGGAACGCCAGCTCTTCCGCTCCCGCAGGAAGGTAGGTTTCAATTTGATAGGTACCTTGTACAGACCCTTCGCTGACAGAGACAGATGTGACTCTCGGATAATCGGGCTCTTTCACAATCAGCAATGTAGGTACCTTAGCGACCGTTTTTCCGCCTTCTCTGACGATAACTGTTCCTTCATAGGTGCCAGCTTTTGTTTTCTTCGTATTGACCTTTACTTTTGCAGTGGCTTTCCCGGTTTGATGTGCCGGAATCACAACACGGCTTGTGCCGGATGTGGAAATGCCGCTGCCATTAAATGAGTATTCAAGTGTGTATGACTTTCTAATGGAAGATTGATTTTCAATCGTAAACGTTTCATTTTTTGTTTCGTTTCCGTTTTCCTTCAAGAACGTGCCGTATGAATAGCTTCCAGGTGAGACGAGCGAATCGGCTTTGATTGCGTTCATGATTCTTGCGCTGCCTGCGCCTTGAGCGTTATGCGGATATACTTCCCCATCGCTATCCTTTAAAGTGACAGCGGTATTCATGATGGCGGCTTTAATCTGTTCAACGCTCCACTTTGGTTTGGCTTGTTTAATAACGGCAACCGCTCCGGCAATATGAGGCGATGCCATGCTTGTTCCTTGTTTTGATCCGTAGCCGTATGGATGGTCAGGATCGTGTGTTGGGATCGTGCTCACGATATTGACCCCTGGCGCGGAAATATCAGGCTTAATCATCCACGTATCCATAACAGGGCCGCGTGATGAGAAATCAGCGACTTGTTCACCGAGCGCTTTTGAGACCGTCAACTTGAATGTTGTTTTTGTCTCACCAGCTTTCAGGGCGCTGACGAGTTTTTCGCCGTCTTCTAATGAAAGCTTAATCGTTGGGACAGACATGCCTGGCACATTGGCTTCAATTTCTCCAGAGAGGTTGTTATACACAACCATGCCGATTGCACCGGCTTTTTTAGCGTTATCCGCTTTATCCACAAATGCAATGCTGCCTCGTTTGACAACGGCGACTTTGCCTGTCAGGTCTTTCCCTTCAAAATCCTTTTCTTCGCCGATTCCCGCTTCGACAAGCTCAACTTCTTTGTTATTGAGCGCTTTGACGTCGTCCTCTTTGTTATAGCCCATCACTTTTGCTGAAGAGTAGGAGCCGAATGTGACGGCGTATTCATTGAGCGGCAGCTGAGTCGCACCGACAGAAATCGCTTCTCTTGATGTGCCCGGCGATCCGACTGTCCAGCCGTTCGGTCCGCTGTTGCCGTTTGAGGTAACAGCGACAACGCCTTCTGACATGGCCCAGTCAAGCGCTGTGCTTGTCGCCCAGTCCGGGTTGTTTAAAGAGTTTCCGAGAGACAGGTTCATCACATCTGCCCCGTCCTGCACTGCACGTTCCACGCCCGCGATGACGTTTTCCGTTGTGCCGCTTCCGCCAGGCCCTAACACACGATAAGCAAGAAGTGTGGCATCAGGCGCTACGCCTTTAATTGTTCCGTTAGCAGCCACAGTTCCGGCTACGTGTGTGCCGTGGTCAGTCGCTCCGCCCCTCGGATCGCCTGTTGGTGTTTCTTTTGGATCGTAATCATTGTCCACAAAATCGTATCCTTTATATTGTCCAAAGTTTTTCTTCAGATCTGGGTGATTGTATTCAACCCCAGTGTCAATAATCGCCACCTTAATGCCTTTTCCTGTGTAGCCTAAATCCCATGCATCGTTTGCTCCGATATAAGGCGCACTGTCATCCATTTGCGGAGATACGGCGTCTTCGGAGATTGTGACGTCTTTATCCTTTATGTTGTCTGTTTTATATGTGACGTTCGGGTACACTGCCTTAACGTCTTTTACCGCGAGAAGTTTTGGAATCTCATTAGCTGGAAGCTTCATAGAGAAGCCTGAGAATACCTGCTCATATTCCCGGTTTACTTTTCCGTTTTTCACCGCTTTGATTGCTTTATTTTTTGCTTTGGTGCGAGCGGTTTTCAGCTTGCTTTTCGATTGGCTTTCTCCCGCTTCCTTCGCTTCTGCCAAGGATTTTTCTTTTAATTCCACTATAACGGTTGTTTTTTTGCTTGTCGTCATGTCGATATCACCGAATACCTCGGCTTTTTCCAGATCAGCCGACGTTTTTGAAGAAGCCGGAGCTGCCTGGACGCCCGTAATACCTGTGGATAACGCAAAAAATAAGACGAAACTTACAAGCAGAAAGCGAATGATCCCCTTTTTCAATGTGTTTCCCCCTTTGTATTTAGAAAAAATGTGAAAGGTCTAGTATATATTTCTTGAAAATTCAAAAAAATCCTTGTGTCATTTGGACCATTTATTGGATTTTGTTTGTGTATAACGAAGGAGTTATACACAGAACCCTGTGTATAAGTGAATAAACCTGTGTATATATATAGTTAGGAATATACGTTCGTATACAAAATATAGATAGAGTTTGTGGACATGTGGATATCTCTTGTGATTAAGTTGTTCTTATCTTTGGGATAACTTGTGTATAAAGTTTTCAAAGCGGTTCTCCAATTTTCATTTCAATTCTTTCAGCTTTCAACAAAACTTCTAAAAACTAGTTGGTTTTTTCACTCATATTGTGACAAAGAATTCTCTTTCCACGGTCTATCATAGAGTCATGAGTTTTGCTAGAGCCGCTAGTTTGCGAGAAAAGAAATCGGCCGTCTTTTCTTGCGGGCTGCGGCTGAGAAAACGGGCTGCTAAAAAGGCTGCCTGCCAAAAAGAAGCGGAGGGATGTTTTTCTATGAAACGTTTGCTTGTATCTTTACGGGTGTGGATGGTCTTTTTGATGAACTGGGTGACGCCGGACAGAAAAACTGCGGCTGCCGCGGTCTATTCGGCTCAGCGTACATACCAAAGAAAGGCGGCTGTGCAGGCCGCAGGACTCGTTTCGTTTTATGAGTGGCGGATGGCTGTGAATGAGGAAGAAAAACAGAAAGCGAAAGCCGCCGCGCTTTATAAAAGAAGATGTTTGCAAGCCTTCAAGGAATCGCCAAAGCAGGAGAGAGCGGGCCCGCATCTTTACATGGCGGTCAAAAGGAGGTAAAATCCCAGTCAAAAGCAAATTGGCGGGAGAGATAACCTCTTGAAAATCTATAAAGTATTAAACAACAATGCGGCTTTAATAAAAGAGGATGATCAGGAAAAAATCGTGATGGGACCGGGAATCGCTTTTCAAAAAAAGAAAAATGATCTTATCCCTATGAATAAAGTGGAAAAAATCTTTGTCGTGCGCGACGAGAATGAAAAGTTCAAACAAATCCTGCAAACACTGCCGGAGGAGCATATAGAAATAGCTGAGGACATCATCAGCTATGCGGAAGGAGAGCTCGCGGCGCCGCTGAGCGATCACATTCATATCGCGCTTTCCGACCATTTGTCCTTTGCGATCGAAAGGATTCAAAATGGGCTGCTTGTGCAGAATAAATTGCTGCATGAGATAAAGGCGCTCTATAAAAAAGAATATGAGATCGGCCTGTGGGCGATCGGACATGTAAAAGAGACATTGGGCGTGTCTCTGCCTGAAGATGAAGCGGGTTATATTGCCCTTCACATCCATACGGCGAAGATGGATGCGGAGAGCATGTATTCAGCGCTGAAGCATACGACCATGACCAAAGAAATGATAGAGAAAATAGAACAATACTTTAATCGAAAGGTGGATGAAAACAGCATTTCCTATCAACGCCTTGTCACGCATTTGCGATACGCGGTCAGCCGGTTGGAATCAAATGAAGCGCTCCATCGTATGGACGAGGAGATGCTTTATTTCATCCAAAAAAAGTATTCATTCGCCTATCAATGTGCGCTGGAGCTGGCGGAGTTTTTGAAAAATGAATATCAATTACATTTGCCGGAATCCGAGGCCGGCTATATCACGCTGCATGTCCAGCGTCTTCAAGATCTCTCGGAATAACCGCTTTGACTTGCAGGGAGTGATCTCTGGAAGTTTTTTTATTGATCAGGATTCAGTGTGTAGTACATCCAGCCCATCATAACTATTCCCGCGGTCAGATTGCCTAGCGTAACGGGGATTAAGTTTCTGACTGCTCCCATCAGTGTCACTGTATCAGGGTGCTCAATCAAAAGCGAGATGGCGAATGTGCACATATTGGCAATGCTGTGTTCAAAGCCGGAAATAAAGAAGCAGAAAACGAAAAGCATCATGGTAAAAAGCTTTGCTCCTTCCCCTTTGAGAGACATTGGAATGAAAAAGGCGAGGCACACAAGCCAATTGCACAGCATTCCTCTGAAAAACAATTCGGAAGCCGGCGGCTCCATTTTGTGCTCTGCCAAATGAATCAAAAAGGAATGAACAGAAGGCTCCTCAAAAAGTCCCGTCGCGCTGATCAGGATGGCAAACAGAATGGCGCCGATTAAATTGCCGGCATAGCTTGACATCCACAAGTACAGGGTGTCGCGCCAGCTGAGTTTTTTCCGGAGCGCGGTATAGGTGAAATAAAAGGTGTTGCCGGTAAATAAATCTCCGCCTCCGTAAGCAATCATCAGAATAGCGGCCCCGAAAGTGACAGCAGCTGCCGGAAAGGCAAACGGAGAATCAGCCATAAAGAAATAGCTGCCTGTTTTACTTGCGGCTGTAATGCCAAAACCAATAAACATACTGGCCAAAATGGACCGAAGCACATAACGGATTTTGCTTGAAGCGAATATGTTTTGTTTTTTCAAAGCATACTGTTCAACCTTTTGCAATGCTTGAGTTTCCATTGTCTTTTCCTGCTTTCTTTCATGATTGAGCATAGTATAGCACGATATTGTGAAGTGTTTCACAAATAATTTTTACGAATTTTTGTCTACATGTTTTATCAAACTATTTAACTAAAAAAATAGTTGACGAAAACGCTGTCATGATTTATGATGAAAGCGTATTCTTAATCTGAATAAGCGGGATTGTGACTGGTAAAGCAGGCAAGACCTAAAATTTGCGTAAATGAAAAAGGATCGCTGTGTCCTTTATTCGTTGGCGAATTTTAGGTCTTTTTTGTTTAAATAAAAGGGGGAGAAATAGATGGATTACAAAGAGACTGCAAAACGCCTCATTGAGCTTCTCGGAGGGAAAGAAAATATTATCAGCGCGGCTCATTGTGCAACAAGACTGCGTTTAGTGATGAAAGATGAATCAAAGATAGATCAAGCACAAGTAGAAGAGCTTGATGGCGTTAAAGGGGCTTTCAGCAGCTCTGGCCAGTACCAGATCATTTTCGGAACAGGCCTTGTGAATAAAGTATTCGATGCCTTTTCTAAAGAAGCTGATATCGAGCGTGAAGAACACGTCAATCATCAGGATGCGGCAAAAGAAAAGCTGAATCCCGCTGCGAGATTTGCGAAAACGCTTTCAAATATTTTTGTTCCAATCATCCCAGCTATTGTAGCCAGCGGCCTATTAATGGGATTGCTGGGTATGATCAATGCGTTTCATTGGATGAGCAAGGATTCTGCAGTTTTTCAGCTGCTTGATATGTTTTCAAGTGCAGCATTCATTTTCTTGCCGATTCTAATCGGAGTAAGCGCTTCAAAAGAATTTGGCAGCAACCCGTACTTGGGAGCGGTCATTGGGGGAATCATGATTCATCCAAACCTTTTGAATCCATGGGGTTTGGCTGAAGCGACACCTGATTATATGCATCTTTTCGGATTTGATATCGCGCTTCTAGGCTATCAGGGAACTGTCATCCCTGTTCTGCTAGCGGTTTATGTAATGAGCAAGGTAGAGAAATGGACAAGAAAAGTGGTTCCGCATGCGGTAGACTTGCTTGTTACACCTTTTGTTACTGTGATTGTCACCGGGTTTGTTGCTTTTATCGCGATTGGCCCTCTGGGAAGAGCGCTTGGCTCCGGGATTACGGTTGCTTTAACTTATGTGTATGACCATGCCGGTTTTGTGGCAGGTTTGATTTTCGGGGGCACGTATTCACTCATCGTGCTGACAGGTGTTCATCACAGCTTCCATGCGATTGAGGCTGGGCTTATTGCAGATATAGGCAAAAACTACTTGCTGCCGATCTGGTCAATGGCGAATGTCGCACAGGGCGGGGCAGGTCTTGCCGTCTTCTTTATGGCGAAAAAGGCAAAGACAAAAGAAATCGCGCTTCCGGCAGCATTTTCCGCTTTTCTCGGCATTACTGAGCCCGTCATATTCGGAGTCAATCTTCGCTACCGAAAACCGTTTATCGCCGCGATGATCGGAGGCGCATTGGGTGGGGCATATGTCGTCTTTACACATGTAGCTGCAAACGCTTACGGGTTAACGGGAATTCCGATGATCGCCATTGCGGCTCCGTTTGGCGTCAGCAACTTGATTCACTATCTGATTGGCATGGCGATTGCGGCAGTGTCAGCGTTCATTGCAGCATTTGTCATGAAGATTAATGAGGATGAGGAGAGGAAAAAATGACAGCACATGACCAGGAGCTTCGTCGCCGGGCTTATGAAGAAGTGGAGAAAAAAGAGCCCATCGCTAACAGCGATCCGCACCGCCAGCATTTTCACATCATGCCGCCGGTTGGGCTGCTGAATGACCCGAATGGCGTGATTTATTGGAAGGGCAGCTATCATGTATTCTTTCAGTGGCAGCCGTTTCAGACGGGGCACGGCGCAAAATTTTGGGGGCATTATACGACACAGGATGTTGTGAATTGGATGCGGGAAGAGATTGCGCTGGCTCCGAGTGATTGGTTTGATAAAAACGGCTGCTACTCGGGCAGCGCTGTCACGAAAGACGATCGGCTCTATCTGTTTTACACAGGAAATGTCAGGGATCAGAATGGAAACCGGGAAACGTATCAATGCCTTGCTGTTTCTGGCGACGGACTGTCCTTTGAGAAAAAGGGTGTCGTCGCCCGCCTTCCGGAAGGATATACGGCGCATTTTCGCGATCCGAAGGTATGGGAGCATGAAGGCACATGGTATATGGTGATTGGTGCGCAAACAGAGAATTTGAAAGGGCAGGCTGTATTGTTTGCTTCTGATAACCTGAGTGAGTGGAGATTTCTTGGCCCGATAACCGGCGCGGGCTTCAACGGGCTGGACGATTTTGGATACATGTGGGAATGCCCTGATTTGTTTTCCCTTCAAGGATCGGACGTGCTGATTGTTTCGCCTCAAGGGCTTGAGGCTGACGGTTTCCGTTATCAAAACGTATATCAATCAGGTTATTTTGTCGGCCGTCTCGATTATAGCAAGCCTGAACTGAAGCATGGTGAATTTACGGAGCTTGATCAAGGTTTTGATTTTTACGCGCCGCAAACACTTGAAGACGATCAGGGAAGGCGGATTTTGTTTGCATGGATGGCGGTGCCTGATCAGGATGAAGGGTCCCATCCGACGATTGACTATCACTGGATTCACTGCATGACGCTGCCGAGACAGCTGACGCTTTCAGGCCAGAAGCTGATTCAGCAGCCGCTGCCTGAGCTAAAAGCCATGCGCAGAAATGAGAAAAAAATACACATCAACATGCATGGATCATCTGGTACGCTTCCAGTGGAAAAACCTGAAAGAGCTGAGATTCTGCTGGAAGACATTCATACGGAGTCTGGCTTTTCAATCAGTATCCGCGGAACGGCTACGTTTTCCTTCCACAAAGACGAGGGGATTGTTACGCTGGAACGGACGAGCTTTGACGGAAAAAGAACAGAAGCGAGACATTGCCGCATCAAGGATTTGCATACCGTACACATGTTTCTCGACGCGTCATCTGTGGAAATCTTTATGAATAACGGAGAAGAGGTCTTTAGTGCGAGATATTTTCCTTTCCCGGGAAATCATGAAGTAACAGCCAGTGCGACCGGGAAATCTGAAATGAATGTCGGAATTTGGACACTTATGTAGAAAATCCTTCTATTTTCTTATGTGAAATCTGAGCCATCTGTGCTATTCTTCAACGATAACCTACTATTTTTTTCTGTAAAAGGAGTTGTTTTCTTGAATATACATGAACAGAAGATAACACCGGAATGTTTGGAAAAGGCTGCTAACCAAGTTGAAGATAAGCGAGAAGAATATAAGGATGTGCTGCTTCAGCTGAAAAAAATGCTTGGCGGAACAACGCCGCACAGTGAAACGGCGGAAATTCTCACGCGGGCATATGAACAAATGAAGGAATATGCACTTTTTGTTCAGTCGATAGAAACATTTTTGAGGAAATCTGCAAACAATTTAAAAATCAAATAAACAGGCTGCCGATGGGATCGGCAGTTTTTTCTGTGAAAAGTCTTCGGTGATTTAAAAAGGGCTGCCTCTCTGTAAGGCAGCCTCTTTTTTTATGATTGTTGATTCATGCGCAGTGCAGAATGCTTCGTAGGACCAACATACTGGTTTAGCGGGAAGGATTCTTTAATGGCCGCTGTGATGAATTCTTTCGCTGCGTAAATGGCTTCTTTGACTTCCGCACCTTTGGCAAGCTCCGCTGTCACGGCTGCTGAGAATGTACAGCCTGCGCCATGTGTATAAGGCGTATCGATCATTTCGCTTTCAAGGACTTCCGCTGTTTCTCCGTCATAGAGAACATCAACGGCTTTCTCATGTTTGAGTTTGCCTCCGCCTGTAATGACGACATATTGAGCGCCGAGTGCGTGAATTTTTTTCGCGGCTTCGATCATATCGTCAACTGTTTTTAGTTCATCCATGCCGCTGAGCTGGCTGGCTTCAAACAAGTTTGGCGTAATGACAGTGGCTAGCGGAGCCAATTGCTCACGCAGGGCTTGGGCGTGCTCCGGATAAAGGACTTCATTAGCACCTTTGCAAACCATAACCGGGTCAATTACCACATTTTTTAATTGTTTTTCTTTGATCGTTTTTGCCGCAAGCTCGATAATATCAACGGTTGGCAGCATTCCTGTTTTCATGGCGTCCACACCGATGCCGTCCGTAATTGTTGCAAGCTGAGCGCGGATTGTATCAGTATCGATCGGGAATACCTGATGGTCCCAGCTGTTGTTTGGGTCCATCGCAACGATCACCGTTAAGGCGGTCATCCCGTATACGTTTTTTTCTTGAAATGTTTTTAAATCAGCTTGAATCCCAGCACCGCCGCTTGAATCTGAGCCGGCAATGGTGAGTGCTTTATGCATAGACATGTCTTGAACCTCCATCATGTTTTGTCTTTCATTATAGTTAGATTTTCTCTGTATCACAATATAGAAGATCTATAGGAATCATTTGACAATCTCAACGGGCTTTCGTAAAATGCTACATAAGAAAACTAGGTAGGGGTTTTGAGATGTTAAATCGTGAGCTGGTTAAGGGAAGCACGGTTATATTGGTATTGACGCTTCTGAACGAGCGGCCGATGTACGGCTATGAGCTTGTAAAAGAAATGGGAAGCCGCAGCGGAAATGAACTGCAGATGAAAGAAGGGACCTTGTATCCTTCTCTTCACAAGCTTGAACGCCAAGGATATATTTCTTCCTACTGGGAGAAGCAGGAGAAAGGACCGGACCGCAAATATTACCGGATTACAGACGAAGGCAAAGAAGTGCTGGCGGAACGCACGAAGGAATGGAGCGTATTTTCAGCCATGATGGACCGAATACTGAAGTGGAGCGGACAAAATGGATAAAGAAACATATGTATCCGAAATCAAAAGCGGGCTTAAAGGGCTTCCTGAAGACGAGGCAATGATAGAAGAGATTGAGAGCCATATTGAACATCATCTGTTTTGCTCTTTTCAGGAAGGAAAGAGTGAGGAGGAAGCTATGCAGACTTTATTGCAGGCGTTTGGAACACCAACTGACATTGTTTCTTCGTTTAAGAAAATACAGCCAGTAACGTTCCGTGCGTTTTTGATGTTCCATCTTTTCTGTAACAGTGCCCTATTCGCTGTCGGCATTGCAATTACAATAATGCATGTATGGCTTGAATCACCGTTTGTTCAAGCAGTATGGAAAGGCATCTCTGTTTCTGTTTGGCTGATCTTAGCTGCATATATGATCTACTGGGTGCTGATTGGGTATCAAGGCGTGAAGGAGTTTGGAAAACGCGGAGAAAAGCTTGTTCTACATACGATTCTGATCTCAATGGTGCCAAACGTCATTTTTATGCTTGTTTTTCTATTCAATGTAATTCCTGCTGCGCTGTTTCAATCCTTGTTGACACCTTGGTTTGTTGGAACTTGTGCTTTTGCAACGCTGTTATTTCCGTTATTTGGCCGAATGGGCTGTTATATTGGCAGGCGTCAGCTTGTCTGATTTTTTAGGTATATACATAGAATTTCTATGTAAAGGAGGTGTAGTTCGTGAGGATTAGCTCTTGTTTATATGGTTTTGTAGCTCATGGGGCAGTATTTTTGTTTACTGGCGGCTGCATGCTCTTGGCTATGGCAGCCAGCTTGCCTTTTGTTTTTCTGCTTGATCGGCTGCCTGATGTCGTCTTTACAGCAGGTGCCATTCTTACGCTGCTATGTTCATATGCTTATGTCTGGTTTTGGGCGGTCCGATTTGCATATAACCAGAAAATGCGCCTGTTTGAGGTTCAATTGGGGTCCTTTGTGTTGCTGGCCCTCATGATATCTTTGTTTTTATTGGATGGATCTAGTATGAAAGACATCATGATGAATTGGGACGATACAGGCTGTGCTTTTGTTCCGCCGGCTTTTACATTTTTGTGTCTTTCTTATGCACTGGTGCTGCTGCCGGTCTATCAATCTAAGCTGTGGCGTCTTATCCTTCCGAATGGTGTCCGCCTGAAAGATCTCTTACATGTCTTTGGAGATCTGATGCTGATCATGGTGCTTCTGATCGGAGCCACTTTGCTGTTTCTATCATTGTAGTATGCCGTTTCAGTAGGATATTCCCACTGATCTCCTGTTCAATATATGTTTTAATAGTACATGACTATGAAAATGAGAAGGAGAGCATCATGAAGATTTCTATCGTAATTGTGACCTATAATCGGATTCCGGCTTTGTGTGAGCTTTTGGAGTCGATTTCCCGCCAGACCTTGAAGCCGTATGAAATTATTATTGTGAATGATGCCGGGGAATCGGTCGTGCCGGTCAAAGCACTGTATCCGGAGCTGCCGATTGCTGTCATCAATTTAGAAAAGAACTCGGGGCATGTGGCTGCGAGAAATGCCGGTGTAAAAGAGGCGTCTGGGGATTGCATTATGCTGTGTGATGACGATGATTTCTTTACGCCAGGGCATATCGAGAAAATGGCAAAGGAAATAGAAACGGCAGACTTCGTTCATTCTGATGCGGAAATAGTTTCGTTTGAAGAGAAAAACGGAACAAGATATCCAGTGTCACGGAAATTGTTTGCTTATACCGCTGACTATGAGGATATGAGAGTGTTTTCTACATACGTGCCGTCGGGCAGCATGTACAGACGTTTTCTGCATGATGAAATCGGGTATTTCGATGCTGATGTGCACAATTACTGGGATTGGGATTTTTATCTGCGCGCAGCCAAGGATTACCGGGTGAAGCGTGTCCCTTGCGCCAGTGTGATTTATGCCTTCAGTGACGCGGGAGACAATCAGTCTGCGGACCTTGGCGCCAAGCGGAAGCAATATTTGGATCGTTTAAGTGAAAAGCACGGACTCGGGGAGCTGCCGACGAAAAACTTTGCCGTCCTGCTTGAAGAGCCTGAGATGAAGAGGCGGGAAGCAAAAAGTGAAATGGTTTGGGATGGCGAGCCTGTCTATTCTAGACTTCATCGTTCGTAAGGGGGCCTGAATCTTGAAACAGCTTTTACAAGACAGCTGGTGGAATCAGCTAAAGGAAGAGTTTGAGAAACCGTATTATCAAGAGCTCAGAGGAATGCTGAAGCGGGAATACGCGGAGCAAACGATTTATCCGGACAGCCGGGATATTTTCAATGCGCTGCATTATACCTCATACGATGATGTCAAGGTCGTCATTCTCGGCCAAGATCCGTATCACGGGCCGGGACAGGCTCAAGGTTTAAGCTTCTCTGTCAAGCCCGGTGTAAAGCAGCCGCCTTCGTTAAAAAATATTTTTCTTGAGCTGCAGCAGGACATCGGGTGCAGCATCCCGAATCACGGGTCGCTTGTGAGCTGGGCAAAGCAAGGCGTTCTTTTGCTGAATACTGTGCTGACAGTAAGGCGCGGACAGGCGAATTCCCATAAGGGAAAAGGCTGGGAGCGACTGACGGACCGAATTATTGACGTGCTGAATGAAAGGGAGCGGCCGGTTATCTTTATTTTGTGGGGACGGCATGCTCAAATGAAAAAAGAACGGATCGACACCTCCAAGCATTTTATCATTGAATCGACGCATCCCAGCCCGTTTTCGGCGAGAAACGGATTTTTCGGGAGCAGACCGTTTTCCCGGGCGAATGCCTATTTGGAGAAAATGGGAGAGGCGCCGATTGATTGGTGTATTAAGGATTTGTAAAAAGCGCAGGTGATCTGCGCTTTTTTATTTGAGTATTTTTCGAATCATTCGCAGCCCGTTTTTGGAGGAAGGATAACGAAATGCGAAGTCGAAGCGGTTCGTTTGTTTGACGACGCTTTTTTTGTGCGTGAATGTGTTAAAACTGTCAAACCCGTGATAGCTGCCGATACCGCTTTCCCCGACGCCGCCGAATGGCAAATACGGCGTCGCAACATGCATTAACGTATCATTGACACAGCCCCCGCCAAACGACAGATTTCCTAAAACAGCGCGCTCAATTTCTTTGTTTGTGGTGAAGAGATACAGGGCGAGCGGCTTAGGGCGCGATTGGACTTTTTCAATGACTTCCCCGATATTGCGGTATGTAAAGAGCGGAAGAATCGGCCCGAAAATTTCCTCCTGCATCACTGGAGAGTCATCTCTCACTTGTTCGAGAATGGTCGGCGCAATTTTGTGATGATCAGGATCAGATTGTCCGCCTGTGAGCGGGATGCCATCATTCAGAAAGCTGAGCAGCCGCTGATAGTGGCGCTCACTGACGATTTTGCCGTACTGTGGATTCCGTTCCGGCTGAGGGCCGTAAAATTCTCTGATCGCACGCTTCATTTCTTCTGCCAGCTTCGTTTTGATGTCCTCGTGGACAAATAAATAATCCGGTGCGATGCAGGTTTGTCCCGCATTTGTAAATTTCCCGAAGACGATGCGTTTGGCGGCAAGCTGAATGTCAGCATCTTTATGGACGATGCAGGGGCTTTTGCCGCCGAGCTCCAAGGTTACGGGAATTAATTGTTTAGCGGCGGCTTCCATGACGATTTTTCCTACAGCTACACTGCCTGTAAAGAAAATGTAGTCAAAGGGCTGCTGTAATAATGCTGTGCTGACATCGGGCCCGCCTTCTGCCATAGCGACATAATCAGTTGGAAAAACGCTGCTGATGAGTTTGGAAAGAATAGCAGAAACAGCCGGCGTATATTCTGATGGCTTGAGAACGACCGTGTTCCCCGCCGCAATGGCGCCAATCAACGGAGAAAGCGCCAGCTGCAAGGGATAATTCCAAGGCGCAATCACCAAAACGGTTCCATACGGCTCAGGAATGATGATGCTTTTGGAGCCTAGATGAGTCAGCGGCGTTTTGACTCGTTTCGGCTTGGACCATTTTCTCAGCCGTTTCATGACAAAGCTGATTTCCTCCAAGACGATTCCGATTTCTGTTGAGTATGCTTCTTGCTCGGATTTGTGGAGATCCTGGTAGAGAGCGGCTATGAGATCGGCTTCATGAGTTCTGACGGCTTGTTTCAGCTTTCGCAAAATGTTCAGTCTCGATTCAAGCGGTCTCGTATGTCCCGCCGCAAAATAGGCTTTATGCTTGCTGATGATAGAGGGGATGCTGTTCATTCCGTTTCTCCTTTTTGTAAGGTATGGTGATTTATTATGTGAAAAATCTCTTCTGCTTGTCAATCGCGCAAGGTTTGTCAGAAAAAATAACAAACTCATATCTGCGTTTACAGCAGGAATTTGATAAAATGCAGGAAGACAACATTTATTTTTTTGGAGGGTGCTTCATGAACATTCATATATCTGCATTAATTCAAAAGATGGAAGAGGAGCTGAAAAAAGCAAAAACAGCTGAACGGGATGAGGAGCTGAAGCGTTATGTAGCGGTTGTCCGTTCTCTGTGTGATGTCGTGCTTGATCAGCCGGAGAACGTGAGCGCGCCCCGCATACAGCCGAGCGTTACGCCAAGTCCTGCCGCGCCGCCATCGACAGACCAGCTGATGATGGAAAAAATGATGGGGAGCGCGGGATTAAACAAATATCGAAAGCAAGAAAAAGAGAAGCAGGAAGAGGATGGAAACGGAGAGTCTTTATTTGATTTTTAAAGAGAGAGGTTGAGCTTACGTGAAATTGGTTCTTGGCGCGCTGCAATGGACAGCGTTTATTATTGCTGCGGCGATAGTTGTTCCGGTGGCGGTTGCCCAGTCGTTCCATTTGAATCACTCAGATTCTGCGAGATTGATTCAAAGCACTTTTTTTGTACTGGGGATTGCCGCCGTCATTCAGTGTTTGAAAGGCCACAGACTGCCGATCAATGAAAGCCCAGCCGGCTTGTGGTGGGGAGTGTATACGATCTACGCAGGGCTGACGGGAACTGTGTTTGCGACATATGGAGACACACTGCGGGGTTTGCAGGGAGCTCTTCTTGTAAGCGCTGTATGTTTCTTTTTGTTAAGTGTTTTCAAGGTCATTGACAGACTTGCAAAATTGTTTACTCCGGTTGTAACGGGCGTCTATTTATTGCTTCTTGTCATGCAGCTGAGTCAGCCCATTATAAAAGGAATTCTCGGAATCGGTTATCGACAGGACGGGGTGGACGGTCTTGTATTTGGCCTGGCGCTTGTTGTGATCGCTGCCGCCTTTATAATGACAAATTCGAACATCATGTTTTTTAAGCAATATTCTATTTTATTAGCCTTGTTCGGCGGATGGGTGCTGTTTGCGGCTGCCGGAGCGGCAAAGCCGATTGAAATGCCGGACCGGCTGTTTCAGCTGCCTTCCCTGTTTCCTTTTGGGACACCGTTATTTAACAGTGGCCTGATCATCACTTCTATTTTTATTACCATCTTGCTGATCGTGAATATGCTGGCGAGCATGAAGGTCGTGGACATCGCCGTGAAAAAATTCAGCAAACAGCCTGATGGAAAGCATCATGAACGCCATGCCGGTTTTGCCGCTTCATTCAGCCATCTGCTTAGCGGTTTGACGGGAGCTATTGCGCCTGTTCCGATTTCGGGAGCTGCAGGTTTTATTGAAACGACCAAAATGCCTTCTAAAAAACCGTTTATGCTCGGCAGTATTCTGGTTATCGTGATCAGCGTGATCCCGTTTTTTATGAATACGTTTGCGAGCCTGCCGTCACCCGTTGGATTTGCGGTGAATTTTGTTGTGTTCTCCGCAATGGGCGGTCTGGCCTTTGCCGAATTTGATTCATATGAGAAAGAAGAATCAAAAAGGGTGAGGTCTATCATCGGCATCTCGCTGCTGACAGGGGTCGGTATCATGTTTGTTCCTGAAACTGCGTTAAAGGGATTGCATCCGGTATTTATTTCTCTATTAAGCAACGGGCTCGTATTAGGGACGCTTGCTGCAATAGCTGCTGACCAGTTCCAGCTTTGGCGCAGGAGAAAATCCGACAATCTCGTGTCATCGGAGAACAAACATTGAATTTTGGTGCAGGTGCGATAAGATAAATGGTATGAGTTTAACGAAAAGGCGGGAGAGATAGATGAAAGTTTTTATCATATTAGGGGCCATTAACGCCCTGCTTGCCGTGGGACTCGGAGCATTCGGCGCTCACGGATTAGAAGGGAAAATACCTGATAAATATCTTCAGGTTTGGCACACAGGCGTGCAGTATCATATGTATCACGCCCTTGGGTTATTCGTTGTAGCGTTTCTGGCTGATAAATTATCCGGCATAGGCAGTGTCACGACAGCCGGATGGCTGATGTTTGCGGGAATTGTGCTGTTTTCCGGAAGCTTATATATTCTAAGTGTGACGCAAATCTCCATTCTTGGAGCGATCACCCCGCTCGGCGGTGTGGCGTTTATTATTTCTTGGATTATGATCGTTGTCGCAGCCGTCAAATATCTATAAACAAAAAAGCCAATCCTCATCATATGAGTGATTGGCTTTTTTCTTATCTTGGCGAATAGGACGCCATGGAATATGGATACGTATAAGCAATTTCTTCATCAAATGTAATGTAATCGAGGTAGATTGTCAGGAGCAGGTAGCGTGTTCCTGATTTCGGGTCGCTGATAATAATGTGATCCCGGCCCGCAGCTTCGATGACGCCGCGAAAAATCTTCGAGCCCCATTCCTTGCTGTTTTCAAATGTCATATAAATGGTGGCCGTTTTTCCCCGATTCAGGCGCAAAATATTCTCGATGTAAGATTCCTCAACAGGCAGCATGCCGGGAACGCTTTGGCCCGGTCCTGACGGTGTAGGCCCCGATGGAATTTGAAAACCGCCGCCCTGCTGCTGGCCCGGGAATCCAAATCCCTGCTGTCCTTGTTGTCCTTGCTGTCCCTGCTGCATTGGCATCATTGGCTGCATCCCCATTGGCTGCATTTGTGAGCCTTGGCCTTGCTGCGGGTACGGGTTGGCGCCAAACTGAGGCTGATACCCCTGCATATTATCAAATGCCTGCATTTGCTGATATTGATTTTTTTTCGGTTTCATATCGTTCCTCCTTTTTATGAAAACCATTCAAAACATGTTCTGGATGTATAGGTGAACGCTCCGCGATGACTCACCTCCGATGGAAAACGATCTTAGTCGCTGGTGCGATTTTTATCTCTTTCACCTTATGAGGCTGATGCTTGGATTATGCTGAAAAAGAACAGCGGACCGATCAGATTTCGCTCTGGGCAGCCGCTGTTTTTCAGAGACATACACAAACTTTTCGCATATTGGTTTGTATCCCTAGCGCAACTTGAGCATAAGCAACATAAGATAACGATAGTTTC
This sequence comes from Bacillus sp. 204(2023), assembly GCF_037027505.1. Lineage (NCBI taxonomy): Bacteria > Bacillati > Bacillota > Bacilli > Caryophanales > Bacillaceae > Bacillus > Bacillus sp. 204(2023). Next base: position 74,133 of record NZ_JAXCHE010000004.1, on the reverse strand, counting down.
AGGTGTGAAGTTCCAAGAAGGAGGTGTAGGATTTGCCTAAAGTATCAGTCATTATGACGAGCTATAACAAAAGCGATTATGTGGCAAAGTCCATTTCTAGCATACTCTCACAAACGTTTTCAGATTTTGAATTGTTTATTATGGATGACAACTCCAATGAAGAGACGCTGAATGTAATCCGTCCTTTTTTGAATGATAACCGAGTGCGTTTTTATCAAAGCGATATATCTGGAGTGAAGGAAAGAACAGAAAAAACGAGATACGCGGCACTGATCAATCAGGCGATTGGGATGGCGGAGGGTGAATATATCACCTATGCGACGGATGACAACATCTATATGCCGGACCGCCTCCTGAAAATGGTGCGGGAGCTCGATACCCATCCTGAAAAGGCTGTGATTTACTCAGCCTCCAAAACCTATCATTTGAACGAGAATCGCGACATTGTAAAAGAAACTGTCAGGCCTGCCGCTCAAGTGACATGGAACGCACCGTGCGCAATTGATCATTGCTCGGTGATGCACAGGTATTCGGTGCTTGAGAAGGTAAAGGAGAAGTTTGGCTCCTATTGGGATGAAAGCCCGGCGTTTTACCGTATTGGAGATGCCCGGTTCTTTTGGAGAGTCAATCATTTTTATCCGTTTTACCCGCTGGATGAGGAGCTGGACCTGAATTATATTACCGACCAATCGATTCACTTTCAGCTGTTTGAATCAGAAAAAAATGAATTTGTCAGGAACCTTCCTCCGCAGCGAAATTGCCGAGAGCTGCGTGAATCATTAAAAAAGCTTGGAATGGGGTGAGAGCTTGTCGGCCTATTTAAGCAATTATTGGGTGCTGTACCGGAAGTACGTGGAGCTTTTTGACAAACTTCGCTACAAAGGGATTCCGCTTGGGCTTATCAGTAATTTTTATCAATACATCAGCCCTGAGCTGAGGGTGATGATGGAAGAAGAACCGGAATTATTCGGATCGGTGGATCAGCATATCGATGAGGGGCAGATTCAGCCGTTTTTTGAAGAAAGAATCCGAAAAATCGTTAAAACAAATGACAAACCTGTTAAAGGGAAAGTCATTTTGCACTTTGATTACCTGCGTTTTTCAAACGAAAATTACTATCAATTTGATCCTGAAAAAACGGCTGTTTTGGCCAGATGGAGTTTGCCGCATTATTGTGATCTGCCTGTCATTAGCAAGCGGGAGATTGCGGATTCATGCCAAAAAGGCGATTCGAAGCAGTATCTCGAAACAGCCTGTTCGCTTCTCGCCCCTTATGATGATCACCCGGCATTTGGTGATCAAGCGTTTCGCGACCGGCTTTTCAAAGATATTCCTTTATTTATAGAGGCCATTGATACAGTTGATGCGCTGTTTGAACAGGAAAAGATTTCAGCTGTTATTGTCGGAACGGCAGAAGACATTTACAGCAGGGTGCTCGCTCTCATGTGTCAAAGAAAAGGGGCCGTCAGCATTTGTCTTCAGCATGGCGCATTGATGGGAGATGAAGCCTTCATTCCTGTTTTTACAACCTATCAAGCTGTTTTTGGTGCGTATGAAGCAGAGTGGTTCATACGAAAAGGCTGTAAACCCGAGCAGATTCTCGTAACGGGACATCCCCGCTTCGATCAGATTTTTAACAGAACGCCTATGGATATGTCCATATTCTATCGAAAACTTGCTTTTCAGCCGACTAAAAAAATTGTGCTCATTGCCACTCAGCCCTTTTCAGAAGACTTTTATTCCGGTGTGCTGCAGAGGCTTTCTGATCAGAAGCAGCTGCAGATTATTATCAAACCTCACCCGTGGGAAATCGGAAAAAACAAGCTTGATCTGTATCACGAGGCGGCGAAAAAACATAAAGCATGCAGAGTCATCAAAAAGGAGCTGGAGCTTTATGATTTGCTGCCGTATGTTGATGCCGCAGTGACGCAAACCTCGACAGTCGGTCTTGAAGCCATGCTGTTTCAAAAGCCTGTGCTGATCGGAAAATCGTCCGGAAATCGCTCGTATCCGTATTATGAGTCTCTTGGCGATTTTATGTTTGACCAGCCGGATGAACTGGCGCAGACCTTGGTTGAGGTTCTTCGAAGTCCCGACGTGCATCAAAAAGCAGAAGAGGCGCGCCTGGCATTCATAGCGGCTAATTATCCGGTGGCAGAATCAACAAATGCTTTATTTGCGGAACTGAAAGCCAAAACAGGAGTTGATTACAGGCGGGAAGATACTGAATAAAATGATAGGAGCGCAAAGAAATGGTGCAAAAGAGAAATCATTTTCTCCCTTACTCATTGCCGTTAATCGGTAAGGAAGAAATTCAGGAGGTTACAGAAACGCTTGAATCGGGATGGCTCTCTAAAGGCCCGAAGGTTCAGCAGTTTGAAAAAGAGTTTGCCGCGTTTGTCGGGGCGAAGCACGCCGTGGCGGTGAATTCATGTACCGCAGCTTTATTTTTGGCTTTGAAAGCAAAAGGGATCGGGCCCGGGGACGAGGTCATTACCTCTCCGCTTACGTTCAGCTCGACCGCCAATACGATTATTCATACGGGAGCGACGCCTGTGTTTGCGGATATTGACGAAAACACGCTCAATATTGACCCGGTAAAGCTTGAGGCGGCCGTCACAACGCGAACGAAAGCAGTTGTGCCCGTCCACTTTGGCGGGCAGTCCTGCGATATGGATGAAATATTGGCTATTGCCCAAAATCATGGTTTATTCGTGCTGGAGGATGCGGCACATGCGGTATATACGACTTATAAGCAAAGAATGATCGGTTCTATCGGGGATGCAACGGCATTCAGCTTTTACGCCACCAAAAACCTCGCGACAGGGGAAGGCGGCATGCTGACGACTGATGATGAGGAGCTTGCCGATAAGATACGGGTGCTAAGCCTTCACGGCATGAGTAAAGCCGCATGGAACCGTTATTCTTCAAATGGCAGCTGGTACTATGAAGTCGAATCGCCCGGCTATAAGATGAATATGTTTGATTTGCAGGCGGCCCTCGGACTTCATCAGCTGAAACGGCTGGATGATATGCAGAAACGGAGAGAAGAGATTGCCGGCCGTTATCAAACCGCTTTTCAGCAGATTCCTGGGCTGATCACGCCGTTTGTCCATGATGACGGCAGGCACGCCTGGCATCTATATGTTCTGCAAGTTGATGAAAAAAAGGCCGGGGTTACGCGCAGCGAAATGATTACGGCTTTAAAGGATGAATACAATATCGGCACTAGCGTTCATTTTATTCCAGTACACATTCATCCGTATTATCAAAAGCAATTTGGATATAAGGAAGCGGACTTTCCGAATGCCATGAATTATTATAAACGAACCCTTTCTCTCCCGCTCTATCCATCAATGTCTGACGACGATGTAGATGATGTCATTGAAGCTGTGCGGGATATCGTAAAAGGGGCTGATTAAGTGTATACGGTAAAAGAAAAAGTCTCCAAAGAGGCGATTGAGGAATTTCTCCAAAGCAGAAAGCTTACACTGGATGTTCCGTATCAATTTTCCCTCGGCCTTTTTGAAAACAGCAGGCTCCAAGGTGTATTGCTTTACGAAGATTCTTTGTGGGAAAGCAAGGTGCTTCAGAAGAAAGTCATGAACGTCAAACTTCTTGCAGCAAATAGTACCGGGCAGCTAAAGAGGCTGTTTGAAGCTTTTTATACTGTACGCCAAATGGATGAAACGGATTTTATCTTTGTCCGTGTTCCGGCTGAAGATATCGGAGCCGCGCATGTGATACAACAGCAGCCATCCTCTTACTTTGTCGGGAGTTTGCTGAAGCTGGCGATGCCTCCGTCTTTTTATGACAAAACACCGCCATTTTTTGAACTGGGCCCGCCTGAGCCCGGGGACACAGAAGCGATATGTGAGCTGGCCCGAGACTCGTTTACAAAAAGCAGATATTTTCAGGATCCTCATCTCAGCCGTGATGCAGCAAACAAAATATTTCAGGAGTGGACACGAAACAATCTGAATGGAAGGGCGGCGGTCAATATTGTCGCTAAACACAATGGCGAGGTCATCGGCTATCTTCAGGGCTTATCAAGAGATGATGAGTGCATTCTCGATTTGATGGCTGTAAAACCGGGATTTGAAGGAAAACGTATTGCGTTTCATTTATTGGCGAATCTCATAGAACAACCGGAGATCCAGAAGCATAGAACGGTAACAGCGGGGACGCAGCTTCACAATGTAAGGGCGATCCGCCTTTATGAACGAATGGGCTTCACCGCTGAACAATCGTATTACTATTATCATATTTGGCCGGGCAAGGAGGCGAAATAATGGCAGCGTTTCAGATCGCGAATAAAACTGTAGGCAAAGACGCTCCTGTTTTTATTATTGCTGAGGCGGGGATTAATCATGACGGGAAGCTTGATCAGGCTTTTGCGCTGATAGACGCCGCGGCGGAAGCGGGAGCGGATGCCGTGAAATTTCAAATGTTCCAAGCTGATAGGATGTACCAGAAAGATCCTGGTTTGTACAAGACGGCAGCTGGCAAGGACGTCTCTATTTTTTCTTTGGTTCAATCTATGGAAATGCCTGCTGAGTGGATTTTACCGCTATTGGATTACTGCCGCGAAAAGCAGGTGATCTTTTTAAGTACGGTATGTGACGAGGGGTCAGCTGATCTGCTTCAGTCTACCTCGCCGAGCGCTTTTAAAATCGCATCCTATGAAATTAACCATCTCCCGCTGCTCAAATATGTCGCCCGGCTGAACAGGCCGATGATTTTCTCGACAGCCGGAGCTGAAATCTCTGATGTTCACGAAGCTTGGCGCACCATCAGGGCAGAGGGAAACAATCAAATTGCCATAATGCATTGTGTGGCGAAATACCCTGCACCGCCGGAGTACAGCAACCTCAGCGTCATACCGATGCTTGCCGCCGCTTTTCCTGAGGCTGTAATCGGCTTCTCCGATCATAGCGAGCATCCGACAGAAGCGCCGTGTGCCGCGGTTCGGCTCGGAGCAAAACTGATAGAAAAGCATTTTACGATCGATAAAAATCTGCCGGGTGCCGACCACTCGTTTGCATTAAATCCGGATGAATTGAAAGAAATGGTCAATGGCATCAGGAAAACGGAAGCTGAGCTGAAACAGGGGATCACAAAGCCGGTCTCTGAAAAACTGCTTGGCAGTTCATACAAAACAACGACCGCCATCGAAGGAGAAATCAGAAACTTTGCATATAGAGGCATTTTTACAACAGCTCCGATTCAAAAAGGTGAAGCCTTTAGTGAAGACAATATCGCAGTGCTTCGGCCCGGACAAAAGCCGCAGGGGCTGCACCCGAGATTTTTTGAACTGCTGACCAGCGGTGTTCGGGCTGTAAGAGACATTCCGGCCGACACAGGCATTGTCTGGGATGACATTTTACTGAAGGACAGCCCGTTTCATGAATGATATTCTCTTTATCATTCAGGCAAGAATGGGTTCAACAAGGCTTCCGGGAAAAGTGCTTCGGCCGCTCGGATCGAGTCGTTTACTTGATATTCTCGTTCACCGCGTTCAGAAAAGCGCGTTTTACCAAAAGGATCGGGATAATCTTGTCATCGCCACGTCTGACAAAGAAACTGACGACATATTAGAGGCGCACTGTATCAAACAAGGCTTTCGTGTTTTCCGCGGGAGCGAAGAACGTGTCCTCGATAGGTTTGTGAAGGTCATAGAAGCTGTTAAACCGTCAGTCATCATCCGGTTAACGGGTGATAATCCGTTTGTCGATCCGGAGCTGCTCGATGTAATGATTAAGGCGCATTTTGATCAAGGGTCGGATTATACGTATATCCTGAATGCCCCATTAGGGATTTGCGGCGAAGTGGTCAACGCCAACCTGTTAATTGACATCAGCCGTATTCAGAATATGGAGGATCAATATCAGGAGCATGTCACGTTATATATAAGGAATCATCCAGCTCTTTATCGTGTGCAGTTTTTAGAGGCGCCGGAACGATTTCGCGCCCCTCAATATCGGCTGACCATTGATACAAAGGAAGACTATGAATCGATAAAGGCTCTCTATCAAAAAGCAGGCGAGCGCCCCGATGTATCCGCCTCAGAGCTTATCACCCTTCTGAACCGGAATCCCGATGCGGCAATCGAACGAGAGGCTGAATAGCCATGCATGTTGGGATCTTCGCAGACGGCGGCTATGAAAAGGGAATGGGCCATGTTGTCCGGATGAAGAGACTTGCGGAGGGGCTCAAACAGCGATGCTTGATTACGTTTTATACGAATCAGGATTCTGAAGCGTTTCTTCATGAAGAGCATTGGCAGGTCATCGTAAAGCCGGAGCTGCAGCAGCACGAGTTTATTCTCCGGGAAATAAAAAGCAAGAAGCTTGATTTGCTTTTGTTTGATATTCTAGGCGCGCCTGCAGAGCTGTTAAAGAAAATAAAGACCGAGACAGATGCGAAAATTGTTCTTTTTGAAGAGAAAAACGGTAAATCGATTCAATATAGTGACGCAGTCATTAACGGAATTTACGGTGACATCAGAAGCAGGGTGTACGTTCAGGGAAACACACGCATCTATGAAGGTCCGGACTATCTTATTCTTCACCCCGCCTTTCAGGCCGCAAGAGAGGATTACACACTTAAGAAAGACTGCCGCAATATCCTTGTTGCATTAGGAGGAAGTGATCCGAAGCAGCTTATTTTTAAAGTGCTGGCTGCCGCTGATCAAGTCCCCGACATAAAAGACAAAAACATAATGTTTGTGATGGGGAGCGCTTCACCGCATCAAGAGGCAGTCCGAAGGCGGATCGAAAAGAAGCCGCAGTACAAGATGATCGAACAGACAAATGATATGGCAGGTTTGATGAAACAAGCGGACGCAGCCATTGTCGCCGGCGGCATCTCTCTATATGAAGCCATTTGCATCGGCGTGCCGTGCCTTGTTCTTTCTCAGGTTGAGCATCAAACGGCTACAGCCAAAACATTTGCTGGCCAAGGCGCCGCTCTTGATCTTGGTTTGGGTGAGCTTGTACCGGATGAAACACTCATCTATCAGATGTCGCGCATTATGAGCAGCTATCCTCTTCGCCTTTCTTTGCACAAGGGAGGAAGGCCGCTCGTGGATGGCAAAGGCATCAAGCGGGTAACAGCTATTCTTCAAGATTTATATGAACAAGAGATATAAAAATGCATGTAAGGAAGTGTTAATGTGAAAGGTGTTATTTTAGCCGGAGGAGACGGCTCACGCCTTATGCCCTTAACGAAAGCCGTCAACAAGCATTTGCTTCCTGTAGGCCCGTATCCGATGATATACTGGTCGATTATGAAGCTGGAGGAAGCCGGAATAAAAGACATTTTACTCATCAGCCAAAAAGAGCATATGCCGCAATTTTATAAACTGCTTGGGAACGGAGAAGAGCTTGGCGTTACAATCACTTATCAAGTACAGCCTGCCGCCTCGGGCATTTCGGATGGGCTGTCTTATGCAAAGCGCTTTACGAAAAAAGAGTCTTTCATTTTATTATTAGGTGATAATATTTTTGAAGATTCATTAAAGCCTTATACAGAACGCTTTGAACAGCAGGGGAAAGGAGCAAAAGTGCTTCTGAAAGAAGTTGATGACCCGGAACGCTTCGGGATTGCTGAGATTGATGAGAAAAACAAGCGGATTCGTTCCATCATCGAAAAGCCCGAACAGCCACCGACCAACCTTTGTGTTACCGGCATTTATATGTATGATGCAGAGGTGTTTTCATATATTGAACAAATATCACCATCAAAGCGCGGCGAGCTGGAAATCACCGATGTGAATAATCTATACATCGAAAACAGCCAGCTTACGTATGATGTGTTATCAGGCTGGTGGGTAGATGCCGGAACTCACGAATCGCTTTATCTCGCTTCCCAGCTTGTACACCAGGATTTACGGAAAGGACAGGACGAAAAGTGATGGCAAAATCATATTTAATTACAGGCGGGGCCGGCTTCATTGGGCTCACGTTTACAAAGCTCATGCTGAGGGAAACGGATGCGCGCATTACCGTTTTAGATAAACTGACGTACGCCAGCCACCCGGAGGAAATGGAAAAATTACAGCAAAACAGCCGTTTTCGCTTTGTAAAAGGGGACATCAGCGTTCAGGAGGATATCGACCGCGCGTTTGACGAGACCTACGATGGCGTCATTCACTTCGCAGCAGAATCGCATGTGGACAGAAGCATTTCCCAAGCGGAGCCGTTTATCACCACAAATGTCATGGGGACATACCGATTGGCGGAAGCGGTCTTAAAAGGAAAAGCCAAGAAGCTGATTCATATTTCAACAGATGAGGTATACGGGGATTTAAAAGCGGATGATCCCGCGTTTACAGAAACGACGCCGCTTTCTCCTAATAACCCATACTCAGCCAGCAAAGCAAGCTCTGATTTGCTCGTGTTGTCTTATGTGAAAACCCACAAGCTTCCGGCCATCATTACACGATGCAGCAACAATTACGGCCCTTATCAGCACAGCGAAAAAATGATTCCGACGATTATCCGTCATGCGAAGCAGGGCCTGCCTGTTCCGCTGTATGGCGATGGACTCCAGATCCGAGACTGGCTGTTTGCGGAGGATCATTGCCGCGCGATCAAGCTGATTTTAGAAAAGGGGACCAACGGAGAGGTGTATAACATCGGCGGCGGAAATGAACGCACGAATAAAGAGCTGGCGAGTGTCATTTTGAAGCATCTGGGCTGTGAGGAATTGTTCGCCCACGTGGAAGACCGAAAAGGGCATGACCGGCGCTATGCGATCAATGCATCAAAGCTGAAAAACGAACTGGGCTGGCGGCAGGAAGTGACGTTTGAAGAAGGCATTGCGCGTACGATTCAGTGGTATACAGACAATGACCGATGAGAAGGTGATCTGATTGACAAAGGTATTGGTGACTGGGGCGGGAGGACAGCTTGGCTTGGAACTATGCCGCCAGCTGAAGCAAGCCGGATATGAGGTCATTGCGTTAACAAAGAAGATGATGAACATTGCTGACCAGCGCTCAGTACGGCATTCGTTTGGCCATTATCAGCCGGATATCGTGGTCAATAGCGCCGCGTTTACGTCGGTTGATCAATGCGAGAAAGAGCTTGATAAAGCGTACTTGATTAACGGAATCGGCGCTTATTATACAGCGCTTGAGTCAACCCGTATCGGAGCTCAATATGTTCATATCAGCACGGACTATGTATTCAACGGGAAAGGAACCCAGCCATATAGGGAAGACGATCCCCTCGACCCGAAAACCATTTATGGCAAAAGCAAAAGGCTCGGGGAAGAACTGATACGATTAACGACAAAAGACAGCACGATCATCAGAACATCGTGGGTGTACGGACATGGCGGCAGTAATTTTGTTGAAACCATGCTGAAGCTTGCTGAAACGAAACAAGAGCTTCGGGTTGTCAGCGATCAAATTGGTTCGCCGACTTATACAAAGGATTTAGCAGAAGCGGTCATCAAGCTGTTCAGCCATCCGCCGGGCATCTATCATGTCAGCAATTCAGGCATATGCAGCTGGTATGAGTTTGCGACGGCAATTATGGAAGAAAGCGGGCTGGAAACAGCCATTTTGCCTGTAACGACAGAGGAATACGGGAACAAAACGCCCCGTCCGGCTTACTCTGTGCTGAGCCATCGGGCCATTGAAGAAGCCGGCATCCGTCCCCGCCACTGGCGGGAAGCGTTACGGGAGTATTTGCAGGAAAGGAGCAGTGCGTGTGATTGATGGAGTCAAGGTAAAAAAATTGACGAAGCATAGCGATGACAGAGGCTTTTTTGCTGAGCTGGTCCGGGACGATGAGAATCTCCTTGAGCATTTTGGGCAGGCCTCTTGGTCGAAAAGCTATCCGGGTGTGATTAAGGCATTTCATTATCATGAGAAGCAGGATGATCTCTGGTTCTTCCCAACCGGCCACGCTCAGGTTGTCCTATACGATCTTCGAGAGGATTCAAAGACAAAAGGAGAAACGGACGTCTATTATATGGGCGAAGACAACCCGATGCTGTTATTAATCCCAAAAGGGGTGGCTCACGGATATAGAGTGCTGGGAGAGACGCCGCTGACAATTATCTATTTTACCACCATGTCGTATAACCCGGATCAGCCTGATGAAAAAAGAATTCCGTGGAATGATGAGACGATCGGTTTTAACTGGAACACTGAATTCAAATAAAAATAGGAACGTGATCAATCGAAGAGCAGAGGCATCTTCGACTTTTTTTGCCCTTTTTTAAAATAGGATAAAAGATAGAAAATGCCAGGCGGATGTTACTAGAAAAAGAGAGAGAAATCGTCCATTTGAACCTTGTATAAACAGGAAGGAATTCTCATTGAATTCCAAGTGTTAATATTCCTTAAAAAGCATTTACTTCCATGGAAAATGATGATAGATTAATTTTTAAGAAAAAGAAACTGGTAATTCGCGAATTACGAAAAAGCGCTTTTTCTGCAGAGGACGCTCTGGCCAAATATCAACAATCAAATAGGGGGAAATGTCATGTTAAAAAGAACTTCATTCGTATCTTCATTATTCATCAGTTCAGCTGTTTTACTATCAATCTTACTTCCTTCGGGCCAAGCTCATGCACAGTCTGCATCAATCGAGGCAAAAACAATTAACAGCACGAAAGAGTGGACCACTTCTGATATTGAAGTGACATATAAACCAAATGCGGTGCTTTCTCTCGGAGCGGTAGAATTTCAATTTCCTGACGGGTTTCATGCTACGACAAGAGATTCAGTGAATGGAAGAACACTGAAAGAAACACAGATTTTAAACGATGGAAAAACAGTCAGACTCCCGCTTACGCTTGATTTGTTAGGCGCATCCGAATTTGACCTCGTCATGGTGCGCAAAACCCTTCCGCGCGCAGGCACTTACACGATTAAAGGCGATGTAGTAAACGGTTTGGGAATCGGCAGTTTAAATGCTGAAACGCAGCTTGTAATTGACCCTCGTTAATAAATAGATTTTTAATCAGAGACTGAGATGTTTTCAGTCTCTTTTTTGTTGATTAAAAAAGCTGGTACGGATCTTGCATGATGATAAGGGTGAATCCAATGCAGAAAGGAATTGGTGGGCTGATTTTTTAAAGCGCTTACATTACAGCCGGTCAAAAAAACAATGAGGTGAAAAAAGATGTCAGCAAAGCAAGTCTCGAAAGATGAGGAAAAAGAAGCTCTTAACTTATTTCTGTCTACCCAAACAATCATTAAGGAAGCCCTTCGGAAGCTGGGTTATCCGGGAGATATGTATGAACTCATGAAAGAGCCGCAGAGAATGCTCACTGTCCGCATACCGGTCAAAATGGACAATGGGAGCGTCAAAGTGTTCACAGGCTACCGGTCACAGCACAATGATGCTGTCGGTCCGACAAAGGGGGGCGTTCGCTTCCATCCAGAAGTTAATGAAGAGGAAGTAAAGGCGTTATCCATTTGGATGACGCTCAAATGCGGGATTGCCAATCTTCCTTACGGCGGCGGGAAGGGCGGTATTATTTGTGATCCGCGGACAATGTCATTTGGAGAACTGGAAAGGCTGAGCAGGGGGTATGTCCGTGCCATCAGCCAGATCGTCGGTCCGACAAAGGATATTCCAGCTCCAGATGTATACACAAATTCGCAGATTATGGCATGGATGATGGATGAGTACAGCCGGCTGCGGGAATTCGATTCTCCGGGCTTTATTACAGGTAAACCGCTTGTTTTGGGAGGATCGCAAGGACGGGAAACGGCGACGGCACAGGGCGTCACGATTTGTATTGAAGAGGCGGTGAAGAAAAAAGGGATTAAGCTCCAAAACGCGCACATCATCATACAGGGCTTTGGAAACGCTGGTAGCTTCCTGGCCAAATTCATGCACGATGCGGGCGCGAAGGTGATCGGGATTTCTGATGCCAATGGCGGGCTCTACAATCCGGACGGCCTTGATATCCCTTATTTGCTCGATAAACGGGACAGCTTCGGTATGGTCACCAATTTATTTACTGACGTCATCACAAATGAGGAGCTGCTTGAAAAGGATTGTGATATTTTAGTGCCTGCTGCAATCTCCAATCAAATCACAGCCAAAAACGCACATAACATTCAGGCGTCAATTGTTGTCGAAGCAGCGAACGGCCCGACAACCATTGATGCCACTAAGATCCTGAATGAAAGAGGCGTGCTGCTTGTGCCGGATATCCTGGCGAGTGCCGGTGGCGTCACGGTTTCTTATTTTGAATGGGTGCAAAACAACCAAGGATATTATTGGTCGGAAGAAGAGGTTGCAGAAAAACTGAGAAGCGTCATGGTCAGCTCGTTCGAAACGATTTATCAGACAGCGGCAACACATAAAGTGGATATGCGCTTGGCGGCTTACATGACGGGCATCAGAAAATCGGCAGAAGCATCGCGATTCCGCGGATGGGTCTAATTTGAGAAGCCTCCGCAAAATAATTTTGCATTTGTTTTTTGCCTAAAGAGCAAAAATCGCAAAAAAAATTTGCGTTCAAGATCGGAAATAGAGAAAGGTGATCACCTGTTAGACAAATTTCTGTTCGCTTCAACAAGTTTTTTCAGTAAAAGACAAGAAAATGGCATGATTCTTGCATTTTTATTCATATGCGAAGATATATTTCATAACACGAGGGGGACTACATATGACAGTCACATACGCGCACGAACCATTTACCGATTTTACGGAAGCAAAGAATAAAACTGCATTTGGGGAGTCATTGGCCTTTGTAAACACTCAGCTCGGCAAGCATTATCCGCTTGTCATAAATGGAGAAAAAATTGAAACGGACCGCAAAATCATTTCCATTAACCCGGCAAATAAAGAAGAGATCATTGGGTACGCGTCTACAGCGGATCAAGAGCTTGCTGAAAAAGCGATGCAAGCCGCATTGCAGGCATTTGATTCCTGGAAAAAACAAAGACCGGAGCACCGCGCGAATATCCTCTTTAAGGCAGCGGCTATTTTGCGCAGAAGAAAGCATGAATTTTCAAGCTATCTTGTGAAGGAAGCGGGAAAACCGTGGAAGGAAGCAGATGCGGACACGGCTGAAGCGATAGACTTTTTAGAGTTCTATGCGCGACAAATGTTAAAGCTCAAGGAAGGGGCTCCGGTGAAGAGCCGTGCAGGCGAGTTCAATCAATATCATTATGAAGCGCTTGGCGTCGGCATCGTCATTTCTCCATTTAACTTCCCGCTCGCGATTATGGCGGGAACAGCGGCGGCAGCCATTGTGACAGGAAATACGATTCTCTTAAAACCGGCTGACGCAGCCCCGGTAGTGGCAGCAAAATTTGTCGAGGTCATGGAGGAAGCGGGTCTGCCAAACGGCGTTCTGAATTACATTCCGGGAGATGGAGCGGAGATCGGTGATTTCTTAGTTGAGCATCCGAAAACACGGTTTGTCTCATTTACAGGTTCCCGTGCAGTCGGCTGCCGGATTTATGAGCGAGCCGCCAAAGTGCAGCCGGGCCAAAAATGGCTCAAACGGGTAATTGCTGAGATGGGCGGAAAAGACACAGTGCTTGTTGACAAGGACGTTGATCTTGACCTTGCTGCATCCTCTATCGTGTACTCAGCATTTGGATATTCAGGACAGAAGTGTTCTGCGGGCTCCCGCGCGGTCATTCATCAGGATGTGTATGATGAAGTGGTGGAAAAAGCTGTGGCGCTGACCAAAACGCTGACTGTCGGCAATCCAGAAGATCCTGATACGTATATGGGTCCCGTGATTCATGAAGCATCCTACAACAAAGTGATGAAATACATTGAAATCGGCAAATCTGAAGGCAAGCTATTGGCCGGCGGAGAAGGCGATGATTCAAAAGGCTATTTTATTCAGCCGACGATCTTTGCAGATGTTGATGAAAACGCCCGCTTGATGCAGGAAGAAATTTTCGGCCCGGTTGTTGCGATTTGCAAAGCGCGTGATTTCGATCATATGCTGGAGATTGCCAATAACACGGAATACGGATTAACAGGTGCGCTTCTGACGAAAAACCGTGCGCACATTGAACGGGCGCGCGAGGATTTCCATGTCGGAAACCTATATTTTAACAGGGGATGTACCGGAGCAATTGTCGGCTATCAGCCGTTCGGCGGTTTTAATATGTCAGGAACAGACTCAAAAGCAGGCGGTCCCGATTACTTAATTCTTCATATGCAAGCCAAAACAACGTCCGAAGCTTTTTGATTTGAGAGAAATAAAATCGTGCGATTCTTTAGCGGGTCGCACGATTTCAACTTTTTGATCAGGAGGACAATTTATGCAGTATACAAAAATCAGTCACATGAATCCGGCTGAAAGAGTGGAGGCGCTGACAGCATCTCTGGTCAGCCTCAGCAGCGTGAACGGCACCGTTGGAGAAGGGACAAAAGCAGATTTCATCAAAGAAGTGATCACGAGCTATCCATATTTTCAGGAAAACCCCAGTCATGTGTGGGAACAGGCCATTCCCAATGACCCATACAATCGCAAAAATATTTTTGCATTTATTAAAGGACATGGAGAAAGCCGAAATACAGTCATTTACCATGCCCATCTGGATACAGTTGGAATTGAAGATTTCGGCCCTTTAAAGGATATCGCTTTTGATTGTGAGAAATTGGCCGAGTATTTCAGCCGCTATGAGTTCGATCAGGAGGTTCAGCGGGATGCCAAATCAGGCGAGTGGATGTTCGGAAGAGGATCTGTCGATATGCAAAGCGGCATCGCCGTGCATTTAGCCAATCTCCTGCATTTTTCGGAGAACCTTGAGACGTTGCCGGGAAATGTGTTGTTTATGGCCAATCCCGATGAGGAGAGCCAGCATTCGGGCATTCTCGCCAGCATTTCAGAGCTGAACCGGTTAAAAAAAGAAAAACAGCTTCACTATTTGGCTGCTATTAATACAGATTTTATTACCCCGCTTTACGATGGTGATCAGACAAGATATATCTATACCGGAGCCGCGGGAAAACTGCTGCCTTGCTTTTACATTTACGGGCGTGAAGTCCATGTTGGCGATACACTGGCAGGGATTGACCCAAATTTCATTTCATCTGAAATCACAAGCCGTCTCCACAATAACATCCATCTGGCAGAAAAGGTTGAAGGGGAGTTGGTTCTGCCACCATCCTGTTTGTATCAGCGTGATAACAAGGAATCCTATAATGTGCAAACGGCTGTCAGCACCAGCTTGTATTTCAATTGTTTTATTTATGAAAGAACAGCAAAAGAAATGATGGAGTTGCTTATTGAAGTCACTGAGGAAGCATGCCGAGAGACACAACGAAAATTATCAGATTATTATGAACAATATACAAAAAGAGCCAACCTGCCAAAGAAACATTTATCATGGGACATTCAAGTGTATAGCCTGGAGCAATACTTAGAAAAGCTGAGAAACCGGGGGATAGATCCCGAGCAGTGTATCGAGCAGACATTCAAAGCCAACGAGCACCTTGAACTTCGCATGAGATGCTTTCAGGCAATCGAAGAGCTTCAAAAGCTTGACCCCGATCAAGGCGCAAAAGTCATTCTATTTTACGCACCTCCTTACCTGCCGCATAACTATTTGAAAGAAGATAGCGCAAGAGATCAGCTTTTGCAGCATGTGATTAAAGAAGCGGCTGACAAAACCGCTGAATCGACAGGCGAAACATTTGTCTTCAAAAAGTTTTTCCCCTACTTGGCAGACGGCAGTTTTTTATCACTGCACGAAACCGATGGCGAAATTGATTCTTTTATCAGGAACTTTCCTGGGTGGAATATGATTGGGACCATTCCGTTCAAAGACATACGCAAGCTGAATATTCCATCCATTAATATGGGTGTGTACGGAAAAGACGGCCATAAATGGACAGAACGAGTCTATAAACCGTACACATTTCATGTATTGCCTCTCCTCATACAGCAAACCACCGTTCACCTTTTGCAGAGCTACCGGATGACCATCATGGCAAAAGAACCAAAGGGGGAAGGATGATGCAGAATCATAAAAATGAATTGCAGCGCAGCATGAAAAGCAGGCATTTGTTTATGATTGCTTTGGGAGGGGTGATTGGCACTGGGCTGTTTCTAGGCTCTGGCTTTACCATTAGCCAGGCGGGACCGCTCGGCGCCATTGCCGCGTATATCATCGGCGGATTTTTAATGTATCTCGTCATGCTTTGTTTAGGAGAATTGGCTGTTGCCATGCCGGTGGCTGGATCGTTTCAGGCCTACGCCACTAAATTTCTGGGACCGTCGACAGGCTTTATGATTGGCTGGCTGTATTGGTTCAGCTGGGCGAATACAGTGGGGTTAGAGCTGACGTCAGCAGGCATTTTGATGCAAAGGTGGCTGCCCTCCGTTCCGATCTGGATATGGTGCCTCGTGTTCGGCATCGTCATCTTTTTGATTAATGCGCT
This sequence comes from Bacillus sp. 204(2023), assembly GCF_037027505.1. Taxonomy (NCBI): domain Bacteria; kingdom Bacillati; phylum Bacillota; class Bacilli; order Caryophanales; family Bacillaceae; genus Bacillus; species Bacillus sp. 204(2023). The sequence goes on along the minus strand of NZ_JAXCHE010000004.1, from coordinate 57,745 downwards.
CTCTGTCAGAAGCTTTGCAGAAATGGAATTTTGGTTTTCAAGCATCAAAGTGGCGGCGATCATCTTATTTATCGTGATTGGCGGAGCCGCTGTGTTTGGCTTGATTGACTTTAAAGGCGGACAGGAGACACCCTTTTTGTCTAACTTTATGACTGACAGGGGACTTTTCCCTAATGGGGTGCTGGCCGTTATGTTTACGCTGGTCATGGTGAACTTCTCGTTCCAGGGAACGGAGCTTGTCGGCATTGCGGCAGGGGAAAGTGAAAGCCCGGAAAAAACACTGCCAAAGTCCATTCGAAATGTCATTTGGCGCACGCTGTTTTTCTTTGTGCTGGCTATGTTCGTCTTGGTTGCCATCCTTCCGTACAAAACGGCGGGGGTGATTGAAAGCCCATTTGTAGCGGTACTCGATCAAATCGGCATCCCATTTTCGGCAGATATCATGAACTTTGTCATCTTAACAGCCATTTTATCTGTTGCTAATTCGGGGTTGTATGCGGCGTCGCGTATGATGTGGTCACTTTCATCAAATCAAATGGGTCCATCCTTTCTCACCAGACTGACAAAAAAAGGCGTGCCGATGAATGCCCTGCTGATTACGCTAGGCATTTCAGGCTGTTCGCTGCTGACAAGTGTCATGGCCGCAGAAACAGTGTATTTATGGTGTATCTCAATCTCGGGCATGGTGACAGTTGTCGCGTGGATGTCCATTTGTGCGTCGCAATTTTTCTTTCGCAGACGTTTCCTTGCTGAAGGCGGAAATGTGAATGATCTGGAGTTCAGAACGCCGCTTTATCCGCTAGTCCCGATGCTCGGATTTTGTTTATATGGCTGCGTGTTGATCAGCCTTATTTTCATTCCGGATCAAAGAATCGGCTTATACTGCGGTGTGCCGATCATTATTTTCTGCTATGCATACTATCATCTAAGCATCAAAAAGCGTATAAATCATGAATCGATTGAAAAAAAGCAGACAGAGGCGCAATAGAAAAAGCTCTCCGGGAGGCCGGAGAGCTTTTTTTACGCGTTACATCCTCATGTATTTTTAGAATGAAATATAGAAATATATAATGGGATTTAAATGAAAAAAATAAAACTTTTAAATATTTCGTTCGAATTGTAAATAGTGAAAAAACAATGCTAAACTATAATACAACTTTTATGATAAGAAGATTATGGAAGAGGTGTTTGAGAAAGAATGAACAGCAATCAAAACAATGACATCAAAACAAAACATCATTTTCCGTTATTGTTGGCATTGGCTTTAACGATGGGGGTATTTGCAGCCGGATCTGAAGAGCTTGTGATCTCACCGCTGCTGCCGGATTTAGCAAAAGCCTTCAGCTCAGATGTCAGTGTCCTTGCATTATCTATCAGTATTTACGGCATTATGATTTTTATCGGTGCGCCGCTTTTGGTTCCATTAGGCGATAAATACTCCAGAGAACTGAGCTTATTGGCCGGGCTTATGATCTTTATCATAGGAACGGTGATATGCGCTTTGGCTCAAAATATTTTTTTCTTCTTTTTAGGCCGGGCGCTTTCGGGATTGGCTGCGGGAGCGTTTGTTCCGACCGCTTACGCAGTTGTCGGTGATCGTGTTCCTTATACATACCGGGGCAAGGTGATGGGACTGATCGTTTCAAGCTGGTCGCTGGCGCTGATTTTCGGAGTGCCGCTCGGATCATTTATCGGCGGCGTCCTGCATTGGAGGTGGACGTTTTGGATTTTCGCCTTGATGGGCGTTTTAGTTGTCCTGCTGATTCTCCTTGAAATGCGCCGCCATGCCCAACATAAAAACAGCGGCAAGGAAGAAATAGAAGAGCCGGCAGGAACATTCCGGGATGCGCTGAAAGTCCCTCGTGTACCTGTTTATATCACGATAACCTTTTGTAATATGATTGGTTTTTACGGTATGTATTCCTTTTTAGGCACCTATCTTCAGGACGTTTTTACCGGAGGAAACACGGCTGCGGGCTTATTTATCATGATTTATGGAATCGGGTTTTCCATGAGTGTGATTACAGGAAAGATAGCCGACCGCATCGGAAAAATGCGCTCCCTTTTGATTGCGCTGGGGGTCATCAGCGTTCTGCTGGCGTGTTTACCATATGCGCCGGCGTCTATGTTTCTGTTAATCGCCAGCCTATTTATTTGGGGATTAATGCAAAGTTTGACGGTGACGCTGCTCAGCACCATTTTGAGTGACTGCTCAGAGCGTCATCGCGGAAAAGTCATGGTGTTTTACAGCCTCGCCTCGAATCTGGCCGTGACATTAGGTTCTGCTTTAATGGGACCCGTCTATGTGGCATACGGCTATGCAGCTGTCGGATTGATTTGCGCAGCCATCACAGTCCTCGGATTTGTGCTCAGTATATTCGCATATAAAAAGTACGGCAAACTTGAGCAGAAGGCCGATCAGTCCTTATCTCAATAAACAAAGTTTCTAAATTCCTATAATTAAAAACCCTTTATAAAGGGTTTTTTTGTTTGTATGGGAATAATTATCAATATTTTCAAAAAACATTGACAGTTCAATTTCCGCTGGATAAAATTTACTTAAAATTTAAAAGATTGGTTGGTGCTCATGATTATATTGGATAATAGCATTCAGACAAAAAAAAGAACTGATTCACTATCCAAACTCATTACAGTCAACACGCTCGGCCCTGAGGGGACAAGCAGTGAGTACGCAGCAAAGCATTTCATTTCCAATTTTACTCTTCTACAAGGGCTGAACAGTAAATTGTCCTTGCATGATACTTTTGAATCATGCATCGAAAGGACGCTCCAAAGCCCGCTGGAATATACCATCGTCCCACATGCTTACGATGGCATTAAGCATTTCTACATGAGGCCGGATTTGCAGCTATTGCAGATCTTCAGGTGCGATACACCGATGTACGGCCTGGCTGTTCGTCCTGATTTTGAATTCAGAGACGATATGCTTGATACATCTGTTATTGTTTCACATCCTTCACCTATTAATTTAATAAAATATTTTACCCGCAAAGATGTTCGTTTCAAACTAGTCAATTCAACCAGTCAAGCCGCAAGAAAAGTAAAAGAAGGCTTGTATGACATTGCCTTAACTAATGAGCTCGCACGGCAAAAGTACGGGCTAACCTTTGTGAAAACATTCAAAAGTATTCCAATGAGCTGGTCATTATTTGGAAAAGGAGACGTTGATGATGAAAACTAAAGAAGATATGCAGGAGCTTTATTTCCCGACACCGAAATTAATTGAATGGGAAAACGGAGTGAGGCAGTATTCAACCGTACGAGGGGATACTGAAGTATTAATGTCTTACGTCCCGCCGCATACCAATGTTGAACCCCATCAGCATAAGGAGGTCCAAATCGGCATGGTCGTTTCTGGCGAGCTGATGATGACTGTCGGAGATGTGACAAGAAAAATGACAGCCTTGGAATCTGCCTATATCGCGCCGCCGCATGTGCCTCACGGGGCAAGAAACGACACAGACCAAGAAGTGATTGCTATTGATATCAAGCGGCTGAAAGCTGATGAAACATATACAAGTCCTGAGGACTACTTTTTGGATATTTTCAAAACAAGAGACCTGCTGCCGGGCATGGAAGTCACGTTTTTTGTTGAGGATTGGGTAGAAATTATGCTTGCCAAAATCCCTGGAAATGGCGGAGAAATGCCTTTCCATAAACATCGAAATGAACAAATCGGCATCTGCATCGGCGGCGGCTATGACATGACGGTCGAAGGCTGCACAGTCGAGATGAAATTCGGCACAGCCTATTTCTGTGAGCCTCGCGAAGATCATGGTGCGATCAACCGTTCAGAAAAAGAATCAAAATCGATTAATATCTTCTTCCCGCCGCGCTACAACAGAGCAAAAGCGAAAAAAATGAAGGCGGATGAATGATCATGAACCTCACCGATAAAACCGTCCTCATAACAGGAGGCGCATCAGGCATTGGTTATGCTGCGGTTCAGGCTTTTTTGGGCCAGCAGGCCAATGTGGTTGTGGCGGATATTGATGAAGCGCAGGGAGAAGCAATGGTACGAAAAGAAAATAATGACAGGTTGCACTTTGTGCAAACGGACATCACAGACGAAGCTGCCTGCCAGCACGCAGTTGAATCGGCGGTTCATACATTTGGCGGACTCGATGTCTTGATTAATAATGCAGGCATCGAAATCGTGGCGCCCATTCACGAGATGGAGCTCAGCGATTGGAACAAGGTGCTGCAAGTCAATTTGACCGGCATGTTTTTAATGAGCAAACATGCACTCAAGCATATGCTGGCCGCCGGCAAGGGCAACATCATTAATACGTGCTCTGTCGGCGGACTCGTGGCATGGCCTGATATTCCTGCCTATAACGCCAGCAAAGGCGGGGTTTTGCAGCTGACTAAATCAATGGCCGTTGATTATGCGAAGCATCACATTCGCGTGAACTGCGTATGCCCGGGGATCATCGACACACCGCTGAATGAAAAATCATTCCTTGAAAATAACGAAGGCACACTTGAAGAGATCAAAAAAGAAAAGGCGAAGGTAAATCCGCTGCTGAGGCTTGGGAAACCTGAAGAAATCGCAAACGTGATGCTGTTTTTAGCCTCGGATTTATCAAGCTATATGACCGGAAGCGCCATCACCGCAGACGGAGGATACACCGCACAATAGAGAAGGAGTGTTTTACATATGGAGAGAAAAACAGTATTGGTCATCGCTGATCTTGGAGGCTGCCCGCCGCACATGTTTTATAAAAGCGCTGCTGAAAAATATAACCTGGTCAGCTTTATTCCAAGACCTTTTGCAATTACAGCCTCCCATGCAGCATTGATTGAAAAATACTCGGTCGCGGTCATAAAAGATAAAGACTATTTTAAGAGTTTAGCTGATTTTGAGCATCCTGACTCCATTTATTGGGCGCATGAGGATCATAACAAGCCTGAGGAAGAGGTCGTCGAGCAAATCGTCAAGGTTGCCGAAATGTTCGGGGCGGATGCCATCACAACAAACAATGAATTATTCATTGCTCCGATGGCGAAAGCCTGTGAACGTCTGGGCTTGAGAGGTGCCGGCGTGCAGGCAGCCGAAAATGCCAGAGATAAAAATAAAATGAGGGACGCTTTTAATAAGGCCGGAGTCAAATCGATCAAAAACAAACGAGTCACAACTCTCGAAGATTTCCGTGCTGCTCTTGAAGAGATCGGCACACCTCTTATCTTAAAGCCTACATACTTAGCGAGTTCAATCGGTGTAACGCTGATTACGGACACTGAGACGGCAGAAGATGAATTTAACAGAGTCAATGACTATCTGAAATCAATTAACGTGCCAAAGGCGGTTACGTTTGAAGCGCCGTTTATCGCTGAAGAATTTTTACAGGGTGAGTACGGAGACTGGTATCAAACAGAAGGGTACTCCGACTATATCAGTATAGAAGGCATCATGGCTGACGGTGAGTATTTCCCGATCGCCATTCATGATAAAACGCCGCAAATCGGGTTTACAGAGACATCCCACATTACGCCGTCCATTCTGGATGAAGAGGCAAAAAAGAAAATTGTCGAAGCTGCCAAAAAGGCAAATGAAGGGCTTGGCCTGCAAAATTGCGCAACACATACAGAGATCAAGCTAATGAAAAACAGAGAACCGGGTTTAATTGAATCGGCAGCCAGATTTGCCGGCTGGAATATGATCCCTAACATTAAAAAGGTTTTCGGCCTTGATATGGCGCAATTATTATTAGATGTCCTCTGTTTCGGAAAAGACGCCGATCTGCCGGACGGATTATTGGATCAAGAGCCTTATTATGTTGCCGACTGCCATTTGTACCCGCAGCATTTCAAACAAAATGGCCAGATTCCAGAAACTGCTGAGGATTTGGTCATTGAGGCAATCGATATTCCGGACGGACTTTTAAAAGGGGATACTGAAATCGTTTCTTTTTCGGCCGCAGCACCAGGCACTTCAGTTGATTTGACATTGTTTGAAGCTTTCAATTCCATTGCTGCATTTGAACTGAAAGGCAGTAATTCACAGGATGTGGCTGAATCAATCAGACAAATTCAGCAGCATGCGAAGCTGACGGCAAAGTATGTGCTGCCAGTATGAAACAGCTGAAACCCAACTCTAAATACTTGCTTTACGGGCAGGCGCTATCGTTCATGGGAGACTATTGTGTTCTCCCTGCCCTGCTCATTTTGTCTACATATTATCACGATTATTGGGTGACGTCCGGGGTCATCGTGGTCAGAAGCATTCCGATGGTGTTTCAGCCGTTTTTGGGGGTACTGGTCGACCGGTTAGACAGAATTAAGATCATGCTGTGGACGGATATCATCAGAGGCATCATCTTTTTGGGGCTCACATTTCTTCCAAAAGGCGAGTATCCGCTGATTTTTCTGGCCCTGCTGTTTATTTCTTATGGAAGCGGCGTGTTTTTTAATCCCGCCCGTCTCGCTGTCATGTCGTCCTTGGAATCAGATATTAAAAGCATCAACACGTTATTTGCAAAAGCGACAACCATCTCCATTATCGTCGGGGCGGCTGCCGGAGGGCTCTTTCTGTTAGGCGGATCTGTAGAGCTGGCTGTTGCCTTTAACGGTGTGACATACCTGGTTTCGGCATTTTTTATCAGCCGTATCAAGCTGCAATTTGTGCCGATTCAATCTGAAAACATTAAAGAGGCCTTTCAGTCTTTTAAGGAAGGACTCAAGGAAATCAAAACCAATGCGTTCGTATTAAACGCCATGTTTACGATGATTACAATGGCTTTGCTGTGGGGAGTTGTGTACAGCTATTTTCCGATTGTCAGCCGCTTTCTGGGTGACGGGGAAATCGGCAACTTTATTCTCACGTTCTGCATCGGCTTCGGCGGCTTTATCGGAGCGGCGCTTGTCAGCAAATGGGGCTTTAACAACAATAGAGGCCTTACGTACTTTACCGTTTTATCCATTGTCTCACTGGCGCTGTTTTTATTCACGCCGATTTTCGCTGTTTCTGTCATCGCGGCGATCCTCTTTTTCATCGCGATGGAATACGGGGAAGTGCTTGCAAAAGTGAAGGTTCAGGAAAATGCGGCAAACCAGATTCAAGGGCGCATTTTTTCAGTGGCCGAAGCGTCTATCGGATTATGCATTTCTATTGGTTCAATGTTCATTAACATCCTAAGCGCTCCGGTCATTATGGGGCTGATTGTCGTGATCGTATGCGGTTTGTTTCTGCATACGAAACTCGTCAACAAATCGTTTTTGGAACGGGATAACAAAACGGAGCAAAAAGGAGTCTTTTAGATGGAAATAACACCGTCCGATGTCATCAAGACACTTCCAAGGCAGGAGTTTTCTCTCGTTTTTCAAAAGGTAAAGGAATTGGAAAAAACGGGGGCCCATATCATTAATCTCGGACAGGGGAACCCTGACCTTCCCACTCCGCCGCATATTGTGGAGGCTTTGCGGGAGGCGTCCTTGAATCCTTCGTTTCATGGATACGGCCCTTTCAGGGGCTATCCTTTTTTAAAGGAAGCGATCGCTGCTTTCTATAAAAGGGAATACGGAGTGACAATCAATCCTGAAACGGAGGTCGCGCTTTTCGGAGGCGGGAAAGCAGGCTTGTATGTGCTGACACAATGCCTGCTCAATCCGGGCGACATCGCTTTAGTCCCGAATCCAGGCTACCCTGAATATTTATCAGGGATTACGATGGCGAGAGCTGAGCTTTACGAAATGCCGCTGTATGAAGAAAATGGCTATCTGCCGGATTTTGAAAAGATTGATCCAGCCGTGCTGGATAAAGCGAAGCTTATGTTTTTAAACTATCCGAACAACCCCACTGGAGCTGTGGCTGATGCGGCTTTTTATGCAAGAGCTGCTGCTTTTGCAAAAGAGCATCATATCCATTTGATTCATGATTTTGCATACGGAGCGTTTGAATTCGATCAAAAACCGGCCAGCTTTCTTGAGGCAGAGGATGCCAAAATTGTCGGAGCAGAGCTTTATTCATTTTCGAAAACATTTAACATGGCCGGCTGGAGAATGGCGTTTGCGGTTGGGAACGAAAAGATCATTCAGGCCGTCAATGAATTTCAGGACCATGTATTTGTCGGCATGTTCGGCGGGCTGCAGCAGGCAGCGAGTGCGGCGCTTTCTGGAGATCCGGAGCATACGGAATCGTTGAAACGAATTTATAAGGAACGAATTGACTTTTTTACGGCGCTTTGCGAAAAGGAACTGGGCTGGAAGATGGAAAAGCCAAAAGGAACCTTTTACGTATGGGCTGAAATTCCGAATACGTTTGAGACATCTCACCAATTTTCCGATTACTTGCTGGAGAATGCCCATGTCGTAGTCACACCGGGCGAAATTTTTGGAAGCAACGGAAAAAGGCATGTCAGAATCTCAATGGTGTCGAAGCAGGAGGATCTGCGGGAATTTGTCACGCGGATTCAAAAGCTGAACCTGCCGTTCGGGTCATTACAAGAAACATCCCGCTAAAAAGCGGGATGTTTTTATATGCTTTTCATGCTGCCGCCGTCAGCGGAAATTTGCTGCCCCGTGATGTAGGAGGCTTCCTCAGAGGCAAGAAACGCGGCGAGCGCTGCGGTTTCTTCGGCTGATCCGACCCGTTTCATCGGAATCCCGGAAGCAATCTGTTCCTCTGCTTTCTGTTTGGATATGCTGTTCTTTTTCATCACATTTTCCACAAATTGATGATAACGGTCTGTAGCGATAAAACCGGGATTCAGACAGTTGACAGTAATGTTGTGAGGAGCAAGCTGGGTGGAAATATTTTTACTGGCGTTAATTAAAGCGGCATTCATCATACTGTTTGTGAACATGTTGGCGCCGGGTTCTTTCCACAGATTTCCGACAATGTTGATGATTCTGCCAAACTCGTTTTGTTTCATCAGTGAGGAAGCACGCTTGATAGCGTCAATATAGGCAACGGTCTTTTGAGTGAACGTGGCCGTCATATCGTCTATATTGCAGTTATCAAATGTATCAGGCGCGCCGCCCGGGATATTATTAATCAGAACATCAAGCCGTCCGCATTGAGATTCGATTTCCTGAAAAATGCCCGCTCTCGTATGCCGGTCAGACATATCCCCCGCAAGGACAATGACGCTCGCATCAGGATGCTTGGCCAAAATGTCTTCTTTGACAGATTCAATATTATCCAAATTTCGCGAATTAATGATGAGGGAAAAATGATGGTCTGCTAATTTCAGAGCGATTGCTTTCCCGATCCCTTGACTGGCTCCCATAACAAATGCGGTTCGTTTTGACAAATAACTGCACTCCTTTGAAAAAATTGGATTATTATCTACATCGTAAGAAAAAACGAAGAAAATAGCAAATTTTATTTAAATTCTGATAAAGGAGGATTGAAAAACTCCCGCCGGATAGGGCGGGAGGGGATATTATACATATAGGAATTGAGGAAGTGTATCAAGCGAAAGGTGATTGCCGACAAAGAATGAACCAAATTCGCCATAGCGAGCGCTGACTTCGTCAAAACGCATTTCGTACACTAGCTTCTTGAATTGAAGGACATCATCGCTGAATAATGTAACGCCCCACTCGTAATCGTCAAAGCCGACAGAGCCGGTGATGATCTGTTTGACTTTGCCCGCATAGCTGCGGCCGATTAAACCGTGGCTTCTCATCAAGTTTCTGCGTTCCTCCATTGAAAGCATATACCAGTTGTCGTTGCCGGATCTTCTTTTATCCATTGGATAGAAGCATACATATTTTGATTCCGGCAGTTCAGGGTAAAGGCGCGCGCGCACATGCGGATTTTCGTAAGGATCGCCGTCACCGCTTGCCAAGTAGTTGCTCAGCTCTACCACTGATACGTAGGAGTATGCCGGAATGGTGAACTCAGCAAGTCTTGATTTGTTGAATTCAAGCTCAATTTGATTTAATTCTTCCATTGTAGGACGAAGGATCATCAGCATAAAATCAGCTTTTTGGCCGACGATGCTGTAAAGAGTTTGCGATCCTTTTCCTTCTTTTTGGGCTACGCCCCATTTTTCAAGCAACCCGGTGAATTCATGTATGATAGATTGGCGTTCATCACTGGACAGAAGCTTCCAGGAAGCCCAATCCATTGTGCGGAAATCATGAAGCGCATACCAGCCGTCAAGCGTTTTTGCCGCTTCATTCGTCATTTGCTGTTCACTCATTTATCTTCACTCCCATTATCTTTTCATGATTGCCTTCACTATACCATAGTTTATCCGATTCTACTGTGGAGAAACCTTGAACATCCCTTCCGTATAACTCCATCAAAATAGAAGAACCTATAAGGGAAGATTGAGTCACTTAAATTAGTTAGAAAAATAAGATTTTTTCATGAAAGCGCTATAATGAAAGTTGGCTGTTTGAATTTGATTGGAAGAAGAGTATGCTAGTAAAAGAAAGCGTTTTTGTAACTTTTTGAGGAGGTTTTATTGTGGCAGATTTATTTTCAACAGTGCAAGAAAAAGTAGCTGGAAAAGACGTTAAAATTGTATTTCCTGAAGGCTTAGACGAGCGTATTTTAGAAGCGGTCAGCAAGCTTGCAGGAAACAAAGTGCTGAATCCGATTGTGATCGGCAATGAAAATGAGATCCAAGCAAAAGCAAAAGAATTGAACCTTACGCTGGACGGCGTTAAGATTTATGATCCTCATACATATGAAGGCATGGAAGACCTTGTACAAGCATTCGTAGAACGCCGTAAAGGCAAAGCGACAGAAGAACAGGCTCGCAAAGCGTTATTAGACGAGAACTACTTCGGTACAATGCTGGTGTATAAAGGCCTTGCAGACGGACTCGTAAGCGGAGCTGCTCACTCGACAGCTGACACTGTCCGCCCGGCTCTTCAAATCATCAAAACAAAAGAAGGCGTGAAAAAGACTTCAGGCGTGTTCATCATGGCTCGCGGAGAAGAGCAATACGTATTCGCAGATTGCGCGATCAACATTGCGCCTGACAGCCAAGATCTTGCCGAGATTGCGATCGAAAGTGCCAATACGGCAAAAATGTTCGACATTGAGCCTCGCGTGGCAATGCTCAGCTTCTCTACAAAAGGCTCAGCAAAATCTGATGAAACAGAAAAAGTAGCGGATGCAGTGAAAATCGCGAAAGAAAAAGCGCCTGAACTGACACTTGACGGCGAATTCCAATTTGATGCTGCATTTGTTCCATCTGTAGCTGAGAAAAAAGCGCCGGATTCCGAAATCAAAGGGGACGCTAACGTATTCGTATTCCCAAGCCTTGAAGCAGGAAACATCGGCTATAAAATCGCTCAGCGTTTGGGCAACTTTGAAGCGGTAGGACCAATCCTGCAAGGTTTAAATATGCCTGTAAACGACCTTTCAAGAGGATGTAACGCTGAAGATGTTTACAATCTCGCATTAATTACAGCGGCGCAAGCACTGTAATAAAAATGAAGACGATGGCAGCTCTCGACCGAGGGCTGCCTTTTTTGCGCTTCCGTATAGCCTTCTTTACCAAGATGGATGATATGAGTACAATAAAGAAAACTAATCATAACCATATATTTCATTAATGACAGGGGTGGGGTTTTTGTATTACGACGTGCTGAAAACGTTTATAGCGGTGGTAGAAGAAAAAAACTTCACAAAAGCGGCGGAAAAGCTGATGATCTCCCAGCCCAGCGTCAGTCTGCATATCAAAAATCTTGAGAAAGAATTTCAAACGGCTCTTCTGAACAGGTCGCCAAAACACTTTACGACAACGCCGACAGGAGACATTTTATATCAAAGAGCAAAGCAAATGGTGTTTCTCTACGAACAAGCCAAGGCTGAAATCTATGCGCATCATCACTATGTAAAGGGCGAATTGAAAATAGCTGCAAGCTTTACAATTGGTGAGTATATTCTTCCGCCGCTATTGGCCCAGCTGCAAAAGCTGTATCCAGAGCTGAACCTCGATGTCATGATTGGCAATACAGAGGAGGTCAGCGAGCGTGTGCGGATGCTTCAGGCTGATATCGGGCTGATTGAAGGACATACAAACGAGAATGAGCTGGAAATTGAACCGTTCATGGAGGATGAAATGTGCATTGCCGCTCCAAATCAGCATCCGCTGGCCGGGCGGAAAGAGATTTCGATCAGCGATTTGCAGAACGAAGCGTGGGTGACAAGAGAGAAAGGCTCCGGGACGAGAGAATATCTCGATCATGTACTCAGTTCAAATGGACTTCGGCCGAAATCAATGTTCACCATCAGCAGCAATCAAGGTGTAAAGGAAGCGGTGATCAACGGCATGGGACTTTCGGTTCTATCCAGAAGCGTGCTGCATAAGGATTTGATCCACCGCGAAATTTCAATTCTGCATATTAATAATTTCTCTTTAAAGCGCAAGCTGTCTTACATTCATTCTCCTCTCATGGAGAATACAAAAAATAAAGAAATTTTTCTTACGATGCTGAAAAGCAATTATCAATCACAGCTGCTGAAATGATATAATAGTTTTCGTTCAATAAGCCTAACATGAAAGGGTTTTACATAGATGGCAAACCAACCGAATGATTTACTGATGCAGCCGAAATGGAGAGTCATTGACCAATCCAGTCTCGGCCCTTTATTTGATGCGAAGCAATCCTTCGCAATGGATGATACGCTGTGCATGTCCGTCGGAAAAGGCGTGTCGCCGGCGACAGCGCGCTCATGGGTGCACCACGATACAATTGTCCTTGGAATACAGGATACACGCCTCCCGTTTTTGCAGGATGGCATCTCCTTGCTGGAGAGTGAAGGATACCGTGTGATCGTACGCAATTCCGGCGGTCTTGCCGTCGTATTGGATGACGGTGTTTTAAATATCTCTCTCATATTCGAGGACGAAAAGAAAGGCATCGATATAGACAAAGGATATGAAGCGATGGTTGAGCTGATGAGACGAATGCTGAGACCGTACAACGCAAAGATCGAAGCCTATGAAATTGAAGGGTCTTATTGTCCCGGCAGCTATGACCTCAGTATAAATGGCAAAAAGTTCGCCGGCATCTCTCAGAGACGCGTTCGCGGCGGAGTCGCTGTTCAAATTTATCTCTGTGCGGATAAAAGCGGCAGTGAAAGGGCCGATTTGATCAGACGATTCTATCAAGCGGCGCTGAAAGACAAACAAAACGATAAAAAAGGCGTCTATCCGGAAATACGTCCGGAAACGATGGCGTCCTTAAGTGAGCTTCTGCAAAAAGACATCTCCGTACAAGACTTAATGTTCGCTTTATTGACGGAATTAAAAGCGTTAAGCACTCATCTTTACTCTGCCGGACTGTCCACTGATGAGGAAATGGAATTTGAGAAAAACCTCGTCCGGATGGCTGAGCGGAATGCAAAGGTATTTGGGTGAACGTTCTTCGCATGCCGGCTGTATATGCCGGCATGCATTTTTTATGACAAGCGGCATTTTACCCCAATAATCTTATTTTCAGATAAATCCTTCTTACATACAGATAACCACGACAAAAAGAAAAACGATAAAATGACATCAGCATCCATATTAAAGGAGAGAGGCAGATGAAAGGGAATATTTACAGCCTTTTTGTATTGATTGCGGCTTTTTTCTGGGGGACCACGGGAACCGTTCAGGCATTGGCTCCAGAAAGCGCCACACCGCTGGCATTTGGAGCGTTCAGGTTATTAATAGGAGGAAGCGCCATGCTGCTTGCGGTTTGGTTCAGCCGGGAGCTTCACGTGAAAAATTGGTCATGGCCGCTCGTATTTTTAGCCGCTGTTTGTATGGCGTGTTACCAGCCGCTGTTTTTCACAGCGGTTAAAGAAACGGGAATTGCAGTGGGAACTGTGATTGCCATCGGCAGTGCGCCTATCATTGCCGGGACCCTCGAATGGGCTGTATTGAAGAAACGCCCGCGAAACTCCTGGTGGATTGCGACTGTGCTGGCTTTAGCGGGTTGCTGGCTTCTGTTTTCCGACAGTTCCAATGTTCGGATTGATGTGGCTGGTGTTCTTATGGCGCTTGGAGCGGGTGCATCTTTTGCAGGCTATACGCTCATCAGTAAAGCGATGATGAAAACCCAGCCTCCGCGAGCGACCTCCGCCGTTGTATTTATGATCAGCGCCATCTTGCTGACGCCGCTATTATGGCAGTCAGATATCTCGTGGATATGGACCCCTAGAGGACTGGGAACAAGCCTTTACATCGGGTTAATTGCAACATGTGCCGCATACTTTTTGTTTGCGAAAGGGCTTACCGGGGTTCCGGCCTCGGCGGCGGTCACGCTGTCTTTAGCTGAACCGCTGACGGCTTCATTGCTTGGCGTGTTTTTCATAGGGGAAATGCTTTCGCCTTCCTCGTGGCTGGGCATTGCGCTTATGATGCTGGGGCTTTTGGTCATTTCTGCTGCGCCTCGGAAACAAAAAACAGCCGAGGCAGCTCACATGTCTTAATAGATTCACATAAGCTAGGCCTCATTTTACAAGAATAGCTGATCCGGCTGCAAAATGAGGAAAATCTCTTTTCTCAATAGAGAAGGGGATTTTGCACATGGCGAAAATCCCAAAACAGCTGCCCGTTTTGGGATTTCTCTATGTCATTCCGCTAATTTTTCTAAATTGCCGTTCCGGTCCATTTTGAAGGACGGAGAGGCATGTTCATCTTCTTCAAATAAAACTAGCTTTCTGGCTCTGTTCATAATTTTCACCAAGGTTTCATAATCTTCTTGGATCGTTTTTTGGTCTTTTTCAAGCTTTTGAACTTCTGCCTCTAGCTGCTCTGTTTTGTTTTGCAATTCCTGATTTTCTTTCTTTAAACGCTCGTTTTCCATTTTTAATGCTGATGATTGCTCGTGATTGCCTTCGTAATTCTGCAGGAAGCGGATCACATCATTCATCGTCATCTCAGGCGCAGCTGCAGGCGTTTGAGGAGACAATAAGTGTGATAGACTAGCTAACTCTTCCTTAAAGCTTTCATCAACAAAAGGCATATGTTCGCCAGACATTAAAGGTTGCTCATTTTCGACAGAAGGTGTTTCCGTTTTAACCGGCTCTTCTGCAGCGGTTTCTTGAATGATTTCAGGATCAACGGCAGGAGGCTGATATAATAATCTTTTCTTCGCCGGCTGCCCGTTTCCGAGCGCTCTCATCCGCTGTTTTCGTTGTTTCTTCGCAAGCTGAAGCGCTTTTTCATATTGATGGCGGACCACTGCGTTCCATCTGAATCCGCAGGCTGCGGATGTCCGGTTTAATTTATCGCCGACTTCTTCAAAGGCGTTCAGCTGAGTGCTGCCCTCCCTCACATGCCGAAGCACTGTTTCGGCTAAAAGCAGATCGTTTTCCTCTGACCAAGCGTCTTGTCGCTGTTTTGTCATTTATCTCAACTCCCATTTTTCTATTCATGGTATTAGAATGTCCAGGTTGGAAAATATTTATACAAATTGGCTGAAAGAATAGGAGATACGAAGGATGGAGCGGCTTGCAGGAACAGCCGAATCCTTGTAAAATGGAGAGTGATGTGATTTTTTTTGAAACGTGATTTTAGGTTATTCACATAGATGAACATAGAAATGAAGGGAAGCGTACGTCATGGCTAATGAATTTCGAGTGTGTGATGATTGCCAAGCCACTAATATCAAAACATTGCTGCCGCGTTTGAAAGAAGTGGACCCGGACGCAAAGGTTGAGGTAGGATGCCAATCTTATTGCGGGCCCGGACGGAAAAAATCATTTGCTTTTGTGAACAATCGCCCGCTGTCAGCTCCGACAGAGGATGAGCTGATTGACAAAGTAAAAAAGAAAATAAAAAAGTAAAAACCTATTTTTTCTTAGCCTCGGCCCTCAGGTCAGGCTTTTTTGCTTCACAAGATGTGTTTTTCATGAAGATGGAACAAATCGCCGGGCAAATTCAAGGATGTTTTCAAAGAATAGAGTCGATATAATAGAAACACGGCTAAAAAAAAGAGGGAATGACGATGGCGTATCCAAATGGAAAATTATCAGAAGAAAAAGTGTTTAAAGATCCGGTGCACCGCTATGTTCATGTTCGGGACAAGCTGATATGGGATTTAATCGGAACCCGTGAATTTCAGCGTCTCCGCAGAATTAAGCAGCTCGGCACGACCTATTTGACGTTCCATGGGGCTGAGCACAGCCGGTTCAACCATTCTCTCGGTGTCTATGAAATTGTCAGAAGAATGGTTGATGACGTCTTTAAAGGCCGCCCTGAATGGGATGACAGTGAGCGTGAACTCTGTTTGGCCGCGGCGCTGCTTCATGACCTCGGGCACGGGCCGTTCTCGCATTCATTTGAAAAGGTCTTTCACCTTGACCACGAGGATTTTACAAGAGGTATCATTTTGGGAGACACGGAGGTTAATCAGGTGCTCAGAAAGGTGAGCCCGGGTTTCCCTCAGGATGTTGCTGAAGTCATTGCCAAAACATATAAAAACAAGCAAGTGGTCAGCCTGATTTCGAGTCAGATTGACGCAGACCGCATGGATTACCTCCAGCGCGACGCATATTATACGGGCGTCAGCTACGGCCATTTTGATATGGAGCGGATTCTTCGGGTGATGCGGCCGCGCGAGGATCAGATCGTCATTAAAGAAAGCGGAATGCACGCTGTCGAAGACTATATCATGAGCCGTTACCAAATGTACTGGCAGGTCTACTTCCATCCTGTGACCAGAAGTGCAGAGGTCATTTTAACGAAGATTCTTCACAGGGCGAAGCAGCTGCACGATGAAGGCTATGTCTTCACTCACGCTCCGGTTCATTTCTATTCTATTTTTGAAGGGAAATTGACACTGGAGGATTATGTAAAGCTGGATGAATCTATTATTTTGTATTACTTCCAGGCCTGGGAGGATGAAGAAGACGCGATTTTATCCGACTTGTGCCGCAGATTCATTAACCGCCAGCTTTTCCAATACGTTGAATTCAATCCGAATGAAGAAATGTCGGCTTATTTTGAGCTGACTTCATTGTTCAAAGAGGCGGGGATCGATCCGAGCTATTATTTGGTCGTTGATTCTTCATCAGATCTGCCATACGATTTTTACCGGCCGGGAGAGGAAGAGGAGCGTCTGCCGATCCATCTCTTGACGCAAAACGGCCAAATTAAAGAGCTGTCCAGGCAGTCGGCTATTGTGGAATCCATCTCAGGTAAACGGCGGACGGACCACAAGCTGTACTATCCAAAGGACTTGATTTGTGACGGCTCTAAACATCCGGAAGCGAAAATGAAAATCCGGCAGCTGCTGGGACTGACATAGAAATTGGAAAGAAGGAAAAAGGAGATGTCGGGAATTTGTTGAAAGAACATGCAAAACTGATGAAGGTGTTCTCGGATTCTGGAGAAATCATCGGGCGAAAGAAGCTGCAGAAAATGATTTATATCGCCAAGAAAATGCAGTTTCCTTTCTATGAGAAATATGATTTTCACTTTTACGGACCATATTCAGAGGAACTGACGCTCCAGATTGAAGAGCTGTGCAACCTTGGATTTCTGCATGAGGTGAAGGAAAAAAAGGGCGGCTACTTTCAATACCGGTATTCGCTGACTGAGACAGGCTCCGCATTTTTAGACCATGCTGATCTGGACATGCCGGATATGAAAGGCTATATCGACAGTGTAAACAGCCGTTCATCACGGTTTTTAGAGCTGGTTTCCACGATCCTTTACTTTGACGGGCTTGAGGATGAGGAAAAGAAAGAAAAAGTCTTTACCATCAAAAGCAAGCAAAAATATACAAATGAAGAATATGACGAAGCGCTTCAATACATAGAGGAACTGAAGCAGATTTGTTAACCATACCAAGCAAAAGAAATGATCCGTTTCTTTTGCTTTTTTTATTGACAAAAGCTGCTAAGAGATTCATTATGGATAATAGTTATCCATAATGAATCAGGAGTGAATAGGATGAAAATGAAATCAGGAATGGAGCAGGCGGTTTCTGTGCTGCTGTTACTGTCACGGCTGCCTGTACAGGCTTCTTTGACGTCAGAGGCTATAAGCCAGCGATTGCGCGTGTCTCCGTCTTACTTGAAGAAGCTGATGAGAACATTGGTTCAAGCCGGTTTGGCAGAATCCTTACCAGGGACGAAGGGCGGTTTTACCCTGACGAAGCCTTTGGCGGACATTACGCTTTATGATGTTTATCAAGCGGTCGAAGGCAGAGGTTCGATGTATCAGGGGAAAGGCCTGCTGCAATCTGTATTTGAGGGTGAAAGTCACTGTGTGCTGGAGACAGTCATGGGGGAAATCGAGGATAAATGGTCCAATCTCATGAAAGAAGAATCCTTGCAGCATGTCATGGACAGAGTCGGGGAATTGTATGATCTTGAAAAAATAGATGAGTGGGTAAACGAGCAATTGAAGGGGCAATTGCAATGAAGCACAGCGGGCATCTGCAAAAATCTTCTGAATCATCAACAGGCATATCCGTGCTGATCGTGCTCGCACTTGGTTTCCTCATGGCAACTCTTGATGTGACCGTTGTGAATGTGGCGATGGCTGATATGAAAAACACTCTTTCAATGTCACTTTCAGGTGTAACGTGGGTTGTGGACGGGTACATTCTTACTTTTGCGTCGCTTCTGCTGGCGGGCGGAGCCTTGGCTGACCGTTTCGGCTCGAAGACGATCTATATCTTGGGTCTAGCCGTTTTTGTTCTGGCCTCCTGTTTATGCGCTGCATCTATAAATGGGCAGATGCTGATTGCCGGACGCCTTATACAGGGAATTGGCGCAGCTTTGTTTATGCCAAGCTCACTCAGCCTTTTGGCTGCCTCTTACCCTGATGAGCGGGCGCGGGCGAGAATGTTTGGACTGTGGGCCGCGCTTGTTTCCGCCGCTTCAGCCCTTGGGCCTTTTATCGGGGGCGTGCTGGTACAGTTGGCGGGCTGGCAGAGTATTTTTCTGATCAATGTGCCAATAGGGGCTGCTGCGCTCATTTCAGCTTACCGAATCCTCAGCCGCGTTCCGGGGAAAAGCAGCCGCGTGAACATCACCGGGCATCTGCTTGGCATGATGGCTCTCGGGTTTCTTTCCTATGCTTTGATACAGGGGCCTTCAGCGGGCTGGCGCTCGCCAGTGATTCTTGCAGCATTTACTGCAGCGATTTTGGCATTTGTGCTGTTTTTGTTGCGGGAAATTTCTGCAAAAGCACCCATCCTGCCGGCGTCCTTATACAAAAACGGCCGCTTCTCAGCTGCCCAATTTATCGGGTTTTTGCTGAATTTCGCCCTTTTTGGCGGCATGTTTATGCTCAGCCTTTTTTTGCAGGAAGCAGGAGGCGCAAGTTCCTTTATGGCTGGAGTGGAGCTGCTGCCGATGATGGCGGTCTTCGTGATCGGCAATCTGCTGTTTGCCCGTCTGGCGAATCGGTTTGAAGCCGGGCAGCTTATGTTTGTATCAATGGCGGTCAGCTGTATCATTGCATTGCTGTTGTTTGTGCTGATTTCTCCGGATTTTCCTTATTGGCAGCTGGCAGTGTTGATGTCTGTTATGAACCTCTGTACCGGTATTACAGTTCCTGCCATGACAACTGTGATCATGCAGGCTGCCGGGCAAAGACATGCGAATATCGCCGGTGCGGCGTTAAATGCAAATCGGCAAATCGGAGCCTTGGTCGGCGTAGCGATAACCGGGGTGATCATTCATCTGTCCGCCACTTGGTATGCCGGTGCCGGGTTTACGTTTTTGATGATGGGAGCGGCATACAGCCTCGCTGCATTGCTTGTATGGCTGTTTCTGGCTGCCCATAACGGGACTGCCGCGTCAGAAAAAAAAGTAAATCACTGATTGCGCTTTGTGGGAATATATAGTAAGATATAAAAAATTATTGAAACAACAGGCACTGATAAGGATACGAGATGCTTTTTACGGTTTCCAGAGAGGGAAGGACAGCTGAGATCTTCCTAACGCAGGGAAAGCAGCTTACCGCCTTTGAGCCGTATCGGGGAAAACAAGTATCTGATACCGTCATGCTGCGTTACAGCATCTTTAAGCCGATCACCATGTGTAATTGATCGGGAATTTGGGTGGAACCACGGATGATCAACACATTCGTCCCTTTTAGAGGGATGGGTGTGTTTTTTTATATGAATTGAATACATGCAATGAAAAGGACATGAATGATAGTTACGGTTTTCAGAGAGGGAAGGAAAGGTGAGAGCTTCCCAGCTTAGGAATATCATTTACCGCCTTGGAGCAGCATTGGGGAACTGAAGTAACCAATGCCGTCTATGCTGCGTTACAGCACCGAGCCGACAACATAGTATTTGTCGGGAACTTGGGTGGAACCACGGGTTAATCACACACTCGTCCCTATCTGTGGGACGGGTGTGTTTTTTTATGAATTGAATACATGCGAAGAAAAGGACATGAATGATAGTTACGGTTTTCAGAGAGGGAAGGAAAGGTGAGAGCTTCCCAGCTTAGGAATATCATTTACCGCCTTGGAGCAGCATTGGGGAACTGAAGTAACCAATGCCGTCTATGCTGCGTTACAGCACCGAGCCGACAACATAGTATTTGTCGGGAACTTGGGTGGAACCACGGGTTAATCACACACTCGTCCCTATCTGCGGGACGGGTGTGTTTTTTTATATATAACAATGAATAAGGAGTGTTCTAAAATGAGTAAACATGTACACATTCAGCTTCCGGACGGACAGATCCAGGAATATCCGAAAGGCATCACAATCAAAGAAGCGGCTGGTTCTATCAGTTCCAGTCTGCAAAAGAAGGCGGCCGCAGGTCAGGTCAACGGCAAGCTTGTTGATCTCAGTTTCAAGCTGGAGGAGGATGCTGAGCTTTCGATTGTCACACTCGATTCACAAGAAGGCTTGCAGGTGCTTCGCCACACAACAGCGCACGTGCTGGCCCAAGCAGTAAAACGGCTGTACGGCGAAGTGTCATTGGGGGTAGGGCCTGTGATTCTAGACGGCTTCTACTATGACATGAAGCTGGGGAAAAGCTTGGCATCAGGAGACTTAGAGGCCATCGAAAAAGAAATGAAAAACATAATAAATGAGAACCTTGAAATCAAACGTATAGAGGTTTCTTATGAAGAAGCTGAAGAGCTGTTTGCACAAAAAGACGAGCAGCTCAAGCTTGAGATTTTAAAGGATATTCCGCGCGGGGAGGATATCACACTGTACCAGCAAGGGGAATTCGTTGACCTGTGCCGCGGGCCGCATCTTCCTTCTACAGGGATGATCAAGGCGTTCAAACTGACAAGAGTATCAGGCGCTTATTGGCGCGGAGACAGTAAAAATGAAGTCCTGCAGCGGGTGTACGGGGTTGCGTTTCAAAAGAAAAAAGATTTGGATGCGCACCTGCATATGCTGGAAGAAGCGGCAAAACGAGACCATCGCAAGCTCGGCAAACAGTTAGGGCTGTTTATGTTTTCTGAAGAAGCGCCGGGGATGCCGTTTTATTTGCCGAAAGGGCAGATTGTCCGCAATGAGCTGGAGCGCTTCTCGCGTGAGCTGCAAACAAATGCCGGCTACGATGAGGTGCGTACGCCGTTTATGATGAATCAGCGGTTATGGGAGCAGTCAGGCCATTGGGACCATTATCGCGACAATATGTACTTTTCAGAAGTGGATGATACAAGATTCGCAATGAAGCCGATGAATTGCCCCGGCCACATGCTCATCTTTAAAAACAGCCTGTATTCTTATCGGGATCTGCCGATTCGCATGGCGGAATTCGGACAGGTGCACCGCCATGAATACAGCGGCGCTTTAAACGGAATGCTTCGCGTTCGGACGTTCTGTCAGGATGACGCTCATATTTTCGTTCGGGAGGATCAGATTGAGAGTGAGATCAAAGAAGCGATTCGGCTGATTGATGAGGTATATCGGACATTTGGTTTCGAGTATTCTGTTGAGCTTTCGACTCGCCCGGAGGATTCATTAGGCGATGACAGCCTTTGGGAAGCGTCGGAACGTGCCTTAGCACGCGTCCTTGAGGAGCTAGGCCTCTCTTATGAGATCAATGAAGGCGATGGGGCATTTTACGGGCCGAAAATTGATTTCCACATAAAAGATGCCTTGAAACGGAGCCACCAATGCGCAACAATTCAGCTTGATTTTCAAATGCCGGAAAAATTTGATTTAACATATATCAACGAACTCAATGAGAAGGTTCGTCCCGTTGTCATCCACAGAGCGGTTTTCGGCTCAATCGACCGTTTCTTTGGCATTTTGATCGAGCATTACGGCGGGGCTTTTCCAGTCTGGCTCGCACCGCTCCAGGTTCAAATCATACCGGTTTCGCACGTTCACTTAGACTATTGCAGAAAAGTGCAGGCGGAGCTGAAGCAGGTGGGGATAAGAGCCGGCATTGATGATCGCAATGAGAAGCTGGGCTATAAAATCAGAGAATCGCAGGTGCAGAAAATCCCGTACGTGCTGGTGCTTGGAGATCATGAGGAGCAGGAGAATGCGGTAAACGTCCGCCAATTCGGATATCAGCAGAATGAACACGTTCCTTTTCAGACATTTAAAGATAAGCTTGTGAAACAGGTGGAAAATCGAGGCATGTAGGATAAAAGCTGTGAATTCACATTTTGCTTTTTTGACTTTCCCTATTCGGAATCAGTAAAATAATAAGTAAATCATATCGTTCGTATGTTATGAATGCATCTCGAAATGGGGAAATTGACATGGACCATGACAAACTGGAAGCAAATTTGCTGGATCACGCACTTACAAAATATTTGAAAAGCACGAAGCAATTAGATGAAGCCACCGTTCCGAAACACGTGAATAATGTAAGAGGATTTATTCTGCGGATCATATACAGACATGGGAGCTGCACCATAAAGGATATTTTGAAGGAGGTCACACTGTCTCCCTCTGCCACGACCACAGCTCTGAATCATTTAGAGCAGGAAGGGTTTATTGAGAGATCCAGAAATAACAATGACCGCCGCACTGTATGGATTACGCTTTCTGAATCGGGCCGGGGAGCGGCTGAACAAATGATCGAAAACCGCCAGCAGCTGATTGACGGCATGTTTGAACGTTTAACAGCCGAAGAGAAAAAGACGTTCTTGGCGATTATTGCGAAGCTGGCTCAATAGGGATAATAAAAGCCGGTGCGCGAAGCGCCGGCTTTATAGAGATTATTCCATATCGCTCAGGCGTTTGCCTGCCACGGCATAATGGTCTTTTCTCATTTCTTCTATAAAGACAACAATTTTTTCTTCAGAAGCACCGGTTGTTTCCTTTACGGCTTCTGTTACTTTCTCGACAAGATTGCGTTTTTGCTCGTCTGTACGGCCTTCGAGCATTTTGACAGTTACGTATGGCATGGGTGCTGAATCCTCCTTTATCTCGTTTCCTCTCTTTAGAAAAAGAGGCTTCTTATAGTATACTGAATAAAGTAAATTCTTGCATTTTGAGAAAGAGGGATATCTCACTTGGACCGTTTTTTATATTATCCGTTAGCTTTAATGCCATACCTCGTCATCACGCTAATTGTGTCGTTTACGATGCACGAGCTTGCCCACGCTTATGTCGCATACAAATTCGGTGACGATACGGCGAAAAAACAAGGAAGACTGACGCTGAATCCCATTAAACACCTTGATCCGTTCGGAACCATTTTGATTTTGGTGGCCGGCTTCGGGTGGGCGCGCCCCATTCCCGTGAATCGCCGCTTCTTTAAGAAACCCCGGCTTGCCGGTGTGCTCGTATCTATAGCCGGGCCCGTCAGTAACCTGATTCTTGCGTTTATTGGTTTCTTTTTGTTAGTGTTGATGCATGCGTACGGAATGGAAATGCTTGCGGCGTTCAGCACGGGGCTGGATCAGTTTTTTTCTATTTGGATACAGCTGAATCTTGTCTTGTTTTTATTTAATCTGCTGCCGCTTCCTCCGCTCGATGGCTATCGAATTATAGAAGATCTCGTTCCGCCAGGCGTGCGTGCCAAAATGACGCAGGCGGAGAGCTACGGCTTTATCGTATTTTTGGTGCTGTTTGTGACACCGCTAGGATCTTACGTGCTGTGGCCGATGCTCAATGCAGGAAGAGATTCGATTTTAAAGCTGTTTTCAGCGATATTTCAACCGCTTTTGTAGGAGGTAGAACTTCATGGAAGAAAAAAAGAAAAAATCAATCGGGTTTAATATTATCAAAAGTGATCCGACAGACGGACACGGCGGTTTTGGCGTAGGGGCACTCAGCCTTGATAACATTTCTCCCGTATTCGTTGATGTAGAGGAAAAAGAAGCGTTCGTAGACATCGGCGCCATGCATGCCCGCAGCACCGTTGAAAAAGGAATTAAATTTCTCCCGAATAAAGAAGAAGTTCCGAACGGAAAACCATACTGGCTTGTGTGGGTGACGATTGACAGAAGAGAAGAGGGGCCTTATTACGCTGGTGTGACAGCCTGTGAAATGACGGTCGACAGAAGCATCAGAAGAGGCTACAAGTCGCTGCCTGAGCATGTGAATTTGATGGATAAATCCATGAAACGGAAAATCATCGTTGATAAAATGGACGACAGCTCGAAGCGTGTACTAGGCGAATTTCTGAAAAAGCATGATCAGGGCCTATGGGACCGTTCCTCAGATGAGTTAAAAACGAGCCTGCTTCCGGAAGACAATTGATTTGTGAATTTTCTGTGAACTTTTAAAGTATTTGAGATATTTTTCGTAAACATTGAGTAAACTGGTGATACAGAAATAGGACATGGAAAATCCCGAGCCGAAACAAGACTCGGGGTTTTTCATTTTTAGGGGGATATGAGTCGGCGACTGGGAGATGAAAGCCAGCGCCGAAGAAATGAGAAATGCACCACTTTATCCCAAAACTGATTGTTCAGCTCGATTGTCTAACATTCTTCCATCGATTATGAAGGAACCATACGAATAACCCGGCCTCCGAGGAGCCGGGTTATTTTCAATGATGTCGCCCCAGCCATTTGTCCCACCACTTTTTCTCGGAAGCGGGCTTTTCTTTGGATGGAAGCCGGTCTTTTGTTTGTTTTGCTGGTTCTGCCCCGTAGCACACGTTTGCTGGTTCTGTGCCTTTCACAAAATATGTGTAATGCTTAGCGGCGCAGCCGGGACCTGATGAGTAGCCTGTTTCCGGATCAATGTACACACCGGTTACGCCTTTTGGCGGCTTGAACGCGGTTTCCGGTTCGCCTTTGAGCGCGTCCTCCATGAAGTCCGCCCAAATGGTTTTAGCATAGCTTTTTTCTTCGACCGAGTCGATGGTGCTGTTTTTGTCATAGCCGGTCCAAACACCTGCGGCCAGCTTCGGATTGAAGCCGATCATCCAGCTGTCTGCGCTGGTGGTTCCTGATTTTCCGGCATACGTTCTTGTCAGGCGGTTGGCTATCGTTCGCCCCGTAACCGACGTATATCCATTTAAATCGGTATCAAACATGCCTGTCATCATACTCGCTGTGACAAAAGCGGCTTTTTCATCAAGCACCTGTTTATGCTGATTCGGGTTTTCGTACAGCACGTGGCCGGCTGCATCCGTTACTCTTGAAATAAAAGTCGGTTCGATTTTCTTTCCGCCATTTGCGAGCATGGCATAGGCGTTGACCATCTCAATCGGACGTACGGGTTCGGTGCCGAGTGCCAGGGACGGCAGTGCTTGAAGATGGGAGGTAATGCCGAATTCCTTTGCCGTCTTTACAAGTTTGTTCGTGCCGAGAAAAAGATGCGTTTTCACAGCGTAAATATTGTCGGAAAGCGCCAGCGCCTGCAGAAGCGTAATCGGCTTGTTGGCATAGTATCCGTTATAGTTGCTTGGAGAATAGGTTTCTCCCTTTGCATCAATTTGAAACTCGGTTTCTTCGCTTTTCATCAAAGTGACTGGCGTAAATCCGCTCTGAATCGCTTTATAGTACAGCAACGGCTTAATCGTCGAAGCAGGCTGGCGCTTCGCCTGTGTCGTCCGGTCAAACGGGCTTTTTTGATAATCCCTGCCGCCGACAAGGGCGAGAACGTTTCCGGTGCGGGGATCAATGGCTGAAAACCCGACTTGAATGTCAGATCCCGCGTTAACCGTCTCGGTAATGGTCTCCTCGGCGATGCGCTGCATCCGTTTATCCACCGTTGTATAGACGTTTAACCCGCTCGTTTCAATTTGCTCCCGTGTCATGCCGAGCTTTTTCTCCAGTTCTCTCATGGCATTGTCATAGAAGTAAGGAGCCTTTCTCTTGGAAACTTGTTTATTCAAAGGCTCATAGGAAAGAGGTTCCTTGATCAGTTCATCCGCTTTCTTCTGGCTGATCATCTGCTGCTTTTCCATCATCCGCACAATCGTTTTCTGGCGTTCCTTGGCCTTCGTCTCATTGACATACGGTGAATAGCCGGAAGGGCCTTTCGGGATACCTGCCAAAAGCGCCGCCTCCGCATCCGTCAGGTTTTTGGCATGCTTGCCGAAATACAGGCGGGAAGCTGCTTCAATGCCGTAGGCGCCGTGTCCGTAGTAAATCGTATTTAAATAGCCTTCTAATATCTCGTCCTTAGAATAGTTTTGTTCCAGACGGATCGTATAGAACGCCTCATTCCATTTCCGTTTCCACGTTTTGTCGTGTTCAAGGTATAAGTTTCTCGCATATTGCTGGGTGATGGTGCTTGCACCCTGAACCTTGGCAAATGCTTTCAGGTCAGCAAGCGCCGCGCCGGCCATGCGTTTATAATCAAAGCCGTGATGATCGTAGAAATTCTGGTCTTCAATCGCCACTGTCGCTTTTACGATCGTCGGATTCATGTCCTTTAAGGGGACCCAATAGCGCTTTTCGCCGTAGTTCGTTTCCCCGAGCTTTGAGCCGTCACTCGCATACAAAATCGTGGATTGCGGCACTTGCACCGAGGGAGCGCCCTGGTATTTGGCTATCAAAATGACAGTCATAAACACGGCAGCTGCCGCCAAGGCCGCAAAAGCCCCTAAAAAGATAAAGGCGCGAACGGTTTTCAGCGTCAGTCTCAGCCGTTTATTTGTCATTGCATCCACAACGGGTTCCCCCCTTTTTTTATGTTTCTACTATTATGAGAAAAAAAGACCGTTTTTAAACATCCCAGAACAGGACGCATCTTTACTTTTTCCCCGCCATCCTCTATACTTTTTCCTTAGGTGAAAATGAGATTTCAACCGAGAATAAAAGCTGATTAGACGCTTACAATAAATGAATACAGCCTCGAAAGGGAGATGACAATTGAGCGAACTTTGGTACACAGAGAAGCAGACGAAAAACTTTGGCATTACGATGAAGGTTAACAAAACGTTACATACAGAACAAACGGAGTTTCAGCATTTAGAAATGGTGGAAACAGAAGAGTTCGGCAACATGCTGTTTTTGGACGGCATGGTGATGACATCTGAAAAAGACGAATTCGTTTATCACGAAATGGTAGCGCATGTGCCATTATTTACGCACCCAAATCCGGAGCACGTTCTCGTAGTCGGCGGCGGTGACGGCGGCGTTATCAGAGAAATCCTGAAGCACCCAAGCGTGAAAAAAGCGACACTTGTAGATATTGACGGCAAGGTGATCGAATACTCTAAAAAGTTCCTTCCTTCTATCGCAGGCAAACTGGATGATCCGCGCGTTGACGTGCAGGTAGATGACGGATTTATGCACATTGCAAAATCTGAAAATCAATACGACGTCATCATGGTAGATTCAACTGAACCAGTCGGACCGGCTGTAAACCTGTTTACAAAAGGATTCTACGCAGGAATCGCAAAAGCGCTGAAAGAAGACGGCATTTTTGTCGCGCAGACGGACAACCCATGGTTTACACCGGAATTAATCACAAATGTACAGCGCGACGTGAAGGAAATCTTCCCGATTACGAAGCTTTATACGGCGAACATTCCGACATATCCAAGCGGTTTGTGGACATTTACAATTGGCTCGAAAAAATATGATCCGCTTGCAGTGGAAGACAGCCGTTTCTTCGATATTGAGACGAAATATTACACAAAAGATATTCATAAAGCGGCGTTTGTTCTGCCGAAATTTGTGAGTGACCTGATTAAATAATGAAGGTATGGCGCAGGAGCGAATCTTGCGCTTTTTTACAGGAAAGCGAGGGTATTATAGATGAGATTTGATGAAGCTTATTCAGGAAAAGTATTTATCGCGAGCCGTCCCGAGTGGGAAGAGGCGGACGCCATTCTTTACGGCATGCCGATGGACTGGACAGTCAGCTATCGCCCGGGCTCACGCTTTGGTCCAAGCAGAATCCGTGAGGTGTCAATCGGCCTTGAGGAATACAGCCCATATTTAGACCGCGATCTGGCTGACTTGAACTTCTTTGACGCCGGCGACATTCCGCTGCCGTTCGGAAATCCGCAGCGAAGCCTTAATATGATTGAAGAGTACGTGGACAGCATTTTAGAAAAAGGGAAGTTCCCAATGGGTATGGGCGGGGAGCACCTCGTGTCATGGCCTGTCATTAAAGCAATGTACAAGAAATACCCAGACCTTGCGATTATCCATTTTGACGCACATACAGATCTTCGTGTTGATTATGAGGGAGAACCGCTTTCTCACTCCACGCCGATCCGTAAGGCGGCAGAATTGATCGGACCGCACAATGTGTATTCATTTGGAATCCGTTCCGGCATGAAAGAAGAGTTTGAATGGGCGAAGGAAAACGGCATGCACATCTCAAAATTTGAAGTGCTTGAACCGCTGAAAGAGGTGCTTCCGAAGCTGGCGGGCCGTCCGGTTTATGTCACAATTGACATTGACGTATTAGACCCTGCACACGCACCGGGTACAGGAACGGTTGACGCCGGCGGCATCACGTCTAAAGAACTGCTTGCATCCGTCCATGAAATTGCGCGTTCAGAGGTAAACGTAAAGGGCGCTGATTTAGTGGAAGTCGCACCGGTGTATGACCACTCAGAGCAAACGGCAAACACAGCCAGCAAAATCATCCGTGAAATGCTGCTTGGGTTTGTGAAATAAGTAAACATCCAGACGATGTCTGGATGTTTTTTTATTCCCAGTCTTTACAAACATCAATCCACACTTTTGAGAAAGAAAATTCGGATAATACTTTCGGTGTTAATTCAATAGCGGAGTTTCTGCTGCCGCATGCGGGGAAAACAGTCTGAAACCGTTTCAGCGATACATCAAGATAAACCTCAGGATCATGAGCCAATCCAAATGGGCAAACTCCTCCAATTTCATGGCCTGTCTGCTCCAGCACCTCATTAGGAGAGAGCATTCTTGCTTTAAAGCCAAATGTTTGCCTGGACTTTTTGTTGTCGATCTTGGCATCGCCGCTGCCACAATCAGAATCACCTGATCTCCTTCCCCTCTGAAGGACAGGGACTTGGCGATTCTAGACAGGCTTACGCCGATTGTCTCAGCTGCCTGTTCAACGGTCGCACTCGACGTTTCGAACTCCGTCACATCATTTTCTCCATTCCACTGTGTAAAGTGGGTTTTCACACTTTCCAGAGACATGCTTCATTTCCACTCTCTTCAAGATTATTGAAAAGATCATAGCATGGATTGGGAGACTGGGTAAAGAGGAGACAAAAAACCGCCGATGGACGGCGGTTTAGATCATGGCGCGTTGCGCAACATCAAAATGTTCTGTTGATGAATTTGATACTTCGACTGTGATAAATACAGCACTCACAGCTAAACAAGCGAGTAATAATTTATACTTCCATTTCATATAAATTCACCCCCCCTTGAATGTGCTGTCTTGCTTCTTCAACCTTTAAAAAGTAATGAGATGCTTTTTTGTAATTTTCCTGTTGATGATAATATTTAGCAACATCAAGTGCGAAGTCCTCAATATCTGCATACATCATTTTACTTTCAAGAAAAACAAAACATTTTTCTATCCGTTCCTCATCCGGTCCAGACAAGTATAAAGATTCCAAAAATTCAAACTCTGTTAGATACACGGTATCTCCCGCAGCTGCAGAATACTCTTTTCCTTTTTTATGATATTCACAGGCGTTATCAATCTTACCTAATTTAAAATAAATTTGTGTAATTAGGAAAAAAGCTTGTGGCAATGAAGGAAGCATTTTAGATCCTTCAAATACTTGAATAGATTTTTTTACATACTCTATCGCTGATTCAAAACTGTTTTGGTTTTGCTTGCAGAGTGCTATGTTATAAAGTGTTCTTCCCATTAATTGGGGCTGCTGCTCTGTTTTTGCAAGTGTAAAGGCTTTTTGAAAATGGGCAATTGCTTTTTCGTATTGTTTTAAATCCAAAAAGTTGGCTCCGAATAAGGACTGGCATTGAATCA
Organism: Bacillus sp. 204(2023); assembly: GCF_037027505.1. Classification (NCBI taxonomy): domain Bacteria; kingdom Bacillati; phylum Bacillota; class Bacilli; order Caryophanales; family Bacillaceae; genus Bacillus; species Bacillus sp. 204(2023). The sequence continues at coordinate 27,517 of NZ_JAXCHE010000004.1, read as the reverse complement.
TTCTGATATCATATGTAGTCTGTTCACTGTATATTTCGAATGCTTGACGTGCATAGTCCATGGAGACATAAGTTTGTTTCATATAATAATAGACTTCTGACATTTTGAAAAAGAATTCAGCTTTATCGATTTTATCTTTGACAAAAACCAGCTTGCTCTCAGCTTTTTTAAAGAATTGAATGGCTAATACATATTCACGGCGATCCAGTTCATACATGCCTCTGAAGAAATTAAAATAGTACTCAAGCAGACCAGTTAAACGAGCCTGTTTTTTATCAATCTCAAGCAGCAGATCAGACAGTCTCGGCTGTTCCTCAATCCTCATTTTTTCTAACGGTTCAAGGTACTCAAGCATCAGGTTGTGCCGAAACTCCATCAGTGAATAGTACAAATGAAGGTCTTGATCTTCTTCCATGTGATCCAGCTCTTGCTTAATTTCTCGTCGCAAATATTCTGCATCGGGTATGCTGAATCGGCGTATGTACATATACCATTCGTTAATCTTTTCTCCGATGGAAGAAGAAGATATGACACCTGTCACGTTTGCAAATCCCTCCCTTCATAATTCTATATATGTCATATTTTATCATCAACATTCTTGTGAGAAGCGCAAAAAAACCGCAATTTTTTCTTTCGTTACACCGCATGTTTGGAGATATATTTTCAAAAAGAAGCGTTTACCCTCAGCAATTTGTACAAGCAAACACGTTACTCTTCCATATTCTGTTATATCTGCGTGAGCAGTGTATGTCTGAAAAGGAAGTGAAGGAATGAGAAAAAATAAGCTTTCCTTTAAAGAAAAAGCAGGAGCAGAACAAGAAGAGTGCTTATGTTTTTGTGAGGGAGAAGCAAGCCGAGAAGCCATGTTTCAAGCGCCGATTGAATTACCTGAAGGATTTGTCGTTGATCCGGCTGAAGCTGTTGCAAACGTGACGTGGAATGCAGACAGCCTTTCTTGTGTCAGTGACCGTTGCTTAATTCAAACGGGGCCAGAGCCTGATGAGGTCGGTGTTCAATTTGCAGTGCGCCTGCAGGGAACCGTTACGCTACTCGTCAGTGTCTCACCTGTGCGAAATCAATATGGACAAGGGGACGGGGCTGTTTCCGTCATTCACAATGCAGAAATCGATCAAGTCGTCTATTATTCCGATGAACCGGATGATTGCCCGGATATCAGTGACATCACGATTGAGAACCTTGTTGTTGTTCCGCCGTTTTACGGCAGTCCTTTATCGGTGACGGGGACGATTGTGCTTGTACCGGAGCCGGAACCCGTCTACGCGTTTACAGCGAATCCAAATGATCAATCAGTTTCTGTGATTGATACAAACACCCATACTGTTGTGACAACGATTGCTCTTCCGTACAATCCGGCAGGTATTGAAATTACGCCAGATAAAAGCGCTGTGTTTGTCTTACATCCCAACAATAATGTGATTTCTGTCATCGATTATGACACATTAACAGTGACAGCAACTATATTGCTGGATCAGCCGCCTCGATTGATTAGATTTATCCCTAATCATGAGTTTGCTTATGTTTTCACCGGTACTGCGGTTTATGTGATTGGAATTGATACGTTAACTGTGGATAGGTCGATTCCTGTAGAAGGGTTTGATGTTGCAATCGACCCCAATGGGTTATTCGCCTATGTTCTAAATTTTGGTATAGTGCAAAAAGTGGACCTAACTACCGGTGAAGTCACAGGAACAATTGAACGAGAGCTTATCGTATCAACCATAGAAACAAATTGGCCGGAGCGGTATGCCTATGTATTAGAACAAGAATTCTTTTTTAATTATTTGACGGTTATTGATTTAAATACGTTTACCATCAGCAGCACCCAAGAGCTGGAGTATGAAGGGGAATATCGAATGTTTACGAGCGGAACAGAGGTGTATTTACATGACGGCTTCACTGGCAATTTATATTCTGTCAGTCCAAATGGAGCAGGCGTTATAGGAAATGTTCCACAGTCGGCAAGAGACTTTGCGTTTACCCCGAATGGCGAATTTCTGTATGCAACTCATGTTCTAGAACAGAATATCACTGTTTACAACACGGATGATTATTCTGTGGAAACTGTGATATCTCTTGGGGTTTCACCGGGTGCCATTACGATTTAACCGCTGCATGTTGTGCATTTCTAAAAGGACGTGAAATCATGAAAAAGAATGATCTTTCTGCTTTACAGGAAAATTGTTTCTGTTTTTGTGATGAGGAAATTAGCCGGGAAGCGCCGTTTCAAGTGCCGATAGATATCCCTGAGGGCTTCAAGGTTGATACGGCCGAAACGTCAGCGGCTGTTACATGGAGTACAGACAATTTGTCCTGTATCAGTGAGCCTTGCTTAATCCAGACTGGGCCGGAACCAGAAGATATCGGTGTTCGATATGCTGTGAGAGTACAAGGGACCATTACGCTTCTTGTCAGTGTGTCGCCTGTGCGAAATCAATATGGACAAGGCAATGGGGCGGTTTCTGTGATTCATACTGAAGAGATTGATCAAGTTGTTTATTATGCAGCACAGTCTGGCCGCTGTCCTGATTTTAGTCAAATGACAGTGGAAGATCTTCTCATTGTACCGCCTTTCTACGGCAGTCCGCTTACGGTGGCCGGGACACTTGTTTTACCGCCATCGCCAGACCCTCAATCATATGTGTTTACTGCCAATACTGGAGACAGCACGGTTTCGGTTATTGATGCAGATTTAAACACTGTTGTAAAAACAATCCCTTTTTCTGACGTGCCAACTAATCTAGGCGTTACTTTCGATAAAGCATTCACGTATGTCCTCCATGGAAATACCAACCTTGTCTCAGTGATTGATAATAAAACATTAACCATCATAAATACCATTACTGTTGGAGGAGGGCCGAGAAAGATCGAATTTGATCCAACAGATGAGTTCGCATACGTGATGGCCGCCGGATCTATATATGTGATTAACACGGCCTCTCAATCGGTCATTGATGTCATTCCGATACCCGGCGCTTTAGACTTTGCTCTTGATCCGAATGGACAGTATGTCTATACCGCTAATGGAAGCAGTTGGTCGGTTGATAAATATGATGTAAATACTGGGCAGTTGGTAGAAAGTATCATAGATTCATTTGAATTTCCCAGTTTAATTGCAACTCCTTACGCTGGAAATTTTGCGTACGTGTTGAATGGTGAGTTGTGGCCGAAAGGTGTAACGGAGATTAGTTTGTCTCCATTAAGCAGGGGAGGGGACTTCAGCCGTTTATTTGAAACGCTGATGACGATTGTATTTTCTCTCGATAGTACTAGAGCTTATTTTCTAGAGCCATATAGTGAACCGTTTCTCATTAATAACTTATATGTAGTTAATACGGCCAGACAGAGGATCATTGCAAACGTGTCTCTCCCCGGCGCCTTTGACCTCGCCGTAACGCCGGACAAACAGTATATTTATGCGGCACAGCCCAACGACAATGCTGTGACCATGTACCGCACAAGTGATTATACAGCCGTGACGGTGATTACGGTTGGCGCGGGTCCGTCTGCGATTGCGATGTAGCTATTTTATAGATCAAGAGAAGCGGTGCTGTGATAAGAGAATCGTTTATAAATAAATGATCCGATTTGCTGAATGGCAGCCAGGATAATCAGAAACAGCAGTTCACTTATAGAGAAACTGAGCATCCACCAAATCCCGGCTGCTGCCAGCACTCCCGCAAACACTTTTCTGAACAGGCTGCCGTGCCGGAAAAGCTGCCGCAAATACGTTCGCATGCAAAACAATAAATACAGGATCAGTAGCATCGCAAGTCCCATTGAAAAGGCAGGGGGCGTATGAAGGCGGAAAGGGACGGATTTAACGATTTCGAACATGCAGCCGAATATGATGACTTGGCACAACACGGCAGCCATCACGTATGTTTGGCGGACGTTTTTATAGCTGTCACGCAGCGATTTGACGTCTTCTGCATATCGGCTGCACAAGTTGTGTTGCTGAAAGTCACAGCAGCTTTGATGAGACTGTGTGAGTTTCTGAAAAGCTGCTGTCATGTTTTTCACAGATTGGGTGACATAATGAAGATAGAGAAAAGCAGGCAGCATCAGGAGGGCAGCGGTACAAGCCAGCAGTCCGAGCCGCACAGCATCATTGTTGATCATCTGTACATATTGGGCGGCGGCTTCGGCAAAGGCCTGAACCCAGCCGAAGGAATAAGCCGCCATACCTATAAGCAGCAATAAAAGGGTAAAGACAGTGTTTTTTTTCATTGTCTGATCGCCTCTTTCTGAGAAACGTGAATGATCGCTTTGTTAGAAGATGTAATTGCATCAATGAGAGACAAGAAAACCTGCGCATCCATATCTTGAATGATGTGGTACATGTCAAGAAACGAGCAATCGCACCTGTCACACTCGGCTGCCCACTCGAAGCATTTACGCACATAATCGCTGTCATAAATGATCGCGTCTGTCAAAGAGTCCTTGCCGTATTGAAGCCAGGCGGCAACCTGTTCTTTCTTCTGTGTGACATAGTATGAAGCCACATCGATATAAGCTGAAGAATGGGTCCCTTGACTGTGAAGGATCAAGAAACCGCCATCCTCATATATATAAGTCTCGGCTGACAAGCGATCGATTTCCAGACAGTACGTTTGCTGAATCTCTTGAAAAAACGGTGAATCGAATTGAAATAGAATACGAGCCGCGATATCCCAATAAAGCTTTATCGACAACAGATCGTTTTGCCCGGGAAGTGCGCCGATCTGTAATCCGGTCCAGGTATCTTCCATCCGCTCCTCATCACCCAGCACCATTTTTTGTGAGAGGGCTGGAGGGCATGCCGGGATGATTTTTCTTTCAGCATGATAATCCGGACGCTTTTCCAGCTGGAGGTGAGGAGGCAAAAGCGTTTCTGTATTTTCTGAGCCCCCAATCAAAAACAGCGTCATCCGATGGGCTTGGTAGGCAGCCTTATAGGCTTTTTGTAAATCATTGATGTCAAGCGCCTCAATATCTTCGATTCTGCCTGCGGGGAAAACGGCAGCTGGTGAGGAGGGAGAAAGCATGCTGATCAGCTGATAATGATATGAGAGCTGATAGTTAAGGTGTGCTGTTTGAATTTCGCTTGTAATCACAGCTTTTTCCTGAGCGACAATCTTCTTGTCAAATGAGTGGTTCCATAAAGCATCAAGCAGGATGGGGATCGTTTGTCTGAGCCGATCCGGTAATGAGGTAAACATGAAATTGGTATCGGTGTAGGTAGTGAATGCGTTTAAAAGCGCGCCATGCGCAAAAAAATCACTGTACAGATTGCGGCCGTTATGCCAGAAGAGAAGATGCTCTAAAAAATGCGCTGTGCCATACGGAAGCAGTGTATCACCGGTTTCTGCCCGTATACATACATCCCGGCTTCCAAAATCGATTTTTACATTGCACAGCCGCAGGTGGGCGCGGGGGAATTTCAATCTGAATATTTTTAGTCCGCTGTCTGTGTATCTGATATCGGTTCGTTCATCCAGTTGTTGAAAAAAGGCTTTCTTTTCCATCTCTTCATCCCCTTACTACATGAGCTCCGATATAATTGATGGTCGCTATGAATTGCAATACATCACGGCATGTAACCGCTGAGATGCCATCCAGCAAGGCTTCTTTCGTGCAGGAGAAGCGGCGCAGGATCCCCATATAGGCCAATAGACCTTCGGGAGAATCGAATTGCAGCAGCAATTCATTGCGTAAAAACTGCTTTGCCTGTTCTAGTTCCCGCTCATCTGTATGAAAAGCTGAGACAGCTTCCAAAACGCGCGGGGGAATGTCTTTCTCATGAAGCTGATCTGTACATATTGAAACAAGCAGCAAATTGTTCATGACATCGTAACGGGTGATAACGTGATAGACTGCCAGATCCTTCTCTCTGAAGTGCTTGAATAAAGCGGAATGGCCGTACTTTCCCAGTAATCCGTCTATTAGCAGTATTTTGATATAATCACTGGCATCTTTCATCTCTCCGCAGTCAAATCCGAGTGTCAAGACGGAAGGACCTGCAGCGCTGCGTGACTCTGTTTCAAAAACATGCCGGTTTACGGGTATTCTTCCGGACGTTACAGCGGACGTTTGCGGGGCATGTCCCCGAACATCACATGCATGTACTTGTCCCAATATGTTCAGCTGTTTTTGCTGGGACACTAAATCAACGATAAAGTCCGTTGCGTCGAGAAACCGTTTAGGATGAATCGCCTTTATCCTGTTTTTCCGGCCAAACATGCCTGTACCGTACAGCGGGTTTCCGAAGACCTCCTCAGCCAAGCGAGCCGCCGAGTAGGAGAAGGGATCAGCGAATTTTTTTTCGATTTTCAACAGCAGCTCATTCCTGGCCTTTTCAACTGCTTCGAATGAAAGAGAAGAAGGGAAAGACAAGTCTGCAAAAGTTTTCATCAGGGCGTCAACATGAAGATTCCCGTTATATAATGGGTGAATCAAACGGGTCCCGCAGGTTTTCAGCTGCTGATCAAAAAAGAGATTCGCTGAGTACATGAAACGGCTGCCGGCAGCACAACCAAAAGCGTCAATGATTTGCTCCTTCAGGTGTGCGGCGGCGCCGTAAAAATAAATTGTTTCTTCCTCAGGTTCCGCCGCGCTTTCGATTGGTTTCAGAAAGCTCGCGGCGATTGAAATAGTTGAAAATTGATGAGTCTTCAGCAGGTTAACTTCCAAGCCGTTCTCTTTTGCTTGTATCAAAGAAACCACCATCCTGTTTTTGCAGGTAATAGACTATGACCAGACCGGCTATCGGAATGACCGCCAAGGATACAGCGGTGCCGGCTAATGTGGCTAAGAATAGGGGAAGACAAAATAGATAAGACCGATATTTTGAGAAACCGCTCCAAAGCTGCTGCTCCGTCTGCCAGCTGAAGGAGGGCCTTTTTTCATCCGCAGTTAACCTGATAAAAGCTCCCGCCAGCAGCAACTCAATGCACTGCAAAAAAGTGAGAACTGAAATCGGACGGCCGCTGATGAAACCCACAATCATCACGACAAGGAGAAATCCGCCTGCCAATAGGCCTGAATAAAAGCGATATTTCGCCCAAAACATCGTTTTCCGCTTGATCGGAAGCGTGATGAGCAACATCCGGTCATTTTTTTCAATCGAGTACAAAAGGGCGATCGGCGAGCAGATGAGCAAAAGCGCGGAAATCACGATATAAATCACTTGCTGATTGAAGATGCCGGTGTTCATCATCTGGAACGAAAAGAAGCCGCTGAATACCGCCATTACCGCGTAATTTAACAGCATCGCTTTAGAAGAGATAAATCGGTTCCATTCTCTTTTGTAAAACGAAAATTCAGATCGCCGCATAAATGAATGCATCTTGCCCTGCTGCGGAGGCGCCTGCAGAAGGACAGGAAAGTCAATGATCACCGCCCACAGCATATGAACCGCGCAAAGCGGAAGCGTGGCGGCCGGCATCAAAGCGACGCTGAGACATACACAGGCGAATATCGCCGCATGCAGCAGAAACATCAAGTTCTTCTTTTTGACGAAGTGGTTGCTTAGCACAACTCCGAAAATAATGGAGTAAACGGTAAAAAACGAAAACCTGCCGAGCCAAAACAATGTTTGCGCCCCTGACAGCGTTCCGTTTCCAAATAAGAACAGCGGTAAAATAAAAAAGAATAAAGTTCTTCTCAAACAGGTATCGACAAACAAAACGACACTCTGGGCGAGCCAAAAGCTCCGTGAAGAAATCGGCAGCAGGCAGCTCAGTTTCATATAAGATTCCTTCCATTGAGATGTCACTGAAAGAAACACCATATATGCGTTCATTAAGAGAAGCGCGAGTATGATATACGTTTTGCGCAACACCGATTCATCAATGCCGGCCTGGCGGATCAGCCCGATTTCAAACACGGCCAGAATGACAAGGCCTGCGGCAATGCGGATGGCGTCCTTTTTCCCTTGCCGGCTGTAAAGCTGTTTGAACAGCAAAGACATGATGGGGATTATGTTATTCATGGCCGATCACCTCGAAAAATTCCCGCCGCAGATCGGTTTCCTCTCCAATCGGAATGACCTTTTGGATCTGTTTGTTGTGAAGAATAGCCGCATAATCACAAAATCTTTGCACGACATCGAGCAGATGAGAAGAAAACAAAATGGTCCCGCCTGCTTCACAGTACTCGCGCATTTTCTGATAAAAAACCTCTATCGATTCCACATCCAAACCGACGAGCGGCTCATCCAAAATAAACAGGGGAGCGCGCAGCAATAAGCCTGTCATCAATACAACCTTTTGCCTGTTCCCCAAGGACAGCTCCGAAATTCTCCTGTTGATGTATTTCGAAAAATGAAAGGCCTCGGCCAAACTGGCAAACTGCTGCTCTGAAAAATCCTTTTGATAAAGCGAATGGACGAAAGACACATAGTCCTTCGCCGTAATTTCTGTAAATAGCAGCGGATAATCGGCGGCGAAGTAACGGTGAGTCTTCAGCTGATCTGATGTTTTCTGCGGCATGCCGGCCTCCGCTTCAATTCCGCACAGTGTAAAGCGCCCGCTGAAATTGCGGTTCACGCCTGTCAGCGTATTAATCAGTGTCGTTTTTCCGGCGCCGTTTACCCCAAGCAACCCGTAAACGGCGCCTTTTTCTAAATGTAAATCCACTTGTTCTAAGATGACGTTGTCCCGTTCATACCAAACGGATACATCGTGTATATCCAAAATGCTCATCGCGAGTCAGCCTTCCGCGCGCGCATCCCGAACAGAATGGCAATGGCAATGAAAATCAGCGTAAACAGATAATCGCTTTTGACAAAATAGACGACTGCGCCGATGACAAAGATAAATGAAAGGATATACAGTAAAATTCTTCTTTGTGCTGGTGACAAATCGTTTCCCTCCTAAATAAGCTGGACCACGTCTTCTAATTGTTCATTTTTCGCCCAAGAGCAAATGTTTTTCCGGTGATATTTGTTAGAGTTCAGCCCTTTTAAGTAACAGCCTCCGCAATAGCCGCTGAACGGGCATTTGTCTTTCATGCAATGTTCGCTGAACCGCGGCGCTTGCGCTTGCCACAGTTTATGGACGAGAGGGGAGTTAAAGATGCTTTCATAGGAATCATGAAAAATATTTCCCAATGAAAATTCCTTTGGAAAGAGGGCGCAAGGACGTACTTCGCCGAACGGGCTGATCACAATGGACTTCCAGCCAGCGCCGCAATTTGCCGCGCGTTTTCTCTCATAGGGAATAATCGGAATCAGATCTTTAAACTCATCAATCACATTTTGCTCGTATTCCATAAACTTGCGGTGCTGCTCGGCGTCTTTCGTTGGATGGACAATATCCCTGCCTCTTCCGAAATCGTCAACCCAATTGTAAGAAAACGCCTTCGCCCCGAGATCCCGAACCTTTTGGGCCATATCGTGGATTTCCCACATGTTTTTTTCGAAGACAGACATGGCGACTCTGACAAATATACCGTGGTCACTCAACAATTTTATCGTTTTACAAGTTTGGGCAAAAGAGCCTTTTCTCCCTCTAAAGGAGTCATGGACCTCGGAATTGACACTATCAAGAGAAATGCCGACGATGATTTTTTGCTTGTAAGTCTTCAAAAGCTCCAAACTCTCTTTTCGCATGAGTGTTCCGTTTGTTAAGACAGCGACTTTTTTGAACTTTTTACACACATAGTCAAGAATCTCATTGGCGTTTGGATGGACAAAAATTTCTCCGCCTGTGATTTCGCATGTCAATACACCGTTATCAAACAGCATATCAGCCGTTTTTTTGAATTGCTCAATCGACACGGTGCCGAGCGCTTCAGGTGAGCTTTCCAAATAACAGTGGGCGCATTTCAAATTACAGCGGTGCGTCAGTTCAAAGGTGGCGTGCAGGGGCATCGGAAATTCATTGCTTCCGCTCGTGGTGATTGTATGGCGGCTGGCCCGGTTTCCAAGCTGAATAACCTGCTTGTTCTGGAGCATGTTGAGCATGTCGTAATACCAATCTTTATGGTCTTCCGGTGATTCATCATACACTGCACATTGCTCAGCTAAAATCTGCTCAGCTGTTTTTTGGCCATCCATGCGCATGCAGAGCTCGTAAGCCGTTTTGTTGAGATCCAAATACTCAAAGTCAGAAATGGAGACATTATCGCGCAAGTAGTCGATTTCTAACACGCCGCCCTCAGGAAGCTGGTGAACTCTTACACTTTCATTAATAAATGGAAACATCTGCTCTATAAACAAAATACCATCCCCTATACATATGATTCAAATGAAAAACGGTTGTGTATGTATATCCAAGAGGTAGATTTTAGTTAAAAATTGTAATTTACTTAAAAAGGGCATAGTAGAATGACTATGCCCTTTTGGGAGATCCTTACCCCCATAGACCGAATAGACCTGTTGCACCGGCAATTTCAAAATCAGGGATAGGACCGTCCACTAGACAAGCGGCTCCGATCGAGCATGTTGCACAACCTTTGTTTTCTACAATGACAGCTTTTTTCATAATTGAATCCTCCCTTTTTTTTTGTTTTTCTAGCAGATCTATGTTGTACTTTTATCTTAAAACTATCAAATTACTAATTCAATACATATAATTTGAAAAAAATGTGAAAAGGAAATGATAGATTTCGGAAAAATGTAACATTTCCTAAAGGTAATTAGTGATATGATTTTCTCTTCTATATAAGGAAATGCTTTTTATGAGGTTTATCTTCAAATCTGATGAGCAATGATGGTAAGATAGAAGCAGTTGAAGTTTACAAACCGAATGATTATACTATTCAAGTCAAAGTGGAATGATGAAAAGGACGTGTCAGAATGAAGCAAGAGACACCGATAACACTCCATGTGAAGTCTGTGATCGAGGATGACGGAAACCAAGAAGTCATCGAATTCCGCACCACCGGATTTTACTATGTAAAACAAAATAAAGTGTATCTATCTTATTATGAAGAACACGACTTAGGCAAAGTCAAAACGATTGTGAAAGTAAGCGAAGGCGAAGTCCTGGTCATGAGGTCAGGCGCTGTCAAAATGAATCAGCGTTTCGTAACGGGAGCTTCCACAATTGCTAAATATAAAATGTCATTTGGTGAGCTTGAGCTGAAAACAAGCACAAAATCGATTCAATCTGATCTCGATGAAGAAAAAGGCCGTATCAGCATCGCATATGACATGCATGTCGGAGACGAGCAGGAGCATTTACATAATATGACGATCACGTATGAGGGAGGAACTCACGCATGAACATTGCGGAACAAATGAAGGACGTGCTGAAAGAAGAAATCAAAGCGGCCGTTCTGAAAGCGGGACTGGCTGAAGAAAGCCAGATTCCCAATGTTGTTTTAGAAACACCGAAAGATAAAACACACGGCGACTACTCAACGAATATGGCGATGCAGCTGGCAAGAGTCGCAAAAAAAGCGCCGCGCCAAATCGCTGAAGAGATTGTCGCTCATTTTGATAAAGGAAAGGCTTCGATTGAAAAACTGGATATCGCCGGCCCGGGTTTTATCAATTTCTATATGAACAATCAATATCTAACAAAGCTGATTCCGTCTGTACTGGAAGCAGGGGAAGCATATGGGGAAACGAACATCGGAAACGGTGAACGAGTTCAGGTAGAATTCGTATCAGCGAATCCGACGGGAGACCTTCACCTCGGGCATGCGCGCGGGGCGGCTGTCGGCGATTCCTTGTGCAACGTGCTTTCAAAAGCGGGTTACGATGTAAGCCGCGAATACTACATTAACGATGCGGGAAACCAAATCAACAATCTGGCGCTTTCTGTTGAAGTCCGTTACTTTGAAGCACTCGGATTGGAAAAACCGATGCCGGAGGATGGCTACCGCGGCGAGGATATCATTGCGATCGGAAAGCGTCTCGCTGAGGAATACGGTGACCGTTTCGTTAACGAAGAGGAAAGTGAACGCCTCGCGTTTTTCCGTGAATACGGCCTGAAATACGAGCTGGAAAAGCTTCGCAAGGACTTGGAAAACTTCCGTGTGCCGTTTGATGTGTGGTATTCAGAAACGTCTCTGTACCAAAATGGAAAAATCGACAAGGCGCTTGAAGCGCTCCGTGAAAAAGGCCACGTCTATGAAGAAGACAGCGCGACTTGGTTCCGTTCCACGACGTTCGGCGATGATAAAGACCGCGTATTGATCAAGAAGGACGGCACGTACACGTACCTGCTTCCTGATATCGCGTATCATAAGGACAAGCTTGACCGCGGCTTTGATAAGCTTATCAACGTTTGGGGTGCCGATCACCACGGCTACATCCCTCGTATGAAAGCGGCAATCGAAGCGCTGGGCTATGAAAAAGGAACGCTTGAAGTAGAAATCATTCAGCTCGTTCACCTTTACAAAAACGGCGAGAAAATGAAAATGAGCAAACGGACCGGTAAAGCCGTAACGATGCGTGACCTGATTGAAGAAGTCGGCTTGGATGCCGTTCGTTACTTCTTTGCAATGCGAAGTGCGGACACCCATATGGATTTTGACTTAGATCTTGCTGTATCAACATCTAACGAAAACCCTGTGTATTATGCACAATACGCGCATGCCCGTATTTGCAGCATGCTTCGCCAAGGGGAAGAGCAGGGACTTAAACCGGTGGCAGATCTTGATTTCAGCCATATTCAATCAGAAAAAGAATACGATCTGCTGAAAACGATCGGCGGCTTCCCAGAGGCAGTGGCGGAAGCAGCGGAAAAACGAATTCCGCACCGTGTCACAAACTATATTTATGATCTGGCTTCTGCTCTGCACAGCTTCTACAACGCAGAGAAAGTCATCGACCCTGAAAATGAAGAGAAAAGCCGCGCGCGCCTGGCTTTAATGAAGGCAACGCAAATTACGCTGAACAATGCGCTTCAGCTGATCGGCGTATCGGCTCCGGAAAAAATGTAATCACGATCAAAAGGACAAAGTCTTCGGGCTTTGTCCTTTTTTATGAGAAAAACGTGTGATGTAATTCACAATCCTGTTTGGCGAGTTTTTGTATGATAAGACTGATTATTGAATCATTGAAAGGGGCAAGCCAAATGATCAACCGTCAACACATTCAATTATCGTTACAGTCATTAAGCTTGGTGGCAGGGTTTATGGTTTGGGTGCTAATTTCATCACTCATTTCCCAAATCACATTAGATATTCATTTAAGCAAGGGTGAGATTTCTTTGGTGACGGCGATTCCTGTGATCCTCGGGTCGCTTCTCCGCATTCCTTTAGGGTATTTAACGAACAGGTTTGGCGCGCGGCTGATGTTTATGATCAGCTTCATCCTGCTTTTATTTCCTGTATTTTGGATCAGTATCGCGGATTCTCTGTTTGATTTAATCGCGGGCGGCTTTTTCTTAGGGATCGGGGGAGCGGTGTTTTCCATTGGAGTGACCTCCCTCCCGAAATATTATCCGAAAGAAAAGCACGGTGTCGTCAATGGGATTTACGGTGCAGGAAATATCGGGACAGCCGTTACGACATTTGCAGCGCCGGTTATCGCTCAAGCCGTCGGGTGGAAATCAACCGTGCAGCTGTATCTGGTTTTGCTGGCTGTCTTTGCCTTACTGCACGTTTTGTTTGGCGACAGGCATGAGAAGAAGGTCAAAGTTTCTGTTAAGACTCAAATCAAAGCCGTTTACCGAAATCATGTGCTATGGTTTCTGAGCCTGTTTTATTTTATTACGTTCGGTGCCTTTGTCGCCTTCACTATCTATCTGCCGAACTTTCTGGTGGAGCATTTTGGGCTGAATCCTGCAGATGCCGGCTTGCGGACGGCTGGCTTTATTGCGGTTTCTACGCTGCTCAGGCCTGCGGGCGGATTCCTGGCTGATAAAATGAGCCCGCTCCGCATCTTGATGTTTGTTTTTGCCGGGCTTACATTATCAGGCATTATCCTATCGTTCTCGCCGACAATCGGGCTTTATACGTTTGGATCATTAACCGTGGCCGTCTGCTCAGGCATAGGAAACGGGACTGTTTTTAAACTGGTGCCTTTCTATTTTTCGAAGCAAGCGGGGATTGCCAATGGGATTGTGTCTGCCATGGGCGGATTAGGCGGCTTTTTTCCTCCGCTCATATTGGCGAGTGTATTTCAGGCAACAGGCCAGTACGCGATCGGGTTTATGGCGCTTTCAGAGGTGGCATTAGCCAGTTTTGTCCTTGTCATATGGATGTATTGGCAGGAAAGAATGAAAACACACACGGAGAGAAACAGCCAGAGCATCAACTAACACTGGGGCATTCACAAGATTGTTAGTTTTTTCTCGATGGGTATAAATCAATTCACGTTACAATAAACACACAACGTGACTTTCTTCGAGGTGAGCTCATGAATTTTCTCTCTGTTCGACCATCTGATAGTGATCTTATATCCAGCGATCTGCATGAATTGCTGGAATCGATCAGCACGAAAAGAAAAATGGAAAAACACACGTATTTGTTTCAAGAAGGAATGGATGCAGAAGAGCTTTATCTGATTCAATCAGGACTCATTGAAATCGGCAAGCTGACATCTGACGGAAAAGACCTGACGCTTAGAATCTGCCAAAAGCATGATATCGTCGGTGAATTAACACTTTTCACTGAAGAACCAAGGTATATGCTCAGTGCAAAAGTGCTAGAGGATGGCGAGGTGCTCGTCATTAATAAAAATAAGCTGGAAAAAGAATTAATCCAAAACGGCGCTTTGACATTTGAGTTTATGAAATGGATGAGCACGCACCTCCGGAAGATTCAGTCCAAAATCAGGGATCTGCTTCTTCATGGCAAAAAGGGGGCGCTCTATTCTACCCTTATCCGCTTATCAAACAGCTACGGAGTGGAGCGAAGCGACGGCATTCTGATTAACATTGTCCTGACAAATCAGGATTTGGCAAAGTTTTGCGCGGCTGCACGGGAAAGCATCAACCGTATGCTGGGAGATCTCCGCAAAAAAGGGGTTATTTCGATAGACGAATCCGGAAAAATTATTTTGCACAAGCGGGACTATTTACGATGTGAGATTGAGTGTGAAAATTGCCCGCTGGAGATTTGCAATATTGACTGAAAAAAACAAGGACAGCGGTGTCCTTGTTTTTTTCACCTTGTGATAAACAGGCACATGACGGCAAGAAAGAAGCAGGCATTCACGATTTCCAGAATGCCAATCGTTTTTACGGGCCAATCCCTTCCATGAAAAAACCATGCCCGCAAGCTGCTCGGGATAAAAGCGAGAAACGCCCATCCTGCTCCAAAAAGAGCGGATAAAAAGGGGAGCAGCAGGTGATATCCCCATGACCAGTATGCAAATGTCCTGTTTTTTCTTTCACGAATCACCGATTTCACATAAAAGGAACTCCCGATAAAAAATAAAGCAGACTGCAAGAAAATAAACCAAGCCCAGCCGTCGAGGGTTCCCATCCCCAGCCAGCAGCTCGCAAACCCGCCCGAACAAAAGAACAAGACACCTGCAACATCATTCAATAGGGCTCGTTCGTTTTTTCGGCGGGCAAAATACATATGTATGAAAAACAGCGGCAGTAAAGAAACGCCCACCCAGATGAGAGGCGGCTTATGAAAGACCGAGATCATCAAAAAGCAGCAGGCGGGAAAACCGTAATAACACATCCACTTTTGATATGGTTTGCTTTGTTTCTTTTTTAAGGCAAGCGTAACGGGATAAACCGCTAAGTATAGGAAAAGCCAGCCTAGGAAGAGCGGAATATGCCAAATAACGGGGCCTCCCTTGACCATGCCGAGTAAAAATGGGATCAGCAGCATCGCCCACGCGCCGTGCTGCTTCGGAATCAGCGCCTTCATCGAAATCCTCCTTTTTTCTATCATTATAAATGCAGTCACCCTCCTGATAAGTGACATTCATCATACAGGCTGTGAAATACATCACTGCTGTACAGGCTCAGTCGAGCTACACTAAAGCTATCCTTAGCACAGGAGGTTTTCCTATGAATCAGTGTGACTATTTATTATTTCTGAAACAACTTCCTATGTTTAATGAAGTGCCTCTATCCATTGTCGAAACTTTGCTGAAAAACGGCACGTTTATCCGCGGCTCATGTGATCAGTCTCCATCTTTTCTTCATTCTCAATCTGTTTATATTGTATTAAAAGGCAGTGTCCGTTTCATGGACAGCAGGCTCCCTGAAGGGTCGAAAACCGTTGCGCTGTGGGAAAAAGGCGATGTGTTTCCGATTGATGAAAAAGGCGGGCTTTATTTATCGCCCTTTATCTCAGTCAATGCCACTTCAGACATTCTGATTCTCAACATCCCATATTACATATTTAAGAAAATGATGTCTTATCATCCGCAGCTGCAAATGAACTTTTTGGCTATGCTTCAGCAAAATGTTTTTTGTTCCTATCAATTATTTTTGCGGTATCTGCATACATCACAGGATGAAAACGCTGAGCCCGGTTCTTAAATAGAGCCGGTTTTTTTTGATCTTTGAATGAAAGGCAGCTAATGACCCAAGCGTCCTGTCTGAACTCAGCCTTCCTTCTCCTTTGTGTGAACATTTTGTGAAAAAAGCAGAGTGTGTGACATAGTTCACAAGGAAACACGCTGTCTCTGTTTATAGTGAACTTAGCATCACCTGACTCGGAAGGAGTGAACTCTCATGAAGAAAAAGAAAAGGAGTCCGTTGTTTAGGAGATTGAATTATTTCTCTCCTATCGAACACCATTCAAATAAACATAGCCAAACCACCCGCGAAGATCGCGATTGGGAGAATGTATACAGAAACAGATGGCAGTACGACAAAGTCGTTCGCTCCACCCACGGCGTTAACTGTACAGGGTCTTGCAGCTGGAATATTTATGTCAAAAACGGAATTGTCACGTGGGAAGGGCAAAATTTGAATTATCCATCAACAGGCCCGGATATGCCTGATTTCGAACCGAGAGGCTGTCCGCGGGGGGCCAGTTTTTCATGGTATATCTACAGCCCGCTGCGTGTGAAATATCCATACGTGCGCGGTGTACTGATTAATTTATGGCGGGAGGCACTGCAAGAACATCAAAATCCATTGGAAGCCTGGAAATCGATCGTCGAAAACCCTGAAAAAGCGAAGTCCTATAAACAGGCGAGAGGGAAAGGCGGGTTTGTGCGCGCTGAATGGCCGGAGGTGCTGAAGCTGATTTCAGCCTCTCTGCTGTATACAGTGATGAAATACGGGCCTGATCGAAACGTCGGTTTTTCTCCGATTCCGGCCATGTCCATGATCAGCCATGCATCAGGCTCCCGGTTTATGTCGTTAATCGGAGGCCCTATGCTCAGTTTTTATGACTGGTATGCGGATCTTCCTCCGGCATCTCCGCAAATTTGGGGTGACCAGACGGACGTTCCGGAAAGCAGTGATTGGTACAATTCCGGCTATATTATCACATGGGGCTCCAACGTTCCGTTAACGAGAACGCCTGACGCGCATTTTTTGGCGGAGGCCCGCTATAAAGGCGCTAAGGTCATTTCGATCAGTCCGGATTTTGCGGAATCCTCAAAGTTCGCGGATGACTGGCTGAGTATTCGCCAAGGGACTGACGGGGCACTTGCGATGGCGATGGGTCACGTCATTTTGCAGGAATTTTACGTGAACCAAGAAACTGAACGTTTTATTGAGTACGCGAAGCAATACACTGATTTTCCATTTCTCGTCACCCTGTCAAAAGAAAACGGCGTATACACAGCGGGACGGTTTCTGCATGCGAAGGACATCGGGCGGCAGACAAAGCATGATCAGTGGAAGCCTGCGGTTTGGGATGAACAGACAAGTTCATTTGCCATACCCCAAGGGACAATGGGCTCGCGCTGGGACGGGCAGCAGAAATGGAACCTGCACATGATTGATGAAGAAACCGGGGAACCGATTGAACCCCGTCTCTCTGTGCTGGGAATAGAGGACGAAATTGGCACGGTGCGCATCCCGTATTTTTCAAATGACGGAAACAAAGTGCTCGAGCGGGATCTTCCTATTAAAAAAATGAACCTGAACGGTGAAGAAACGTACATCACGACCGTGTTTGACTTGATACTGGCTAACTACGGCGTGAACCGGGGTATCGGTAAACGATCGGCTGTCTCCTATGATGATCCTGAGCCGTTTACGCCTGCCTGGCAGGAACAAATGACAGGAATCAAAAAAGAAGCTGTCGTTAAGATTGCCAGAGAGTTTGCCCAAAATGCGATCGATACAGACGGCCGGTCCATGATTATCGTAGGGGCCGGCATTAACCACTGGTTCAACTCCGACACGATCTACCGAGCGGTGTTAAATCTTGTTTTACTTGTAGGCGCCCAAGGCGTAAACGGCGGAGGCTGGGCCCATTACGTGGGGCAGGAAAAGCTCCGACCTGCTGAAGGGTGGCAGACGATTGCAACTGCAAAGGACTGGGAAGGCGTGCCCAAGCTGCAAAACGGCACCTCATTTTTCTACTTTGCGACAGATCAGTGGCGTTATGAGGACCAGCCGATCAGTGATTTGGCATCGCCGATTGCTGCGTCATCCCGCTACAAGCACCACGCTGATTACAATGTGCTGGCCGCGCGGCTGGGGTGGCTTCCGTCTTACCCGACTTTCAATCAAAATGGCATCGATCTGTATAAAGAAGCTGAAAAAGCAGGGGCAGAAACACCTGAAGACGTTGGTGCGTACGTGGCCTCACAGCTCCAAGAGAAAAAACTGAAATTCGCGATTGAAGATCCTGATAATGAAGTGAATTTTCCAAGAAATCTCTTCGTATGGCGGGCAAATCTGATCTCAAGCTCAGGAAAAGGGCATGAATATTTTCTCAAGCATTTGCTGGGGACGACAAACGGCTTGATGAATGACGATAGCGACAGCATCCGCCCTGAAGAAATCAAATGGCGGGAGCAGGCCCCGGAAGGAAAGCTCGACTTGTTAATCAATCTTGACTTCCGAATGGCCGGTACGGCGCTGTATTCCGATATCGTGCTGCCGGCAGCGACGTGGTATGAAAAACACGATCTCAGCAGCACAGATATGCATCCGTTCATTCATCCATTTGCTCCTGCGATCTCGGCTCCGTGGGAATCGAAGTCAGACTGGGATATTTTCAAGGCGCTGTCAAAAGCCGTTTCCGATCTGGCAGAAGAAGTCGATATGGAGCCGGTGAAAGAAGTGGTTGCGACGCCGCTCCTCCATGACACCATGCAGGAATTGGCCCAGCCATTCGGCAAAATCAATGACTGGAGCAAAGGCGAATGTGAAGCCATTCCGGGAAAAACGATGCCGAACATCCAAGTCGTTGAACGGGATTACAAACACATTTTTCATAAAATGACTGCACTTGGTCCGAACGTTGCTTTAAAGCCGAGCGGAACAAAAGGGATGAGCTGGTCAATAGCCGATGAATATGAATCACTCAAACAGAGATTGGGAGAAATCACCTCGGACAGTGTCGCAAAGGGATGTCCGAATATAAGTGAAGCAAAGCAGGCTGCAGAAGCGATTTTAACCCTATCATCCACTTCGAATGGAAAGGTCGCAGTAAAAGCATGGGAATCACTTGAAAACATCACGAACCTGAAGCTGAAAGACCTGGCGGAAGAACGCGAGGAAGAATGCTTTACGTTCGAACAAATTACAGCCCAGCCGAAAACGGTGATCACGTCTCCAGCGTTTTCCGGCTCTGAAAAAGGAGGGCGCAGGTATTCGCCGTTTACGACGAATGTTGAAAAATTAATTCCGTGGCGGACGCTGACAGGCAGACAATCCTATTATGTCGATCATGAACTGATGATGGAATTCGGTGAAACGATGGCGACATTCAAACCGATCCTCCAGCATCGCCCGTTTCTGAGCAAGCGGCCTGATCAAGAGGGAAAAGAAATCGTCCTTAATTATTTGACGCCGCATAATAAATGGTCTGTCCACAGCATGTATTTTGATTCCCTGCCGATGCTGACGCTGTTCCGCGGCGGACCGACCGTATGGATGAATAAAGATGATGCAGAGGATACGGATATCAAAGACAACGATTGGATTGAATGCTTCAACCGAAACGGCGTTGTCGTCGCAAGAGCGGTTTTGTCTCATCGGATTCCTAAAGGAATGGCGTTTATGCACCATGCCCAGGACCGCCACATCAACGTGCCAGGCACAAAGCTAACGAATAACCGAGGAGGCACCCATAACAGCCCGACAAGGATTCACGTCAAGCCGACACAGATGATCGGTGGCTACGCCCAGCTCAGCTACGGCTTTAATTATTACGGTCCAACGGGGAATCAGCGCGACCTGAACGTCGTCATCCGCAAGCTGAAGGAGGTCGATTGGCTTGAAGATTAAAGCGCAAATCGGTATGGTCATGAACTTGGATAAATGCATCGGCTGCCACACGTGCAGCGTCACCTGCAAAAACACGTGGACAAACCGTTCCGGTGCGGAATATATGTACTTCAATAATGTAGAAACAAAGCCGGGCATCGGCTACCCGAAGCAATGGGAGGACCAGGACAAATATAAAGGCGGCTGGACATTGAAAAAAGGAAAGCTCGAGCTGAAATCGGGCTCGAAAACCAATCGGCTTGCAGGCCTTTTCTATAATCCGAATCAGCCGTCGATTGATGATTACTATGAGCCCTGGAACTATGATTATGAAACATTAACGAACAGCCCGCAGAAAAAACACCAGCCGGTAGCACGCCCGAAATCGTCCTTAACGGGGGATTTCATGAATATCGAATGGGGACCGAACTGGGAGGATGATCTCGCGGGCGGCCACATAACGGGACTTGAAGATCCCAACGTACAAAAGATGGAAGAATCGATCAAAACAGAATTCGATGAGGTCTTTATGATGTATTTGCCCCGTATTTGCGAGCACTGCATCAACCCGGCGTGCGTCTCATCCTGTCCATCCGGCGCCATGTACAAACGCGAGGAGGACGGCATTGTGCTTGTGGATCAAAACGCATGCCGTTCATGGAGATATTGCGTCTCATCCTGTCCTTATAAAAAGGTCTATTTTAACTGGCAAACGAACAAAGCGGAAAAATGCACACTCTGCTTTCCGCGTTTGGAGGCGGGACTGCCAACCATCTGCTCTGAGACGTGTGTTGGCAGAATCCGCTACCTCGGCGTCATGCTGTATGACGCGGACAAAGTGGAGGAAGCGGCATCTGTTGAAAATGAAAAGGATCTCTACCATTCCCAATTGGACGTTTTTCTTGATCCAAATGATCCTGAGGTTGCCAAACTGGCAAAAGAACAAGGCATTCCGGCTGAATGGATAGAGACTGCGCAGCAATCGCCGATCTATAAAATGATCATTGACTGGAAGATTGCGCTGCCGCTTCATCCTGAGTACCGTACGCTGCCAATGGTGTGGTACATTCCGCCGCTCAGCCCGATTATGAATCTCTTTGAAGGAAAAGGCAGCCGGCAATCCGCGGAAGATATTTTTCCGGCTATCGACCAAATGAGAATCCCGATAGATTATTTGGCGCAGCTGTTAACAGCCGGTGATACGGATCATATCCGGTCAACGTTAAAGAAAATGTCTGTCATGCGCCAGTATATGAGAGCGATCCAGACGAATAAATCAATCGACCCGGAACTGATCTCCAGTGTCGGCTTAACAGAACAGCAAATTGAAGATATGTATCGGCTGCTTGCGATTGCCAAATATGATGACCGCTTTGTGATACCGAGCAGTCATCGAGAAGAAGTTTCAGATTTATATGCTGAACAAGGGAGCTGCGGCTTATCATTTTCAGGCGGCCCCGGCTCCTGTTTCTAACTTTTGATAAATGAGGTGTAACAAGATGAACACCACAGACCGGCAAATTACGTTCTCCGCTCTTTCCTCTCTTCTCTCTTATCCGGATGAAGAGTGGAGAGCTGAGATTCCCGATTGGAAGGCTCTTATCCATGAAATCAGCAACCGGCAAATCCGGGAGAAGCTGCTGCACTTTTTCGAGGCGTCAGCCAGCTTTTCACCGGAAGCGCTGATTGAACACTATGTCTATACGTTCGACTTTGGGAAAAAAACAAATATGTATGTCACCTACTTTAACTCGGGCGAGCAAAGGGAACGCGGCATTGAATTGCTGCATTTAAAAAACACATACGAGCAATCCGGTTTCCTGCCGACAGAGAAAGAGCTGCCTGATTATCTGCCGCTGATGCTGGAATTTGCTGCGGCTGCAGAAATTGAAGCAGCGAGAAGCGTGTTTGAGAAATATCTGTCCAATGTGAAGGAGCTGGCATCCCGTCTCGAAAAAAATGACAGTATATACGCTGAACTGCTGCACGTGCTGCTGTCCGCGCTTGAAAACATTGGCGTACGTGAAAGCGTTGAAGGGGCTGTTCAGGTATGAGCGGGCAGATCCTCTGGGGTATTATGCCATACATTGTATTGACAATCTTTATCGGCGGCCATATTTACCGCTACCAGCATGACCAATTTGGCTGGACGGCGAAATCAAGCGAGCTGTTAGAAAAGAAAAAACTTGCGGCGGGCAGCACACTTTTTCACTGGGGACTGCTGTGTGTTGTCGGCGGGCATGTCATGGGGATTCTGATCCCGGAAGGCGTGTATGCTTCCCTTGGCATTTCAGAGCATATGTATCACAAAATGGCGATTGGCGCTGGCTTGCCGGCGGGCATTGCGGCATGTACCGGACTTGTCATCCTGACGTACAGAAGGCTGTTTGACAAAAGAATCCGCAAAACGAGCTCGCCATCCGATATCCTTACGCTCCTCCTGCTGCTGTTCATGATGCTGTCAGGCGTTGCGGCCACGTTTCTCAACATTGATTCGAAAGGCTTCGATTACCGGACAACAGTCGGACCGTGGTTCAGGGAAATCGCTTTGTTCCGGCCTGACCCCTCTTTGATGGAGAGTGTCCCGCTATGGTTTAAGTTTCATATTGTGATAGGATACGTCGTTTTTATCCTGTGGCCGTTTACAAGATTGGTTCACGTGTTCAGCCTGCCGCTCAAGTATCTGACCCGCAGCTACGTTGTATATCGGAAACGCTCGTGAAAATCCCCCTTGCAAGAGGGGGATTTTTTTATCTTGATGAAAACATAAGATATTTACTGCCAAGGTAATGGCTGGGCGGCCGGGAATCCTGTTATGTTTGTATATGGAAATAACATCAAGGATTTTATTCATTTTAAACCGGCGGAACAGCAGATTATGATTCAGCCTAACTAACTCCTTATATCTTTCTGATCAATTTCCCGTTTTATATATTTTCTCTCATCAGAATGGGTATCAAATTCACTCTATCCACCGTATTTGCAGTCACAGCGCCGCCTCTTTTTCGGCGCTTGCCGGAGTGCTGAGCGGGTTCGGCCTGCCGTTCATGTTGTAGCATCAGGCTTCACTCGACGTTGCCAATAGTCTTGCTTTATTTCTGCAGAAACGATGCGGATGAATTCCTTGACAGTTAGTTTTTTCTAAACCTCTCCTCCTTCGGCGGAGAGGTTATTTACTTACAAGGTTTATCGATTAGAAAAAAGAGGTAATACAGAGGTAATTGAATCAGATTGGAGAGAATCAGGATGCTGAAAAGGAGACTGGAATTTTTCTTTTTATATATGATGCTCATCGGGGCATATGTCATTTGGTTTTTTCCGGTTTCCAGGCTTGAGTTTTACGGAGGATTGCTTTGCTATATAAGCATTATTTTGTTCAGCATCTATTCATTAATTCTTGAAAACCGCACCTCGCAGCACACGCTGTTATGGATCCATATTCTTGTCTTTTTTCCAATCGCCGGCTACGTGTTTTATCTGTTTTCGGGACAGCTTTATGTAAAGGGAAAGCTGTTTAAGACAAAACGAATGTACAACAGGGAAAAGCTCAGGAAGCTGTTTGACAAGGAGGAAACGCCCGAAGTGACAGGGCTGAAGGACAATCAAGAGAGGTTCTTTACCTATTCCATCAGGGCTGCCCATATGAATATCAATACGAAAAGCAACATCAAAGTGCTGAAAAACGGCGAAGAAACCTTCCCGGACATTTTCAAAGCAATGAGAAAAGCGGAATCTTACATACATATTGAATACTACATGTTTAAATCAGACATGCTCGGACGCGGCATGATGGATATTATGATGGAGAAAGCGCGCCAGGGTGTCGAGGTGAGGTTTTTATACGATGCGGCAGGAAGCATGAAGCTGGCAAGAAGAGATATTATGAGAATGAAACAAGCGGGGGTGGACATCGTCCCGTTTTCTCCGCTGAAATACGGGTTTTTCAACCAGAAGCTGAATTTCAGAAATCACCGGAAAATCGTGATCATCGATGGGAAAACCGGTTTTGTGGGCGGATTAAATGTTGGGAAGGAATATATCAGCAGAGATCCGTACATCGGATTTTGGAGAGATACACATCTGCGGCTTGAGGGGGAAATTGTGCAAACGCTCCACGCTATCTTTATGCTGGATTGGGAATACGTCTCCAATGAAGTGTTAATTGATCAAGAGGAGTACAATACCCCGGTTCCCGTGGAAGGAGGAGGCATTTATCAAATTGTCGCGACAGGCCCTGACATGAAGGAAAGCATGAGCGACCTTTATTATGAAATGATTTCTTCAGCGCAGAAATCAATATGGATCGCCACGCCCTATTTTGTCCCCAATGAATCCATTCGCACGGCGCTAAAAGCAGCGGCGACAAAGGGGGTAGAGGTAAGGGTTATGGTGCCGGAGAAGAACGACAGCTTTTTGACCCAATACGCGTCGAGGTCCTATTTCCCGGAGCTGCTTCTTGAGGGCATTGAAGTGTACTCCTACCAAAAAGGCTTCATGCATCAAAAAGTCATGATCATTGATGGTGATCTCGCCTCCGTCGGCACCGCGAATATGGACATGCGCAGCTTTCAGCTCAACTTTGAAGTGAATGTGTTCTTCACGGATGCCGAAGCGATCCGAACCCTTGAGACCCATTTTGAAGAGGATATGCAGGAAAGTGAAAAGCTCAGCCCTGTCGGCTTTTATAAAAGAGGCGTGGCTGACCGGACAAAAGAGTCATTTGCCCGCCTGTTTTCAGGTGTTCTGTAAGAAAAAAGAAATCTGATCTTTCAAAACAGCCCGTGTATAGTATAATTGAGAAATATTATCAGTTATTTATACATTGGGGGAAGATAGGGTGCTGCGGCAATTTTTT
The DNA here is from genome assembly GCF_037027505.1 of Bacillus sp. 204(2023). NCBI lineage: Bacteria > Bacillati > Bacillota > Bacilli > Caryophanales > Bacillaceae > Bacillus > Bacillus sp. 204(2023). The sequence goes on along the minus strand of NZ_JAXCHE010000004.1, from coordinate 2,398 downwards.
TCATATTATAAACCATATAAAACGTTGTTCTTTCTCGACTTTTTCTCAGCGATCGCGGGAGGTTTAATGGAGCTGAGTTTTCCTTTGATCGTCAATTATTTTATTGATACCTTGCTGCCGGGCAGGGACTGGGGACTGATCATCGCGACCTCAATCGGGTTATTTGCGGTGTACGCGCTCAGCTCGGCTCTTCAGTATATCGTGACCTACTGGGGACACATGCTTGGTATCAATATTGAGACTGATATGAGAAAGTCGCTTTTTGACCATTTGCAAAAGCTCTCGTTCAAATTTTACGACAACAACAAGACGGGAACGCTGATGTCGAAGCTCACGAACGATTTAATGTATATCGGTGAAGTCGCCCATCACGGTCCGGAAGACTTATTCATTGCGGTCATGACCATTCTCGGGGCGTTCGGAGTGATGCTGTTTATTAACTGGCAGCTTGCTTTATTAACGTTTATCATTATGCCGATCGTCATTTGGCTAGCGCTTTATTTCAACAAAAAAATGACCAAAGCATTTACCACGCTGAACAAGGATATCGGAGACTTCAGCGCGCGTGTAGAAAATAACATCGGCGGCATCCGGCTTGTGCAGGCGTTCGGAAATGAAGCGTTTGAAAAAGAACGTTTCGCCGTCAATAACCAGCGTTTTCGTGTCACAAAGCTTTCTTCCTACAAAATCATGGCGAAAAACGGTTCAATCAGCTATATGCTGACCCGGTTTGTCACGCTGTTTGTCCTTTTGTGCGGGACGTGGTTTGTCATTCGCGGCTCCTTATCGTACGGGGAATTCGTGGCGTTTGTGCTCCTGACAAATGTGCTGTTCAGGCCTATTGACAAAATTAATGCCATTATCGAAATGTATCCGAGGGGGATCGCGGGTTTCAAAAGCTATATGGAGCTCATGGAGACAGAGCCGGACATTCAGGATTCACCTGATGCGAAAGATGTTTCCGGCCTGAAGGGCAATATCCGCTATAAACATGTTTCGTTTGGCTATGATGGCCATCACAATGTCCTCAATGACATCAACCTATCCATTCAAGCGGGGGAAACGGTGGCGTTCGTCGGTCCGTCAGGTGCGGGGAAATCAACGCTTTGCAGTCTGCTTCCGCGTTTTTATGAAGCAGCGGAGGGCGACATTACGATTGACGGCATCAGTATAAAAGACATGACGCTTTCTTCGTTGCGCGGGCAGATTGGAGTCGTGCAACAGGACGTTTTCTTATTCTCGGGCACGCTTAGAGAAAATATCGCCTACGGCCGACTAGGCGCATCAGAAGAAGACATTTGGCAAGCTGTGAAGCAGGCGCATCTGGAAGAGCTCGTCCATAACATGCCCGATGGGTTGGATACTATGATTGGCGAACGCGGCGTGAAGCTTTCCGGCGGGCAAAAACAGCGTCTGTCAATTGCAAGGATGTTCTTGAAAAATCCGTCGATCTTGATTCTCGACGAAGCCACCTCAGCCCTTGATACAGAAACGGAAGCGGCGATCCAAAAGGCGCTTCAAGAGTTGTCTGAGGGGCGCACGACGCTTGTCATTGCCCACAGGCTGGCGACGATCAAAGACGCGGACAGAATTGTAGTCGTCACAAACAACGGTATTGAAGAACAAGGCCGTCATCAAGACCTGATCGAAGCCGGAGGCCTATACAGCAGGCTGCATCAAGCGCAATTCGGGCAAATGGTGCATCGATAGGAGGAGAACATGGAAAGAAAAACTGTGCTGTACATGGCTGTTTCATTGGACGGGATGATCGCAAAAGAAGATGGAAGCATCGATTGGCTGGATGAATTTGAAGGTGAAGGTGACAACGGCTACAGTGATTTTTATCAGACTGTTGATACAGTCATTTTAGGGCGGAGCACATATGAGCACGTTAAAGTGCTAACACCGGTTTTCCCGTATCAGGATAAAACCTGCTATGTTTTTACAGGATCGCCCGACAGTTATCGAGATGAACATGTGACGTTTATCAATGAGGGAGCCAGAGCCTTCACTGCCCGTTTGAAACAGGAAAAAGGCTCAAACATCTGGATAGCTGGCGGGGCAGAGCTGGTGAATGCCTTTATGAAAGAAGATGCCATCGATGAATTCATCATCACTGTTATTCCCGTCGTTTTAGGAAGCGGCATCCCGCTGTTTCACGAACTAACAAATGAAACAAAACTGCGGTTAAAAGAGAAAAAACAATTTGGACAAGCGGTTCAGCTCCATTATGTAAGAGCATAAGAAAAAGGATAGACAGATGTCTATCCTCAGCTTGTAGAGAAAACGGTGTTTTTTTCTACAAGCTTTTTTGTTTTGGGCTGTTTCTTTACATATTCATCTGATTTCAGGTGCAGAAAAAGCACTCCCACATGCCTAGCCTTGCTTGGCTAGGTAT